>JAFRRE010000167.1 GCA_017428285.1 Bacteroidales bacterium | reverse complement strand
GACAAACACGCCTTCCATGGCTTCGATGCTACCGTTTGTGACAGGAAGGTAAACGCCATACGCATCCATGGTGTAGAAGTTGGTGGTGATACCGGAATTGCTAGTGGTGAGGTAGGCAGTCTCAGCGAAGGGGTTGCCCAGAAGGTTCCAACCTGGCAAATCAATGGTAAAGCCATCGCCTTCCTCGTAATAGGCCAACGGGATGGTTTGCTCGCCAGAGGTGATGCCTGTGCCCGTGAAGACCAAGGTGACATCATACTTGTTGGCGTAGAGGTAGCCCTTGCCAGTTTCAAGGACGTTGAAGCCAGGGTTGAAGCCAGAGGTTTCACCTTCGACCGGCTGCTTATAGTTGACCCATTCCTTATCCCTATTGTGGTCGAAATAATAGAGGTCGAAATCACTGGAGACCATATTGGTCACACCAGTGGGAACGTCTGGATCTTCACTAGTGATGGTGACAGATGTGGGATCGACATCACCGATAGGCGAAGCGATAAGGTAGAAATTAAAAGCATTTTCTTCTTCGCCAACATCCCAACCAGCAATAGACTTGGTGTAGGTTCGGGGTTCATCCTTCACATAGAGGTAAACAGGATGCTGACTGGCTGTAGCATAGCAGGCAAAGAGCTTGTCGCTGTTATTGAACTGCATCACATTACGGTTGGAACTATTGGTTGCAACAACACTGGCAAGACCTGTTTCGGAATTGACAGTTATTTCCCAACGGCTGTTATCACTAAGTGTTGATTCTGTCTTCAAATGGTTTGAACTGCTACTTGCTGCATAGAGATAACCGCTCGAATTAGTTGCGTCCTCGATGGAATAGAAACCTTCTCCAAGGCTAATGATTGTAAATTCGTGAGCATTTGTTTCAGTATTAGCAATAGTTGCAGAGGCATTTTCGTTACCATCACCTGTAACAGAAATCTCAACAGCGTGTCTGTTGTTACTCTTTTGATAACCCATGGCATAAGGAGTACCATTTGCCCAACCAACAATAATATATTGCTTGCCGCTTTCGATACTGGTAGCCAAAGTGTAGGTATTGGTGGTCACAACAGGTGCTACAGATGCAGTAGCAATAACGGTGACATCATGAGTAGGCATGGTGAATTCGTACCAACCTGTTTCATCAAGTTGTGAGGTGACGTTTTGACCATCCACCATCAAAGTGAGAATATAGCCTTCTGGAACACTCACGCTTAAGCCAACTTCAGTGCCATTAGTCACTTGCAACGTTGTGGAGCCTTCCACTCCTGGATCAGTTGATTCTCCCACGAAGGTGAAAATCTCAACATTTTCAGAACAAGTTACCGTCAAAGTGTATTCCCGGGCAGGACGCTCAAAGCTTACAAGATAGTTGCCAGTGGTAAACTCTTTGGTGCCATAATAAATCACCACATTACCGTAAATGGTAACGATGTCGCCCACTTGGATGTCGTCAACTGCTGTGAAGGCTTCATTGTTTAAACCCTTTCCTTTATAGACTTCAAGTTCGTTCGTAGCTTCACCGTCAACGGAAATAGAATAGGTAAGCATACCACTGCTCAGGCTTGTTGGAGCTGTGGAGACAATGCCACGGACATAGATGCCGTTGGCCGGATATTCGTTGAAAGCTAAGGCTTCTGTTACAGTATATGGATCTTCAGCTGAACAGAAATGGTATGTAGCCGTGGCAACAGTGCTGGCATCCGTACCAACGTATGCAATGGCTTTAACCGTTGTAGTGGAAGAAATAGTGAGTGCTGCAGTATATTGCGTGCTTGCACTGGTGGGCTCTGTGCCATCAAGAGTATAGTAGATGGTGGCACCAGTTGTGGCACAGCTGAGGGTTACAGTCTGAGCCGTGGTGAAAGTACCAGCAGCAGGACTGAAGGTGGGAGCTTCGACAGCGTGCTGAGGAGCCATATAAGATACAAGTTCGTTGTTGACATCAAACTCATAAGTGCTATTATATTTCTTTAAGTTACCATAAATTACAACTGTAGCACCAACTTCAATGTCATCTTTAGAAGCGAATGTCCAACCAGTAATGCCTGAAATACCGCCGTATGCTTCCAACTGATTAGTAGTAGTGCCGTCATCTGAAATCCAATAAGTAATCGAATGATAATTGCTGTTGTAGCTATCGACTTGCGAAACTATACCTGTGGCATATACACCTGTAATGCCCGTGTTGGCATCAATGGCAGCGCGGGCTTGAGCAACAGTGTAAGGATTGTTCACTGTGCCAGGGACATTAGGATCGCTGTTGGCAATAGAAACCGTAAATGAAGCTGATCCAGCATAATAGTCATCATCAGCGGCTTGGTTGATGGTAACGGTTTGAGCGCTTGGGGTCACAGCTGTAGGAGTCACTGTTATGGTCTTAGCAGTTGCATCGTGGACATAGCTAAAATACTCCGTTGGACTTGCAGGAGTGATGGTGATTGAACCCGTGCTGGAAGTGGTGTAAGTGATGGTTTGAGCAGCACTATTGTTGTAAAGGTCAAAGCTAAGTGTTGTTGAAGCGTTAGTAATGGCCAAATCACTATCTGTGAGTGAACTGCTGGTGGTAGAATAAGTAATATCAATTTTTTCCCAATACGCGGCATTAGACCCTCTTGTAATTTGGAAGTACTTATAACCCCTTCCGCTAAAATCGGCAGTGATTGAACCTGAACCAGTTGCTACTTGAGTCCAATTCGTTCCATCGGCACTACCATTAATAGTTGTAGCCCTTGCTGTTCCGCTGTGGGTAATGGCGACACTGGTGATGTCTCCAGGATACGCTGTAGTATTCTTGATTGTGCCAGTTGATGCTTTGGCTTGAATATTCGAATTGTTCTTCATCAAGTCCGTATGAACATATGTAATACCATCAATAGTTTTCGAAGTATTCGATGAATAGCTTCCCGTCAGTTCAAGATTACTCTGAGTCAAGGTTGCAGTCACTGTACCACTTCCACTGTTTTGAGTATATTGCGCAGTGAATTCAATATTACTAGAAACCGTATAGCTGCCAGTAATAGGAGTGCTGATTCCAGTAGCAGTCCAACCATCGAAAGTATAACCTGTTGCAGGTGTTGCAGAGGGCAGGTTGTAAGTTCCAGCAGGTTTTGTGTTGCTTGTGTTCGGGAAATCGGTGTTTCCTACGAAGGTGCCGTCACCAGCATCGAAGGTCACAGTATAAGTGTTGGAGCTACTAGTGACAACTTTATAGAAGAAAGCCATTGTACCAGTCGTACCAGCATACGAACGCAAACCACTCGTTCCATTGATACGTAGGTGGCGAGCCGTGGTGGTTTTATTAGCAACAGCATAGTTAGTACCTGAAACTTGAGTTGTTCCAATGATGATATCAGTATTGGTTCCAGTCGAGGTAGCCATACTGAATGTGTTACTTGTTGGGATTTGCAAATAATAGGTTGTTCCGCTAATAGTGGCATGAGCAGTAAATGAATTGCCGTCTGTTGCTTTTGTCAGTGTGTAGTAAATTGGAGTCTGTGCAGATGGAAGAGCGGTTTTGCCCCATGAAGACGTACCTTCATAGTGGAAACCTGTTCCATCTATACCGAGAACGTATTGAGCGGATTCATCAATATTAGCAATTGAAGTCAATTGCTCATACGTTGTCTGTCCCCACACCCCCATCGGGATAGCGAGGCTTACGAGCAGCGCGAGGGCTGCGGATAGGATTGTAAATCTCCTTTTCATTTTTTGTTTTGTTGTTTAAATGGTTGTTATTTGATTGTTTATGATTTAAGATTCAAAGATTCATGATTCAAACCTGTCGCTGTTTTTCAATGAATTGGGGTTTTGTCGACAATCCCAAGCCATCAGTATCGAGCAGGTTTCGTTTTCATAGAGGTAAATGAGTTTATATCTGCGAATTACGACAACAAACAACTTTTACCATGATGCTACAAGGGCTTCAAATTCTTCATGGGTCATAAGGTCTTTGCCCGCATCAACATCGGCGGTGGCTTTCAGGACATGTTGCACGACTTCTTCTTCCGTGTATTGGCATGGCGGAGGCGTTGTGCTCTTGGCTTCAAGTTCATCCAAAGTTTTTTCAATCTCATCAAAATACTCATCCACGGTCATGTTAGGGCTTTGTATTACCCCGTTCATGGTCAAGTTTTCACGGTAGGCAACAGCTGGTTCACTAGCTGTGGTCATCGGGTTGTCGCTTTTATATTCATTTATTGCCATGGTTTGTTTTTAACCGTTTCATTACGCTTTACGTTTAACTATCTGTTTATTATATATACACTATAATCTCTCCCCGAAAGAGGCTACTTCTTTTCGGGTGCAAAAGTACTCTTTTATTAAATAAGGTGTGGCGAAAACTTTTCAAACAAAAGGTTTAGTTATCAACAGGTGTTGATAACTTTTTTCGCAGCATTACCGCCGATTTCAGGACATCAGCATAGAATTCAATGCCCGTAGCTCGAGCCGTCGAAGCAGTGCGTGCAAAGCTCGCACTTGGGCAGACCGATGGCATTCACTACGCTCTCCAAAGTGTTGAACTTCAGCGAATCCACACCGACGTGCTTGCGGAGCATCTCAATCAAATTGGCGTACTCTGGTGTGGTCGGGTCGCAATACTTCTCGATGTTGGCGTTTTGGTCGCCTTCCAACTCCTCCACACAACGGCGGGTGATGAGCTCCAGGATGTTCTTCGAAGCCGAGAAGTTGAGGAAAGGACAACCGTACATCAAGGGCGGGCAGCTGATGCGCACATGCACCTCCTTGGCACCGTAGTCGTAGAGCATCTTCACGTTGTCGCGCAGCTGGGTGCCACGCACGATGCTGTCGTCGCAGAAGGCCACCTTCTTGCCCTCCAACAAGGCGCGGTTGGGGATGAGCTTCATCTTGGCCACATGCTCCCTTTGGCTCTGGTTGACAGGCATGAAGCTCCGCGACCAGGTGGGGGTGTACTTCACAACGCCACGCATATACGGCACCTTGCGCACATTGGAGTAGCCCAAGGCCATGCCGATGCCCGAGTCGGGGATGGCAGAGACGTAGTCGATGTCGACATAGTCGTGCTTGCCCATCTCGCGGCCTTCGTTGTAGCGCGCCTCCTCCACGTTGATGCCCTCATAGTCGGTGGCGGGGAAGCCATAATAGATCCACAGGAAGGAGCACACCTGCTTCTTCGGGTTGGGCGCCAGCAGCTGCTGCACGCCATCGACGGTCACCTTAACGATTTCGCCTGGGCCAACATTGTAGCAAGTCATATAGTCGAGGTTGATGTAGCTGTGGCTCTCGGAAGCCACCACATAGCCTTCCTCGCCCTTTCCCACCACGATGGGGGTACGGCCGAGGTAGTCGCGAGCGGCGATGATGCCGTCTTCGGTGAGGATGATCATCGAGCAGGAGCCTTTCACCTTTTCGTACACGTTCTTGATGCCGTCCACGAAGTCCTCACCTTGGGTGATGAGGAGGGCCACCAGTTCGGTGGGGTTGGTGAAGCCCATGCTCAGCTCGGCGAAGTGCTGCTTGTTAGCGAGGCAGTGGTCGACCAGCTCATCGATGTTGTTGATTTTGGCCACAGTGCTGATGGCGAACTTGCCCAAATGCGAGTTGACGATGATGGGTTGCGGGTCGGTGTCGCTGATGACGCCGATGCCGAGGTTGCCGGTGAATTTGTTCGCACCCATTTCGTCGCAGAACTTGGTACGGAAATAGGAGTTCTCAATGTCGTGGATCGAACGGTGGAAACGTTCGCCGTCGTAGGTCACCATACCGGCGCGCTTGGTGCCGAGATGTGAGTGATAGTCAATGCCATAGAACAAATCCTGCGCGCAGGGTTGTTTCAAAACAGTGCCAAAGAAGCCGCCCATAGTGTTTTCAATTTAAGGTTATAAAAACAAAAAACATCTGCGGGAGGTGTCCCGTAGATGGACTGCAAAAGTAGGGAAAAAAGTTATTGCAGCAACAAAAGATTTCAGATTATTTGTTTTTTTATAACTACGGATTATACAGATTTTTACGGATTTGGATTCGACAATTTAGGGGTCGCAAGCTCCCGATTTGTACGGATGGGCCAAAGCTGATGATTGAAATTCAACAATTAAGTAACTATTCAAAATCGAACTGTATGCAATAGATTCCCCTGCGGGGAATGGAGTTAAGTCATAGTAATTAAGCGGCGGCATAAACAAGTTGACTATTCGTAAGCTCCACAGCCGCCACATGTAAAAAAACGAACGGACTCCATTCCCGCTAGGGAATCTCAACAAGTTGATTATGCAAACTAATTATGCTCATCTAATTCAACAATTCAACAATTAAACATCCATCGATTCAACAATTATAACTATTTTTGCCGAAATTTTCTGTAAGCCTATGATACTCAAACTCTACCCTACCGATCCCAACCCGCGCTACGTCAAGATGATCCTGGAATGCTTGTCCGACGGCGGCACCATCATCTTCCCTACCGACACCTTGTACGGCTTGGGCGGCTGCATCAACAACCCGCGCACCTTCGAGCGCATCTGCCAGATCAAAGGCATCAAGAAAGAGAAGGCCAACTTCTCGTTCATCTTCCACGACCTCAGCATGTTGAGTGAGTTCACCAAGCCCATCAACAACGATGTGTTCAAGATGATGAAGCGCAACCTTCCGGGAGCCTTCACCTTCATTTTGGAGGCCAACAACAACATCCCGCGCATCTTCCAAAGCAAGAAGAAAACCATCGGCATCCGCATCCCCGACCAGCCCATCATCACGAACATCGTCAAGGAATTCGGCTCGCCCATCATGACTACCTCCTTGGCCGACGAAGAAGATGAAATCAACCCCTACCTCACCGACCCTGAAGAGATCCACGACCGTTACAAGGACTTGGTGGACATCATCATCGATGGCGGCGCGGGCGAGAACGAAGAAAGCACCGTAGTGGATTGCACTGACAATGAAATAGTTATCATCCGTCAGGGCAAAGGATTGTTGGATGAATGAAAAAAAATTTGGCTGAAAAAGTCAGTGATAATGAAAAAAGCTGTACTTTTGCAGCCGCTTTAGCCCCCTATCCTTTTAGGAGAAGCAAGGATGACTCGGTAGCTCAGCAGGTAGAGCACAACACTTTTAATGTTGGGGTCCTGGGTTCGAGCCCCAGCCGGGTCACGAAAAAGCCTTAAGTCCTATCTGATAATGTTTCAGGTAGGACTTTTTCATTCATCCCTTTTGCAGTTCAAGGAAAAATTGTACTTTTGCAGCTATAAAACACTCCAAAATGGAAACTGTACAGGAAAGATCCCATTCGATGAATTATGATGCACTTATTGCTTTGCGACAGCGGGCTTCGTTGCTTGTGTCACAGACCGAGAGTGAAGAACTGCTAGCCGAAGCAGTTGCCATTCTCAGTGGAAGGACTTTGCCATGTGCTTACACCCATGAGCAGATGGAAATGTCGCTTCGGGAAGCTGAAGCTGATTACCAAAGCGGAAACTACATAAGCCACTCATCCATCTGCGAGCGTTATGGCGTTTGAAATCCATTGGCTGAGAAGGGCTTCCAACGAACTTGATGCCATTCACCAGTTCTATAGTGAATTTGCAAGCGAACAAGTGGCCAAGTGTATTATTTTGTTGAGGATGACGGCGTATACATCGCATCTATATGGGATTGCAGACAAGGCGGTGCAGCCTTGATTTAAAAACATATTACCTTTAGTTCTAAACCAGCTATAAATGATTGACCTATTGAAAGACCTCAACGAGCCTCAAAGAGAGGCCGTTACCACTATAGAAGGCCCCGTGATGGTGATTGCAGGTGCCGGTTCGGGTAAGACCCGCGCCCTCACCTACCGCGTCGCCTACATGATTCAGGAGGGCGTCGACCCCTTCAGCATCATGGCTCTCACCTTCACCAACAAGGCCGCCCGCGAGATGAAAGAACGCATCATGCAACTCGTCAACGCCAGCGACGCCCGCAACGTATGGATGGGCACCTTCCACTCCATCTTCGCGAGGATTTTGCGCATCGAGGCAGAGAAAATTGGCTTCACGAGCAATTTCTCGATTTACGACACGGATGACTCGAAGGCTCTCATCACGCAGATACTCAAAGACTTGAGCCTCGATACCAAGGTCTACCCTGCCAAACAGGTGCTGGCCCGCATCAGTTCGGCCAAGTCGAGCCTCTTCTCGCCCGAAGACTATGCCAACAACCCCGAGGTCCAAGAGGCCGACCGCAAGGCCAACAAGCCGCTCATCGGGCAGCTGTTCAAGCTCTACAACGAGCGTCTGCATCGTGCCAACGCCATGGACTTCGATGACATCTTGTACTTCACCAATGTGCTGCTGCGCGACAACCCCGACGTGCTCTACAAATACCAGAACCACTTCAAGTTCATCCTCGTCGACGAATACCAGGACACCAACTATGCCCAATACCTCATTGTGAAGCGCATCGCGGCGTTGTTCGAGAACATTTGCGTGGTGGGCGACGATGCCCAAAGCATCTATGCCTTCCGTGGCGCCAACATCCAGAACATCCTCAACTTCAAGAACGACTACCCTGATTATAAGCTGATTAGGCTGGAGCAAAACTACCGTTCCACCCAAAACATCGTGAATGCCTCGAACGCCGTCATCGCGCACAACAAGGACCAAATCAAGAAAAAAGTGTGGAGCGACAAGGAGAAAGGCGAACTCATCGGCCTCATCCATGCCAACAGCGACACCGAGGAAGGCACCATGGTGGCCAACAGCATCTTCCAGTACAAGATGACCCGCCACCTGCCCAACAAGAGCTTCGCCATCCTCTACCGCACCAACGCCCAGAGCCGCTCGATGGAAGAGGCGTTGCGCAAACAGAACATACCTTATAAGATATATGGCGGTCTCTCATTCTACGACCGCAAGGAAATCAAGGATCTACTGGCCTATTTCCGCGTCATCATCAACCCCGAGGACGAGCAGGCCTTGCTGCGTATCATCAACTACCCAGCCCGTGGCATCGGCAAGACCAGCATTGAGCGTATGATGGTCGTCGCCAACGAGCAACGCACAAGCATCTGGAAGTGTATGGAAAACAATGTGTTCCCACAGGACTTCAACATGGGTACCGTCAACAAGTTCCGCGACTTCATGGTGATGATCAAGAGCTTCCAAAGCTTGCAAGCCAAGATGAACGCCTTCGAACTGGCCAAACACATCACCAACACCATCGGGCTCATCAAGGTGCTGAAGGAAGACGACAGTCCTGAGGGCGTGTCGAGGGTCGAAAATGTGGAGGAATTGCTCAACGCCATCATGGAGTTCAGTGACCGTCAGGTAGATGAGACCACTGGCGAGACCGCACGCGTCGATCTGGTGCAGTTCATGGAAGACGTGGCCCTGCTCACCGACAGCGAGATGAAGAAAGACGACCCCGAGGAGGACTTCGTCAGCCTGATGACCGTACACTCGGCCAAGGGCTTGGAGTTCCCCTATGTCTATGTCGTCGGCATGGAAGAGAACCTCTTCCCTGGCATCCTCAGCCTCAGCACGAGAGAAGAGCTGGAAGAGGAACGCCGTTTGTTCTACGTGGCCATCACCCGCGCCATGACCAAACTGACTTTGAGCTATGCCGAGCAACGCTACCGTTACGGTAACCTCACCCTCAGCGAGCGTTCGCGCTTCGTTGATGAAATTGACGCGAGCCTTATCGAACAGACGCAGAAGGCCTCGTTCAGAGGCACCTCGCCCATGGGCGGACGTCCTTTCGGTCGACGCATCAACGAACCCGAGCAGCACGGCTTCCGCAAACTAGAGGAAACGCCCTCGTTTGCCAAGCCGAGTTTCAACCAACCCGCAGTGCCAAAGGACTTTGAGCCTTCCAACCCCGACCTTTTGCAGGAAGGCATGCGCGTGATCCACGCCAAGTTTGGTGCAGGCACCATATTAAGCATTGAAGGCGCAGGGGCGAACAAGAAGGCGAGTGTCCAATTCGACATGGCTGGTGTGAAAATGCTCATGCTGAAGTTTGCGCGATTGGGGATAATCAAATAAAAAACTCTATCTTTGCACCAAAATTGAATCACAATGAACAAACCAGGTTTAACCTATAATACAGAGAAAGAACAGATTGTCATTTCGGAATACGGCCGCTGCGTGCAGGAAATGATCAAGAAACTGCCCGAAATTGAAGACCGGGAGCAGCGCACCGAAGCCGCAAAATACATCATCAGCGTGATGGTGCAGATGAACCCGAACATCAAGCAGTCGAGCGACTACGAGCACAAACTCTGGGACCACCTCTACATGATTTCGGGCTACAACCTCGATGTGGATAGTCCTTATGCCCCTCCTGTCCCGCTGGAAAAGCAAAGCAAACCACAACACATTGGTTATCAGAATAATGATATCAAATATGGCCACTACGGCCAATACCTCATCAAGATGATAGAGGCAGCCTCGCAGGAGGAAAACGAGGAAGTGCGCGAGGCTCTCGCCTACTCGTTGGCTGGACAGATGAAACGCAACTACATAGAATGGAACAAGAGCGTTGTCAACGACCAAGTCATCATCGATGACCTGAAAAACATCAGCGGCGGACGCCTTGTCATCTCCGAAGAGTCGAAGCTGAACAGCAACGCTGACCTTGGGAAAGTCCAACCACAAGCCAAGCAACCACAACAACAGCAAGGCAAGAAGAAAAAGAAGAAAGTGCCGAACCTGAAGGCCAACATGAACAACCCGAACAACCCGGCGTATAAGAAGCGCATGCAAGAGTTAGGAAAACTATAAATAAGCCGTCAGCTATCAGCAATCAGCTATCAGCCACTGTCGAAGCAAGCTGATTGCTGGCTGCTGATAGCTTAAAGCCCCCAAAAAAAGAACACTATGGCATCACTGAAGATCAAAGGCGGCTGCAAGCTGCAGGGCGAAATCATCCCGCAAGGCGCGAAGAACGAGGCCATGCAAATCCTCTGTGCCTGTCTGCTCACCGACGAGAAAGTCACCATCCACAACCTGCCCGACATCTTGGACATCAACAACCTGATCGCTCTGTTGGAAGGTATGGGCGTGACCGTTGAACGTCCTACGAGGCACGACATCGTTTTACAGGCCAAAGACATCAATTTCAACTACTTCCATCTGACTGCTTATCAAAAAACAGCCTCAAAGCTAAGAGGTAGCGTGATGATGACTGGCCCCATGCTGGCTCGCTTCGGCAAGGCCTACATGCCCAAGCCCGGTGGCGACAAAATCGGTCGGCGCAGATTGGACACCCATGTCATCGGTCTCCAAAAACTTGGTGCCATCTTTGATTTCAACTCCTACGAAGTCGAAGTGCAGCGCGGTGGCCTGAAAGGCTGCTACATGCTCCTTGACGAGGCCTCGGTGACTGGCACGGCCAACATCGTCATGGCCGCTGTGATGGCACAAGGCACCACCACCATCTTCAATGCCGCTTGCGAGCCTTACCTCGTGCAACTCTGCACCATGCTCAACAACATGGGTGCCGACATCAAGGGCGTAGGTTCCAACCTTTTGACCATCAACGGAGTAAACAAACTCCATGGAACCGAGCACACCTTGCTTGCCGACATGATTGAAGTAGGCTCATTCATAGGCATGGCCGCCATGACAGGCAGCGAAATCACCATCAAGAATGCAGGCATTACACAGTTGGGCATCATCCCCGACGTGTTCCGCAGGCTCGGCATTCAGATGGAATACCGTGGCGACGACATCTTCATCCCAGCCCAAGACCATTACGAGGTGCAGACCTTCATGGACGGCAGCATCCTCACCGTGGCCGATGCGCCTTGGCCCGGCTTCACGCCTGACTTGATCAGTATCGTATTGGTGGTAGCCACGCAAGCCAAAGGTACCGTACTCATCCACCAAAAGATGTTTGAGAGCCGCTTGTTCTTCGTCGACAAGCTCATCGACATGGGCGCGCAGATCATCCTTTGTGACCCGCACCGTGCCAACGTCATCGGCCTTGACCATTCACACAATCTGCGCGGTATCCGCATGGCCTCGCCCGACATCCGCGCCGGTGTCGCCTTGCTCATCGCTGCCCTCTCCGCCGACGGCACCAGCATCATCGACAACAGCGACCAGATTGAGCGCGGTTACCAATACATCGACAAGCGCGTCAACGCCCTCAGTCTCGACGGACCTATCATCGAGCGCCTCTAAGCATTGCATTCCTTTTCCCTGCCATTTTGTCAAAACCTTCGCTTTGGCAAAGGATTTGATATGTCTTAGCGCAAAATGGAAAATAATAGCAAAACACACATATTATGACAGAAAACGAAAACGTTAACAATCAAGACGATGCCTTGAAAGACACCGTCAACCCCGACATGGAGAACAGTCAAGAATCCGTCGACAAACAGACAAAACAAAAAGAAACCGCTGAAGCCAAAGAGGCTCCAGATGACAAGGTTTCGGACAAAAAGTCAAAGCGGTTCAAGATTCGTCACGCCCAGGAGAAGGCTTTGGAAGAGGAAAAGGCAAAGTATGCCGAGTTGAACGACAAATATCTGCGCCTGTTCTCGGAATTCGACAACTTCCGCAAGCGCACGGCCAAGGAGAAGCTGGACTTGACCGTTACAGCTTCGGAGAACGTCATCAAGGACATCCTGCCCGTATTGGATGACTTCGAGCGTGCATTGCAAAACATGGAGAAAAACGGCAACGAGGCCGACCTACAAGGCGTTACCTTGATTTTCAACAAGTTGAAAGACACTTTGAAAAAGAAAGGTTTGGAGGAGATCGAGGCCATGGGTGTCGAGTTCAACACCGATGAGCACGAAGCCTTGACAATGATTCCCGCGCCTGAGGAAGACAAGAAAGGCAAAGTCTTGGATGTCATCCAGAAAGGCTACAAGCTGAATGGCAAGGTGATACGCTTTGCGCGAGTCGTGGTTGGGAATTGACACGCTTCGCGTCACTGCGAGGCACGAAGCAGTCCAGACAATAAACTTTAATTCCTGGATTGCTTCGTCGTTCCTCCTCGCAATGACGCAAAGCGACAACAAGAACTCATGAAAAAGAAAGGAAACTTTAGATAATGGCAGAAAAAAGAGATTACTACGAGGTGCTGGGGGTCAACAAGAGCTCCACACCCGATGAGATAAAGAGCGCCTACCGTAAGGCCGCCTTGAAATGGCATCCCGACAAGTGGGTGAACGGCACCGATGCCGAGAAGAAGACCGCCGAGGAAAACTTCAAGGAAGCCTCGGAGGCCTATTCCGTATTGAGCGATGCCAACAAGAAGGCACGCTACGACAAGTATGGCTTCTCCGGCATGGACGGTGGCTCGGCCAGCGGCGGCGGCTTCGGTGGCTTCGGCGACTTCGATTTGAACGACATCTTGAACAGCGTGTTCGGCCGTGGCTTCGACTTCGGCGGCTTCGGTGGCGGCTTCGGCTTTGGCGGAGGTGGCAGCAGCCGTGGAGGTACTGTCAAACAACGCGGCTCCAACATCCGCGTGAAAGTAAAGCTGAACCTGCAAGAGATTGCCCACGGTGTAAAGAAGAAAATCAAGGTGAGCAAGTACGTGGCATGTACACATTGCCATGGCAGCGGCTCTGAGGATGGCTCCACTGAGACCTGTCCGACCTGCCACGGTCGCGGGCAAGTGGTGCAGACCGTCAACAGCTTCTTCGGACAGATGCAGACCGCCTCGGTATGTCCCACCTGTAATGGTACGGGCACCGTCATCAAGAAGAAGTGTACCCACTGCGGTGGCGAAGGTATCATGAAAGGTGATGAAGTCATTGAGATTGACATCCCTGCCGGCGTGGGCGAAGGCATGCAGCTCACCGTGCGCGGCAAAGGCAATGCTGGGCCGCACAACGGCGTGAATGGCGATTTGCTCGTCCTCATTGAAGAAGAGCCGCATCCCGAATTCGAGCGCGATGAGAGCACCTTGATCTACAACCTGTTCATCACCATCCCCGACGCCATTTTAGGAACCCAAGCCGAAGTGCCCACCGTCGACGGCAAGGTAAGAGTCAAGATCGCCCCTGGCACGCAGAGCGGCAAGGTGCTGAGACTGAGAGGTAAAGGCCTGCCCATCCTCAACGGCTACGGCAACGGCGACATGCTTGTCAATGTGAACGTATGGATTCCGAAGAAGTTCAACAAAAAGGAAGAGGAACTGTTGCAGCAACTCGCCCAGTCGGAGAATTTCAAGCCCAATCCCACCGCCGAGGAGAAGAGTTTTTTCAGTAAGATTAAGGACTACTTTAACTAAAATAAACCGGCGTTTCGACAGGCTCAACGACCTTGCAAGGGTCCCTGAGCCTGTCGAAGGGCCCGTTTTACATTTAAAACATGACCAAAATATCCGTCAACGAGGTCACGAAGAAATACGCCGACCACACCGCCTTAGACCGTATGTGCATTGACATTCCCGAGCAGTGCATCTACGGTCTTTTAGGTCCCAACGGCGCGGGCAAGACCACCCTCATCCGCATCCTCAACCAAATCACGGCGCCCGACACTGGCGAAGTGTTGATCAACGGTGAGAAGCTGAACCAGAATCACATCGCACGCATCGGATACCTGCCCGAAGAACGCGGCCTTTATAAAAAGATGAAAGTCGGCGAGCAGGCCATCTACCTTGCCGAGCTGAAAGGCATCAAGAAAGCCGAGGCCAAGAAAAGGCTGATGGAATGGTTCGAGAAATTCGAAATCAGTGGCTGGTGGGACAAGAAGGTGGAAGAGCTCTCGAAAGGCATGCAGCAGAAAGTGCAGTTCATCACCACCATCATCCACGAGCCCGACATCCTCATCTTCGACGAGCCTTTCAGCGGCTTCGACCCCATCAACGCCAACCTCCTGAAGGAATCCATCCTCGGGCTGCGCGACAAAGGCGCGACGGTGCTGCTCTCCACCCATAACATGGCTTCCGTCGAGGAGCTTTGCGACAGCATCACCTTAATTAATAAAGGTAAGAGCATCCTGCAAGGCAAGGTCAGCGACATCAAGCGGCAACACGACACCCACAAGCGGGAAATCATCATCCGCACGGAGAACCGGCAGCCCATTTATGCCTTAGGCGACACCTATGATAATATAAAGGTGGAGCCGACCGAAGTGGCCAACGAGACAAAACTGACTACCTATAGCGAGTCGCCTGCCGACCTGCTCAACCAGCTGCTCCAAATCGGAGAGTTGGTCTCATTCAAAGAGGTGCTGCCCTCCATGAACGACATCTTCATCCAAGAAGTGCAATCCAAAAACCAAGCCTCATGAACAAGATCGGACTCATCATCAGGCGCGAATACATGACGCGCGTGCGCAAGCGCAGCTTCCTCATCCTGACCTTCTTGGGTCCCATCCTGATGGCGGCTATCTACATCATCCCCATCATGCTCGCCCTCAATTCAAGCACCGACCACCTGCGCGTGGCTGTCGTTGATGAGAGCCATTGGTTTGAGGACCGTTTCATTGACACCAAAGATCACACTTTCATCACCATGCCCGGCCAGCCCATCGACTCGGTCAAAGAAATGGTGAAAAGCGGAGTGTTCGACATGGCCGTCTACGTGCCACCTACCCAACTCAACATCCCTTCGAACGCCATCCTCTACAGCATCCGCCAGGTGCCGATGGAGGTGGAAAACTACATCAGCAGCGTGATGAAGAAGGAAATTGAAGAACAGAAACTGATGGCCAAGGGCGTCGACCCCGAAATCGTCAGTGCGGTGAAGACCGACGTCAACCTGCAGATTATGCGCATGGATGACAAAGGCAACGAGAAAGAGACCTTCACCAAGGTGCAGTTTGCCCTCGGCATCATCCTGTCCATGTTGGTCTACATGTTCATCATCTTCTTTGGCGGACAAGTGATGCAAGGCGTATCGGAAGAAAAGACCAACCGCATCATCGAAGTCATCATCAGCTCGGTGAAGCCTTTCCAACTCATGATGGGCAAGATTATTGGCGTCTCGTTGGTGGCACTCACCCAGTTCGTGCTTTGGATTTTGCTCACAGGAGCCCTTTATCTCGGTTTCTCTGCCTTCATGGGACTCAGCAACCCCGAAATCCTATCGTCGGGCACCGTGATGAGCCAACAAATCAGCTCCGGCAGCATCATGAGCAACGAAGCCGTTCAAAACATTGTGCAGATTGCCCATTCCATCGATTTCGGCACCATCATTGGGTGTTTCCTCATTTTCTTTATCCTTGGTTACCTGCTTTATGCGACACTATATGCCGCCATCGGTTCGCTGGTCGATAACAACACCGACTCGCAGCAGTTCACGCTGCCCGTCACCGTCCCACTGATGGTTGCCATCATCTCCTCGTTCTATATCGTCAACAACCCCGACAGCTCCTTGTCGGTCTGGCTCTCGATGATCCCCTTCACCTCCCCCATCTCGATGATGGTCAGGATACCTTTCGGTGTGCCCATCTGGCAAATTGTAGTTTCGGTCGTGATATTGGCAGGTACCTTCGTCGCGATGACCTGGATTGCAGCGAAAATCTACCGCACGGGCATCTTGATGTATGGAAAAAAACTTTCATACAAGGAAATTTTCAAGTGGTTGAAATATAAATAGAAATATTTCGTATTTTTGCAGGCTCGTATTTGAGTAAAATAGACATTTTTGAAATTTAACAAATTAAAAGTCAAATAATTAAATCAGTTTTACAATGCAAAACAAAGGAGCAATTAGGGCGATAGCCATCATCTTTGCGCTCATTTTCGTGTACCAGCTCTCGTTCACTGTGGTGACCAAGATCGTGGAGCGGAAAGCAGAGAAGAATGCCATAGCGCAAGTCTTCCCAAAAGATGCCAATGGACAAGACATCGCCGTCTCAGAGTCCATCCAGGACGCCATTGCCGAGACCATGGAAAAGAGAAACATGGACGAACCGCAGGCGAAGAACTATTTAAAGGACAGGCTTGAAAACAGCTATCTGGACTCGATGAACAACGTCAACGTGTACAACTTGGGATTTAAGAAGTACACCTATCGCGACGCAAAAGAAAAAGAAATCAACTTGGGTTTGGACTTGAAGGGCGGTATGAACGTCACTTTGGAAGTCTCGGTGAAGGACATCGTAAAAGCCTTGTCGCACGACTCACAAGACCCCACCTTCCTTCAAGCCATGGAACTGGCCACCAAGCGTCAGCAAGCTAGCAAGGGCGATTTCGTCACATTGTTTGGCGAAGCCTACAAGGAAGTCGACCCCAACGCTAAGCTCGTGTCCATTTTCCTTCTTGAATTCAAGGACAAAAAAGATATCAACATCAATTCAAGCAACGAAGACGTGCTGAAGGTTTTGAGGGAAGAGAGCGATGCGGCCATCGACCGTTCCTACCAAATCCTTGGCACCCGTATCGACCGTTTCGGTGTGGCCCAGCCCAACATCCAAAAACTTGAAAACTCAGGTCGTATCCTTGTTGAACTTCCTGGTATCAAGGATCCGGAGCGTGTGCGTAAGCTCCTCCAAGGAACTGCACAACTCGAGTTCTGGGAGACCTACAACTTCTCTGAGATCCAGCAAGCTTTCGTTCAAGCCGACGCTAAGTTGGCTGCCGACAGAAAGGCCAGAAAGAGTGGTGAAGAGACTCCTGCTGAAAATAAAGAAGTGGTAGAGGAAACAGAAGCCACTGAAACTGAAGGAGAATTGGCCGCTGCCGAAGAAGTGGAAGCCACTGCTGACAGCACTGACGCCGACCTCATCGACCAGCTGGCTGAGAACCAAGCCGAGGAAGAACAGATTGACGAAGAGTTGGATGACAACCATCCTTTGTTCTCCAAGCTGCAACCCGTCAACACCAATTCAGCTCGCGTGGGTATTGCCATGGTGAAAGACACCGCCGCCATCAACCAGATGCTGGCTGAGTGCAAGAGCCTGTTCCCGCGTCAACTGAAGCTCGCTTGGACTGTGAAGCCCGAAAGCCTCCCCTCAGAAAATGGTGAGAACATCGAAGTGCTCGACCTCGTCGCCCTGAAGATGTCGCGCGACAACTCATGCGCCCTGGGTGGAGAAGTCATCACCGACGCCCGTCAGGACTACGGTCAAGGCAACCAAGTGGAAGTCACCATCCAGATGAACCCTGAAGGTGCCAACAAGTGGAAGAACCTCACCCGCGACAACGTGGGCAAGCAGATTGCCATCGTCCTTGACGACCTCGTCTACAGCTACCCTGTCGTCAATGGTGAAATCCCGAACGGTCGTTCATCCATCTCTGGTGGCGGCATGACCATCGAAGAGGCTCAAGACTTGGCCAACATCCTGAAGGCTGGTAAGTTGCCTGCTCCCGCCAGAATCCTGGAAGAGCAAGTCGTTGGCCCTACCCTCGGTAAGGAATCCGTGCAAAAAGGTATGTGGTCGATGGTGTTCGCCTTCATCCTCGTGCTGATTTACATGGTGTTCTTCTACAAGAAGGCTGGTTTTGTCGCCGACGTCGCCCTGTTGGTCAACGTGTTCTTCCTGTTCGGTGTGCTGGCCTGCCTCGGCTCGGTGTTGACCCTACCTGGTATCGCCGGTATCGTGTTGACCTTAGGTATGGCTGTTGACTCGAACGTGATTATCTTCGAGCGTATCAAGGAAGAAATCAAGGCTGGCAAGGGCATCAAGCTCGCCATCCAAGACGGTTACAAGAACGCTTACTCCGCCATTATCGACGGTAACGTCACCACCTTGATTACCGGTATCATCCTGATCATTTTGGGTACGGGTCCTGTCCACAGCTTCGCCGTCACCCTCTGCATCGGTATCCTCACCTCTTTGGCCACGTCCATCTTCATCACCCGTTTGATCTTCGAACGCATGCTGGACAAAGAAAAGGAAATCAGCTTCTCTACCAACTTCACCCGCAACTTCTTGCAGGACAAGCACTACAGATTCATCGACATCCGCAAGACTTCGTTCATCATCTGCATCGTGTTCTTGGTCATCAGCTTGGGCTCACTCGGCATCCGTCGTTTGAACCTCGGCATCGACTTCACTGGTGGTCGTAACTATGTTGTCCAATTCGACGACCCGAGCATCACAGTGGAAGACGTGCGTAACACTTTGTCGAATGTCAATATCGACAAGGCCAGCATCCACAGCGCCCTCGAAATGAGCAACGATGACAACGTGGAAGACTGGTCGACACCTGAGGTGAAAACCTACGGTACCAATGGTCAGGTAAAGATCACGACCAAATTCTTGATCGACAACGACAGCCCTGCTGTTGACAGTGTCATCCAAGTCATCCTTTACAACAACTTGAAGGGTCTCTATAAAGACGAGCTGAGCATGACGAAGTTCTCTTCGGAAGACTCATCCGTGGGCATCTTGAGCACCCAGAAAGTCGGTGCCACCATCGCCAGCGACGTCACCCGCAAGTCCATCTGGGCCATCATCGTGGCTTTGGCTTTGATGTTCGTCTACATCGCCATCCGATTCAAGAAGTGGCAGTATGGTGTGGCTTCCATCATGGCATTGGCACAAGATACCATTATCGTGTTGGGTATGTATTCGTTGTTCTACAACATCCTGCCCTTCACCATGGAAGTCGACCAGAGCTTTATTGCCGCTGTGCTGACTGTCATCGGTTACTCCATCAACGCTACGGTGGTTATCTTCGACCGTGTCCGTGAAAACGTCAACCTGCACCCGAAGACCTCGTGGAAGGAGAACATGACCAATGCCGTCAACAGCACGTTGACCCGTTCGTTCAACACCTCAGGTTCCACCTTGGTCGTGTTGTTGGCCATCTTCATCTTCGGTGGCGACACCATCCGCGGCTTCATCTTTGCCTTGTTGGTCGGTGTGCTCGCAGGTACCTTCTCGTCAGTGTTCCTGTCGACGCCGTTCGCCTACGTGCTGATGAAGGGAAGCCAAAAAGACAAACAAATCACCGAAGAAAGCACCTCGAAGAAAAAATGATAGAACATCATAATTAACCTTCTAAACTGCTTGCAAAAAATCCTGCTGTTTCCAGCAGGATTTTTTTTTGTTTTTTTCATAAAGATGATTACCTTTGCCTCGTAATCTATGGTTATTACAGCTTTTTGCAACTTCCAATTTGTTAAAAACCAATAAATTATAATAATATGAAAAGACTCTTTGCATTGATCCTAATGATGTCTATTGGCTTCTCGCTCATCGGAGGCCCAATAGATGAAACGACAGCGAAGCAACTCGCCCAAAGTTTCTGGAAAGATAACAATACAATGGCTGTGAGAAACGGTAAAGTCTTCAAGAAAAAGATGGATGATGCCCGCTTTGTGAACGTGGCCGCACAATATGGCTACAGTGAGTTTTTCATCTTCAACAACACGGCGGGCAAAGGCTATGTCATCATGGCCGCCGACGATTGTGTGACCCCGATTTTAGGTTACTCGTACGAAAACAACTTCGACAATGGCGAGCTCCCTCCCAACTTCAAGGCTTGGCTCGACGGTTATGCAGAGCAGATCCGTGCGGCTGTTGCCATAAAAGCCCAAGCCACAGCTGAAATCCGTTCCGATTGGGAATGTCTGCGACAAAGCAAACCATTACCTATCAAGTCGGAAAAGGCCGTATCGCCTTTGGTGCAAGCCAAATGGAACCAAGCTCCGTATTACAATGCCCAATGCCCATACGACGATAACGCCAATGTAAGGACCGTGACGGGGTGCGTGGCTACCGCCATGGCCCAGATCATGAAGTACTGGTCGTACCCCATGCATGGTTTGGGCAACCACTCTTATGTACCCTCATCACATCCCGAATACGGCACACTCTATGTGGACTTCAGTGCTGTCAACTACCAATGGTCGAACATGCCCAACTCCGTCACCAGCGACAATAGCGCCGTGGCCACTTTGATGTACCATTGCGGTGTCAGCGTTGATATGATGTACGGCATCCCCACTGCTCCAGACTATGGTAGCGCAGCCTACATCATCGACTACGGCAGTGGCCGTGCCTGCGCCGAAATTGCATTTAAGACCTATTTCGATTACAAGAGCACATTACACGGCGTGAAGAAAAACGACTATTCCGACTCCCAATGGATTGCACTCCTCAAAACCGAGTTGGATAATGCTCGTCCCATGTTGTACGGCGGTTTCAGCAGTTCGGGCGGTCATGCCTTCGTTTGCGACGGCTACGACAACAACAATTATTTCCACTTCAACTGGGGTTGGGGTGGCACTTACAATGACTATTTCTACATCAACAGCTTGAATCCTGGTTCATACAACTATTCCCAAAACCAGCAAGCCATTATCGGCATTGAGCCCAACCAAAGCGGAGGCGGTGGAGGCGGCGGCACCACTGGCTTCGCGCTTTCTTACTACAGCAACCCAGTGATGAGCGAGACTGAATATTGGTTCTATGAGGACCTTTCGGTTTATGCTGAAGTCGCCAACAGGGGCGACGAGAGTTTCACAGGGTATATAGGTGCTGGAGTATTTAGGAAGAATGAAAACGACGAATATGTTTTCCTAAAGGTGATGAAGTATTGGGATAGGACTTCAAACCCCTTGCAATCGGGTAAATACATATATGGTAATTTGGAATGTCAAGCAGGTCCTCCCTATCTCCCTGGTTCATATGGTGTCGCCATGTTGTACAGCTTGGATGGCCAACTATGGAATTTCATCGACCGCAACAACTACCAAGATGCCTTTTTCGACATCATCTATGAACAAGACATCGAAACTTTCTCCGACTTCCAAATCTTGACTGGAGATTACTTGTATTATGGCACAGATGCCACTGTCAATGTGAGCGTCTGGAACTCTGGAAGCGAGACTTTTTACGGCAGATTCCGCGTCAATCTGTCCAACCTCGATGGCTCATGGGCACAGAACATCGGCATCTACGACTGCACGGATGGTTTGGGAGCCGACCTCTACTACGTTAACGGCATCAATTTCACAGGCGAAATCACCGTTCAACCTGGTTCATACTATTTGGAACTTGCCTATCAGAACTCAGGTGAGTCGACTTGGTATTATGCAGGTGCCTATGCCTATCAAAACCCCGTCCGCGTTGAGGTGGTGGCTGCATCCGTCAACTCCGACCAATATGAAGCCAACAATACCGCCAGTAATGCCTATCGCCTGCCATGCAATATCACGGGCAATTTGGCTTCCATCAGCACCACAGGAGCCAACCTCCACAACGGCACCGACATCGACTTTTACAAGATTCAACTCGATGCAGGGATGAACTACTTCATTACTCCACGCCTTCACGACTCATACAACACAGGCAACAGCACCTATTATACAGTTGACGCCATGTATGCCTATTCAACAGATGGAGTCAACTGGTCGGACTTCTATGATGACGTGATGGAAACATTTTTTGTCAGAGGCGGCAGCACACTCTATTTCTGGATCATGCCCTATTTTGAAGGGAAAACAGGCACCTATCAGCTTGACATCAAAGTGGTTCCCACAACAGGCATCGATGAATCTGAGGAGCATTTGTTCAGCGTCTATCCGAATCCCGTCAAGGACGTGGTGAATGTCGACTGCAAGGATATCGAGCAGATTTATCTCTTCAACGCTGTTGGCCAAAACATAGAGAGCTTCAGCGTTGAAGGCGATGACAAGGTCCAGATTGACATGTCTGGCTTGCCGAGCGGCTTGTATATCCTGCAAGCGGTCAGCCAAGGACGTACCTTGACAAGACAAATAGTGAAAAACAACTAATGATTGTAGTAAAGTTTTTTCAATTGGATCCCGCTGGAGACGGCGGGATTTTTTTGTTGTCATTCCCATCTCAGATTCACGGAATTGTTGTACCTTTGTCCGATAATAAAAACGCTTTCCGTGCGTTTCTGAAAGAGAGAATCTATGTCTATGAAAAGATACATCCTAATCATCTTGTCGGCGCTGTTCATCTTCATGAGCTCCGACATCTATGCCCAAAGAAGAAACCCTGCCAAGAACGCCGACTTGGCCTTCGGGCGCAAACAGTATACCGAGGCAGCCGACCGCTACAAGAAAGCCTACCGCAAGGTACGCCGCAACAAGGATGAGCGTAACCGCATCAGCTTCCAGATGGGCGAGTGCTACCGCCTGATCGGCCTCACCAAACGCGCCGAGCCTTACTACAAGCGTTTGCTGAAAACAGAATATCCCAACACCCATCCTGAGGTCTATCTCTATATGGCCGAGACGTATAAGATGAACGAAAAGTTCAAAGACGCCATCGAAATGTACGAGATATACGCCGAGAAAGTGCCAGATGACCCGAGAGGACGGTTAGGTGTGGAAACCACGCAACAGATCCAAGAATGGATGGAGAATCCGTCGAAATACCAACTCACTGCATTGAAGAAGGTGAACTCGACCAAAGACTCCGACTTTGGCGCCTGCTGGATCAACAACAACTACAACGAAATCATCTTCACCTCTACCCGCGATGCCGCCACCGGCAAGGAAAAAGACGGCATCACTGGACAGGAGTTCGCCGACTTCTTCACCTCGAAGCAAGACCGTAAAGGCGACTGGAGCACACCGGTTCTTGCTGATGAAGGCGAAAACATCAACACTGAGGCCAGCGAAGGCACGCCCTTCATGAACTCGAAATACACCAAGCTCTACTTCACTCGCTGCCAGAACGGCGCCCACCGCCAGAATGGCTGCCAGATTATGGTGGCAGGCAAGAGCGGTGGTGCTTTCTCTGAGGCACGCCCCGTAGAAATTGCCGGCGTTGACACCCTGGACATTGTCGGTCACCCTACCCTTTCGAGTGATGAGCTCATCATGTACTTTGCTGCCGAGCGTAAGGGCGGTTTCGGCGGCAATGACATCTGGGTGGCCATGCGCGACAACGCTACTGAGCCTTTTAAGCATCCCTTCAACCTCGGAGAGAAGATCAACACTGCCGGCAACGAGGTGTTCCCCTTCTTGAGATACGACACCGTGCTCTATTTCGCCTCCGATGGTCATGGCGGCATGGGTGGACTAGACATCTTTGTCTCATCAATGGACACCAGCGGTCAGTGGGGCGAACCTCGCAACCTGAAATACCCCATCAACTCGGTAGGCGATGACTTCGCCATTGTCTTCCATCCCAACGATGAACGCGGCTTCATCTCCTCCAACCGTGGCAACAGCCGTGGTTTGGATAACATCTACTATTTTGAGGAGCCGCCCATCCTGTTCACCTTCTCGGGAACGGTCAAAGACGCAAAGACTAAGCAGTATGCCAGCAATGCCGCTGTTCGCCTGATTGGCAGTGATGGTTCAAACATCATGACCCGTACCAACGAGAAAGGCTACTTCAACTTCAGCGACAGCCAAATCAACAAGAACACGACCTACGACATCACCATCGACAAGGACAACTATTTCACTTTGACTGCGCAACAGACTACCATAGGCTTGGAGTTCAGCAAAGACATCGTGCAAGACTTCGACATCGAGCCCATCCCACAAGAGCCCATCATGTTGCCCGACATCCTCTACGATTTGGGCAAATGGGACCTCAAGCCACAGTTTGAAGACTCGCTGCAAGGCCTGATTGAAACCTTGCAAGTCAACCCGACCATCACCATCGAATTGGCCTCACACACTGACGCTCGTGACACTGACGAACACAACGACATCCTGTCGCAGAAGCGTGCCCAAAGCGTTGTGGATTACCTCATCATCCGTGGTATCGACCCGTTGCGCTTGACAGCCAAGGGCTATGGTGAGCGTGTGCCGCGCACCATCCAAAACGACATCACTGTGAAAGGCTACACCTTCAAGGCTGGCACAAGACTGACCGAAGACTTCATCAACAAGTTGCCGAATACCGAAGTGAAGGAAGCCGCCCACCAGATGAACCGCCGCACCGAGTTCCGCATCTTGAGCAAAGACTACGTGCCGCGAGAGCAAATCAAAGAAGGCGGCACTGTCAAGATTGCCATCAACCCGCAGGAAGACCAAAGCGAGACCTTCACCGTCGACAAGAAGGGCTATTTCAACTTCATTGCCAACGTGGATGGTTATAAGGAGCCTTTCACCTACAGTCAAAATGCCGACTTCTGTGTTTCGGAGAGCCGCGCCTTGCAACTGCTGAAGAATGGTCGCATCACTGCTAGCGACTTCAAGGGCGATGTGGACAAGATCCTCACCACGGGTGGCATTGCCAACAACGCCATTGTCGTCATCAAGGAAGTGAGAATCGCTGGTCGTTCGCTCTACAACGTGGAGTGCAAGGTCGTGAGCAAGATGATCGAGCAATGGGTCATTGGACAGAAGAACATGAAGCAACTCGGCAACTTCGAGTTTGATACCAAAGAGAAAAAGTTAAAATTTAAATAAATTGACGGCCTTTCGACGAGCTCAAGGACCTGCTTTTGCAAAAGTTGAGGTTCCCTGAGCCCGTCGAAGGGCCCGATTCAAGCAAAAACCAGCTTATGGACAATCGTTACGCTCAGCGCGGCGTCTCCGCCGAAAAAGAAGACATCCACAACGCTATCAAGAACCTTGACAAAGGCTTGTATCCCAACGCATTCTGCAAAATCATCCCTGATATCCTCGGCGGCGACCCGCTGTATTGCAACATCATGCATGCCGACGGCGCGGGAACCAAATCATCATTGGCCTACCTCTATTGGAAAGAAACGGGTGATATGAGCGTGTGGGAAGGCGTGGCGCAAGATGCCGTGGTGATGAACACCGATGACCTCATCTGCGTGGGCGCTACCGACAATATGCTGCTCTCCTCCACCATCGGACGCAACAAGAGCCTGATTCCTGGCGAGGTGATCTCCGCCTTGATTAACGGAACGGAACATTTCTTGCAGAAGCTCCGCGACTTGGGCATCGGCATCTGGCTCACTGGCGGCGAGACCGCCGACGTGGGTGACTTGGTACGCACCGTCATCGTCGACAGCACCGTGACAACACGAATCCGCCGCGATGAAGTGATTGAAAACAACATACAACCGAATGATGTCATCGTGGCCTTTGCCTCTTACGGACAAGCCACCTACGAGGACAGCTACAACGGCGGCATGGGCAGCAACGGCCTGACCTCTGCACGCCACGATATGCTGAACCATTATTTGGCAGAGAAATACGACGAGAGCTACGACCACAGCATCCCGAATGACTTGGTTTATTCCGGTCCGCACAAACTGACCGACCCGACCGAGGTTCCTGGCGTGGACGTGGGCAAGCTCATCCTTTCACCTACCCGCACCTACGCCCCGCTGATGATCCCGATTCTGAAGGAGTTCCGCAAACAAATTCACGGCATCATCCATTGCAGTGGTGGTGCCCAGACCAAAGTGCTGCATTTCGTGGATAAACTGCACATCGTGAAAGACAACATGCTGGCGTTGCCGCCTTTGTTCAAGATGATCCAAGCCGCCTCGGGCACCGATTGGCACGAGATGTACAAGGTCTTCAACATGGGCCATCGTCTGGAGATTTACACCAACGAAAAGGCCGCCAATGAGATGATTGCCATTGCCAAGCAGTTCAATATCGACAGTCAGATTATTGGCCATGTGGAGGCTTCGGAACAAAAGAGATTGACAATTAAGAGCGAGTTTGGAACATTTGAATACTAATCATCAACGAAACCCTAAATCATTTCTGAATATGAAAAAGTTGCTTTATCTCATTTGTATCGCCTGCACTTTGGCTTTATATTCCTGCGGCACGACAAAAGCCTATGTCGGTGCCAGACAAGAAAAGGCCTCACTGGCAACTATCAATCAAGGCAATAACAAGCTGACCATCAAAAACAGAAAGACCAAAGAAAGTGCATTGCTCATTCAAGTGGATTCCATTTCTGTCGGTGACTATTTCAAAGGATACCCCAAGCATTGCGACATTCTACCAGGAACACATACTGTTGAAATTAGGCATTTCCAACAATGGAATGACAATCAGGCAGGTGCAGCAGCCGTAGGTGGTGTTCTGGGAGGTGCCATTGGTGGAGTTATTGCAGGTAGCATCGCAGAATCGAACAGTCCACACAAGCATTATTTAATCACTTTTGATGCTGTAGCGGGCGAGACCTATAACATTATGGCGGTCACCGACCCAAAAATTATGGATGTGGATATCTATGTCACCAATGCAGCCAATGAAGAACGCGTCAAGTCCTCTTATAAATTGAAAGAGGAAGAAAAGAAATAACCTCTTTCCACATCATGGACATCACGTCAAAACTCGAAACAATAAAGCACCGCTGGGAGGAGATGGGCGAACAACTCGCCGACCCTGCCGTGGCTTCCGACATGAAGAAGTTCGTGAAGCTCAACAAGGACTATAAGGACTTGGAGCCTATCGTCATGGCCTTCAAGGAATACAAGACCTTGAAAGCCAATGTCGAAGAAGCCAAGGAAATCCTGGCCACAGAGAAAGACGAGGAGATGCGCAAGATGGCCCAAGAGGAGTTGGACACCGCCCAAACGCGCATCGAGCAATTAGAACAGGACATCCGCGTGATGATGATTCCCAAAGACCCACAAGACAGCAAGAACGCCGTTATGGAAATCCGTGCGGGCACAGGCGGCGACGAAGCCTGCCTCTTTGCCGGCGACTTGTTCCGAATGTACAGCAAATTCTGCGAAAACCGCGGATGGAAAGTCGAAGTGACCTCCGTCAGCGAAGGCGCGAGCGGCGGCTACAAGGAAATCGACTTCACCGTGACAGGTAATGGTTGTTATGGGATATTGAAGTTTGAGTCGGGCGTGCACCGCGTGCAACGTGTACCCAAGACCGAGGCCCAAGGCCGCATCCACACCTCTGCCGCATCGGTGGCAGTACTGCCCGAAGCCGAAGAATTTGACGTGGAAATCAACGAGGGTGAGATCAAATGGGACACCTTCCGCTCCTCAGGCGCTGGTGGACAGAATGTAAATAAAGTGGAATCGGGCGTGCGCTTGCGCTATATGTGGAAGAACCCCAACACGGGCGAGATGCAGGAAATCCTCATCGAATGCACCGAAACCCGCGACCAACCCAAAAACCGCGAACGCGCCTTGTCGAGACTGCGTACCCGCATCTACGACATGGAGTACCAAAAATACATCGGCGACATCTCAGCTAAGCGCAAGACTATGGTCTCGACCGGCGACCGCTCGGCAAAGATCCGCACCTACAACTACCCTCAAGGCCGCGTCACCGACCACCGCGTGGAAGGGTTGACGGTCTATAACCTTGCCGCCGTCATGGATGGCGACTTGGATGAGATTATCAACCGCTTACAAATGGCGGAAAATGCTGAGAGACTGAAAGAAAACATTGAATCTTAATAAACCGGCCCTTCGGCCCTTCGATGCTTCGACTTTGCTCAGCAACCTCAGGCTCAGGGACCTTCACTTATTGCATATAAACACAAACATTATGAATAAACATCAACTTTTTGAGCAAATCAAGAAAAAACAGTCGTTCCTTTGCGTCGGCTTGGACACCGACATCAACAAGATTCCGCAGGAATTGTTAGCTTTTGAGGACCCTATCTTTGAGTTTAACAAACAGATTATCAACAAGACTGCCCCTTACGCTGTGGCTTACAAGCCCAACACTGCTTTCTACGAAGTGTATGGCGCCAAAGGCTGGCAGAGCTTAGAGCGCACCATCCAATACATCAAGAACAACCATCCCGATGTCTTCATCATCGCGGATGCCAAGCGCGGCGACATCGGCAACACCTCGGCCAATTACGCCAAGGCCTTCTTCAACACCTTGAAAGCCGACGCCTTGACCGTAGCGCCATACATGGGTAAAGACTCCGTGGAGCCCTTCCTCAACTTCGAGGACAAATGGGTCATCCTCTTGGCCTTGACCTCCAACAAAGGATCGCAAGATTTCCAATACCTCAATGTCGGCGATCGAATGTTACACCAACAGGTGCTGCAAACCGCTACGACTTGGGCCACTTCTGAGCAGCTGATGTTCGTGGTAGGTGCCACTCATCCCGAGGAGTTGGGCGAGATCCGCAAGATGTTGCCCGACTATTTCTTCCTCGTGCCCGGCGTGGGTGCCCAAGGCGGCGACTTGCAGGCTGTGGCCCACAACGGCTTGAATAATGAATGCGGTATGCTGGTCAACTCGTCGAGAGGCATCATCTATGCTTCGAATGGCAGTGATTTTGCCGTTAGGGCTGGTGAGGAAGCGAAGAAATTACAGGTACAGATGAGTGCGTTGCTGAAGGATAAAGGATTGGTTTAATCCCCCCGCCCTCCACTTAAAAGGGGGAGTCGCGCGCACAAGCTTTCTGGATTGCTTCGTTCCTTGCAATGACGAAAAAAGCCGCCTCGATTGAAGCGGCTTTTTTTCATTGCATTCAGCTGCCTGTTTAACGGGCCACTGAGAAGGTGCGGTTCAACACGGCACCGTCGTTGGAACGAACGCGGAGGAAGTAAATGCCATTGTTCAGGCTCTCCGTACTCAGTTGGATGCCATCACCATTGACTTCTTGTGTCATCACACACTGACCGATGGTGTTGTAAACCTCCAGGCTCTTCATGCCTTCACCTTGGATGTTGAGGATGCCAGAAGTCGGGTTAGGATAGATCTTCACGCTCTCTCCGAACTCAGCAACACCTTCCGTCCAAGTTTGGAAGGTAGTCTCAGCTCCATAGTAGGTTTCGCCGTTTACGACAGCGAAAGCTCTCACCACATAAATGCTGGTATGTTCAAGTTCATCGGTCGAGCCAAGAATCTTTTGGAATTCGTTAAGGATGCCCGGGATAATCATAGGTTCGGAGCTCGTCACCTTGCGGCACTCGAAGCCTACCTGATCGGGATATCCTTCGTACACCAATGAAGAGATGAAGTCAGCATGAGTGTAGGTTACGTTCTCGACCTCGGTTGTACCGACTTCAACTGTAGCCTGCGGACCTCTCACTGAGAGCAGATGCGAGGCTTCAGTGCCAAACTGGCCATTGTTTTCATCGCCAAAGAGCACGTTGCCTTCGCTGTCTTTCACAATGTAGTAACCATGTCCATACGAACAGCAGATGCCATTTTGGCCACCATCATGGATGGTGAAGGTAACGCATTCGTTGGCGGGAACAGTGACATATTCGATATGAAGTTGGGTAGCAGTTGCGCTAGCAAGCGTGGTATAAGGACCTCCGGAAGCCAGGACGGTGCCGTCGGAAGCTTTGAACGACCAGGTAATTTGAGCGCCATACTTATCCTGCATCAAATCGAGGCGAACTTCCACCTCATCTTCTTCGGTCTCAAGCTCTGCCCATTCCGTGCAAGTGATTGATCCCGAGCCCACATTGTTGTACGATGCACCATTTGCTTCGATGATGGTAGCGGTCACAGTATGCGATCCAAAAGGCACATCCATGGTTGTAAACAGTTTTTCACCGCCATATTGAGGCATCTCACCTTCCCAATTGATGGTCTGGGTTTGACCTTCCATTTCAACTTCAACAGTCATGCTGGTGATGGTTTCCGTACCCAGGTTTTGAACGTTCACCTCGATTTCCTTGTTGTGCGTACAAGTGGTGCCGCCGGCTTGAGCGACTGACATCACAGCAGGATAAATCGGATCATCGCTTCCAAAGACCTGTTCAAGTTGACAAGCGTTCAAGATAGGACGTGTGGGTGTGCCTTGGTAACGCTCAGTGACAAATGCAAGGAAATGAATGTGGTCAAGAACCACATCAGCACCATTGGGAGCACCAATGACTTCAGGAATCTCGTATTGATAGGTTCTGGTAATCAAAGTTCCCTGTGTGGTGGGAGAAATGGGATCACCCCAAACACTCTCATTAACCACATCACGCATCGTATGCATGTGGACATACTGATTACCAATCCATTGTGAAGGATTGTAGTTGCCATAGTCGGCCTGAGAACCCAAAATACTATCCTGCAGCATGGCTACAGTCAGGTAGTTCTCATCAACCGTGCTATTGCCCGTGTAATACACTTCGACGGTAATCGTGGCCATACGAGTTTGCGGATTGATAGCGACAAAGCCTGCAACATTGCATTCAGCGGCTTGGCTCAATTGGGTATTGGTCAAACTTGCCCATTGTCCTCTATCGGCAGCAGTGCCAGAGTGACGATTCACAACACCGGTGGGAATACCATCAAAGCTAAAACCATTGGAAAGGGCAGTGCCATCAGGGCAGTTAAGATTGGGATAGCTAGTAGGTGACAAGCCCGTGCAATGGAGATTCATTGCCCAAACTCTACCTGGGTGGGAGGCCATGATTTGATTTGCTCTGGCATGGCCGTCAGTGCAGTAGCCGCAGTTACGGCCAGTGAACTCTTCGAGGATGACGTTCCTGTTGGCAGGTTCTGTTGATACATACTGCTGGGCTTTCAGCGAGAAAGTGAAGGCCAGCAAAGCCATTAAGGCAAAAGTAAATTTCTTCATTGTGTAATTATTTAGTTGATTGATAACTTTTCCGCCACAAAAATACACATTAATCAAAAAAATGCGCCACTTTGTGACGCATTTTTTCAAACTTTTTTCATACAGCCTGTAATTAGAGGCCTTCGATGACGGTCGTCCAGCCGAATTCGTCGGGTTCGGTGCCGTATTGGATACCACGGAGCTTGTTGTAAAGCTTCAGGCTCCACGGACCAGGCTTGCCGTCACCAAACTGGTATGACTTGCCGTTTTCGGGGTCATCGATGCGCGAGATGGGGCTGATGACGGCAGCAGTGCCGCATGCGCCAGCTTCTTCGAAGGTGGTGAGTTCCTCTTCAGCGATGGGACGACGTTCGACCTTCATGCCGAGAGTCTCAGCCAACTGCATCAAGCTCTTGTTGGTGATGGAAGGCAGGATAGACGTGCTCTGAGGCGTGATATAGGTGTCGTTCTTGATACCGAAGAAGTTGGCAGCGCCAGCCTCGTCGATATACTTCTTCTCCTTTGCGTCGAGATAGAACTCGCAAGCGTATTGACCGCCATGGCAAGCCTCAACGTGCGGGCGCAGTGAAGCGGCATAGTTGCCACCCACCTTGAAGGTACCGGTGCCGAGCGGGGCAGCGCGGTCGTACTTGCGCGTGATGACGTAGGGGTTGGCCATGAAACCACCCTTGAAGTATGGGCCGACGGGGGTCACGAAGACCACAAACAAGTACTCGTCAGCAGGTTTCACACCTACGCGGGCGCCCGTGCCAATCAGCAGCGGACGGATGTACAAAGAAGCACCCGTTTCGTAAGGCGGGATGAAGTCGGCATTGAGACGGACAACCTTCTCAATAGCAGCCCAGAACTTGTCATCCGGGAACTCAGCCATCATGATGCCCTGAGCCGAACGCTGCAAACGCTTGCAGTTCTCATCCCAGCGGAATACGCGTACCTTACCGTCCTTGCCACGGAAAGCCTTCATGCCTTCGAAAGCTTCCTGACCGTAGTGCAGACAGGTAGCGGCCATGTGAATGTTGATGGATGTGTCGGAGCTGACTTCCAGTTCGCCCCACTGACCGTTGCGGAAATAGCAGCGGACGTTGTAATTCGTTGGATAATAACCAAATGTTAAGTTTGCCCAATCGATGTTTTGCATGATTCTTATAATTTATAGTTGATTGATTACTGTTGTTTTCTAAAAGTCCACGAAATTACGAATAATTTCTTTATCCAAGTACGTTTTTGAAGAATAATTTATAACGCATACTTATAAATCACCAAATCGGTCTTCCCTTCCTTGTTGGTTTCAATCGCATTCCATCTGAAACACTTTTCCTCTTTGTCGTAAACAACCTGAAATGGAACCGATTTTGTCACTTGCACACCATCTATTTCAACACCTTTCTGGCCAGTGACGTAGGACAGTTTATGCATTCCATCGTAAGAATACTTGTCAATAGCGAGATTGTCAATCAAATCATCAGTGTAAAGGATAGAATTGGACTCTTTGTTCAAGCTGTTGATTTGACCATTCTCATATACATACCATTGTCCTGCGGCAAGGAAATGGAACCTCAGCTTCTGTTGGGCATTCAAGGCAAAATGGCCAATGATGACTTGTCGACGGATGATCTCTCCGTTCATCACCAATGTTTCACCTTTCTCCTCTTCGCCTTTCTTAGATGCTTTGTAAATATAGTCTCCATCGTTGGTGATCATAAAATCCGAAATGGTATAACCCTCTACGGATTTCATCTTCCCATCGACCCAGATACGGTCATCCGCGACAGCCATCCAATGCCAACCATCATAGGAATACTTCAACCTAAAGCTCTCATCCTTGTAGTCGCCATACAGCTCAACCACCTTGCCATCGACCACCAACACGGTGTAAGGCATATATTGGTCACGATAGAGGTAATAATAATGCAAATTGTCCTTGTCTTTTCCAATGCTGCAATGATAGACATCTCCATCAGAAAGCCTACAACCGAGCGCGCCTGCCGAAAGCAGGGTACTGTCAGCCTCCTTATAGGTCCGTTTCTCAGGCCAAACGACAGAAGTGACCTGACTCTGTGTTGTCGCATCTTTATACGTGCTATAATAATACACGTCATTCAACTTATAGACATACCCGTCATTAGTCATGCTGATGATGCTGTCACACAAATTCTGGAGCACGCCATAGGCATAGATAGTCTCCACGCCATAGCCCACCCCATTCACGTCATCCTCAAAATACTTGACGGCAAAAACGCACTCATTCCAATTATTTGCAATCCTAAAGGTCCTTGCCGTATAATCCAGAGGGATCACCGTTGCCCCATTGGAATAGATGGAGGTCATGCCGGTTTTTGAATTCCTCGCAACATAAACATAATTGTAATACGTAGACATGGAATGCATAGACGCATTGGGCAAGAGGTTGTATTCCACCTGAAACTCACCTGGATTCACGCTAAGATACCCTTCCAAGGTCTCCACGCAAATACGGTTCAGATTACTATTCGGCAATTGCGCTTCTGACCACTGATGAAGCGAAATCAATATAAGCACCAGAAAAGTAAGCCTTTTCATAATCAACATTTATTGGTAACTACATTTTGATCTTTCAAATTCTCCCAAATGGAAACCTATGCCAAAATCGACGCAAAGATGGCGTTCTCCAAACAAATCCGATTCATGCAAGAAAACAGTGATAGGGAAGCGCCATATATTAAGGATGGTTCCCAACTCAACGCCAATGCCTTGAAAACGCTCATCCAATCCCGAGATGTTTGCTGCTCCCGATGCGCCTATACACATGTCTATTATACCATTAACAGGCGTAAAGACGAGACCGAGGCCTCCTTCAACATTTCTAACCAGCAAACTGTCTGCGGATTCGTTCGACAGATAAAGTGCCTTAAAATACACGCGCACCTTATCTTTACCCACATCACCAATCATAAATCCCTTTCCGTTTTCAGAGGGACGGAACACATAGTTCAATGAGACCCATCGGCGACTGTCGCTGGCACAATAACCCAGTTGGGCATCGTAATACCGTTTCAAATAGCCGCCCATCCCCAACACGAAATAGGTACTTTGCACCGATGAATTGATCCGTGTGGTGTGGAAACCCGCCGTAAGCATAAAGTGCTTATAGAAGCCCATGACTCCAGCTTCATAATCAAAGCCGAAACGAGGCCCCATGTCATAACCACCCAGTCCAACTCCTGCGTAGGCGCCAAGATACGGGAATGCATTGGGGCAAAATACCGGGCCAAAAGTCATATTGTAGCCGGCCAATTGGTCACTGTTGGAATAGTTGGTGACAAGCGGAGTGGTGGCCTGAAAATGCGCATACGCCCCCCATGAATTGGCACCCACATAGCCACTCATCATACCCGATGCGGCCTTGGGCGCCCAGGTAATCGTGGCAAAACGAAGCCCTGGCTTAAAAAGCACGTCTGGCTGCCGCTCATTGGCAAACACCTCTCGACGCTCAAGTCCCATAATCAAGGAATAATGCCCATAATCAATGGGCAAATCAAAAGGCGTATATCTCACACTTGACTCTTCAGCGTCATCTATTATGGTGACTTTCAGGTCGGAAGGCACACTCTTCACCGAGATAGACCCTTTTGATTCTCCATCGGCATTGATTTCCGATGTCAACATTGGGGGTTCTGATGCATAGGCATACTGATGGACAAGCACCTTGCAAAATCTATCGCCCATGCCAATCCTTATCCATCCATGCCGACTGAAAAGAGATTCATTCCCCTGAACCAATACATTAACCCTATCCGAATTGACAGAAGCCTGAATCCAATTGTCAGAAGTGATCACCTGCCAATAGTTCAAATTGCTTGTCACCACCAAATGGTTTCCTGACTCAGTGCATGGAAAAACAAGCTCCTCCTTATCAACAGCTAATGTAGTATCAGATTCTGCCTGGCTGACATAGATCGGAAACCAGTCGTCGGCGACAGCTACGTATATCGTTGCTTCACGCGCTTCCACCTGATTGTTTTGCATGCTTTGGAGGTGCAGCGCAGTGTCGTTCGATTGGTATTCTATCCACTCAGGGACTGAGTCTACCCGCCATGCATCAGCATTTGTTATGATGGAAATGTCAACCGCCTCGCTCAGTTTCGAGAAATGCACCGAATCTGGTATGGCTTCAAATGCAAGTCGTCCACCAAGCTGATACACGCCAAATGAAACAATTTTGCCATCAGCCATAACGGAAACACTTGCGTCACGAGGATGGGGGGCTTCATTGTTCTCACAGGTTACAGAAACGACACTGCCTTTCTTGCCGACCTTGCACCACTTTGCGTTACTAGTCGCTTTGAAGCTTGTCGCATTCACTTTAACAGTGACGTTTTTTGTCCGACTTCCATAAGCTTCAAACTGAAGGTTGCTCTCTGACAGGCTTATCGTCGTACACTCCCTGATCATTTTGTCGAGGTCATTGTCCTCAGGTATGCCGCCTTTGCATATCACCTTGATTTTCTTGAACTTTTCTTTGGCTTCAACAAGTTTTCCCTCGTTTTTCAGTTTGACTGCCTCTTCGTGAAAATAATTATATCGGTCATAGTTTTGGGCAATTACAGCCAATTGACATAACAAAACAACAAGGACCGTCAGAAGAATACCTTTTTTCATGTGCTATTCCCTTAAACTGTTTTCAATAATCGCTTCTATGGAATCAAGCCTTTGCTTTTCCTCTGGTAACTCCAACAGCTTTGCTATTTCCAAATCCTGACGTGCAAACACAGCTCCATCCTCATCAAGCAATACCTTAATATCCTCCATAATGGCATTATAGTAACCTTGTCTAAGACCTAGCAAGGCTTTTCTTTTGGATTCAACTTCATAGGTGTCGTTGATGCGATCCCCATATTGTTTCTTCAACATCAAGGCTGAATCGCATTCTGTGATGCCTTCCATCAATTTCACGAACAGCTCCTTATCCGAAACCATTTGCAAGAAATTCTTCCTGAATTCATTGGTGTCAGGCAAAGACTGCGTCAATGCCAAAGCTTTTTGGACATGATTCTCGAACAATTGGGATTCGTGGTTGGCAGTTTCTATGGTTTCCTTCTCTTCCACGATATCGGATGAAGGCTTTTTTGTCAATACGAATATCAAGGCAATTATCAATGCCAAAACAACAGGGATCAAAGCCAACCGTATTCTACGCTTTTTCTTCTTTCTAAGTTCTGTTGAAAGAAGGTTTTCCTCAATCTTAGCAAACGATGCAGCCCGATATTCGTGGGTCCACAAAAACACCTGTCGCATAGGAAGCGTACGCAAAGGCATCGGCAAGGCTTCAGCATCGGGCATAACGAAACCAGGAAGTCCCACGCCTATGATGTTTTTGTTCAAGTCTTGAGCCAAGATGATTTCGCGACGCACCCAATCCTCCTCCTCGACACAATGGTCGAGGGTACCAGGAGCCAATACAAGCAAAAAATCCTTACATTCCTCAATAGCATGTTTGATTTGATCGGGAAACTGACCACTCCCAATTTCATCGACATCAAGGAAGACTTTGTAGCCCAAATTCTCAAACTTCGCCTGCAACTCGCCCGCTACGCCTGAACCAGCGTCCTTCCTTCTATAACTAATGAAGATATCGTAAGCCATATTACTATTTCAGGATTATCAAGTTTGCAAAAATAACAAATTATTCAATTCCTTTAACAAACCATAAAAATTTAACAATACCACTACTCCAATGGTAGTTTTGTCTCCAAATAATGCCGTTCAATGCCATACCGAGCCTTCAAATCGGCAATCTGTTGCAAGATTTTTGGATCTTTCGTGTTTTTCGAGGTTTTTCTCCCCACCAGCAGCACATTCTTCGGTGTGTGTTCCATCTCAATGAACTCCATCACTTGGGTCTTGTAGCCGAAATACTCCAAGATTAAGGCACGGATGGTGTCAGTAATCATCACGGCTTGGCGTTCAAGGAAGATGCCGTAGCGCGTAATGGCGTCCACCTTGCCCGAACGTTCCATCTCCTGACGAATCTGCTTGTGGCAACATGGGGCACAGACAATCAACTCCGCTCCCGCCTTGATGCCCGAGGCGATGGCGTCGTCGGTGGCCGTGTTGCAGGCATGAAGCGCAATCAGCACATCCAACTTTTCGGGATGAAAGGCTTCGATACTGCTCTCCACGAACTCCAAACCTTTCAAGTTGTCCGCTTTGATGATTTCATTGATTTTCAGCACCAAGTCGGGACGGATTTCTACGCCTTTGATGTCCACGTCCAAGTTCAAACGTTGGGTCAACAGCTCGTGCAAGGCAAAGGTAAGATATCCCTTCCCTGCCCCCATGTCGGCAATGTGGACCCTTCCGTCGAACTTCATCGGCTTAATGAGGCTTTCCACAATCTCGGCATATTTATAGATTTGCTTGAACTTATGCTGCATGTCGGCAGTGATCTTGCCTTCACGAGTAGTCAAGCCGAGCTGATACCACCAAGGATTTGCAGGGTTGATAAGGCGAACTTTCTGCTTATCATGCTCCAAGTTCTGTTCGCGGCATTCCTGCACCTTTTTGGTTTGAAGGGTTGCCTTGCCTTTGGAAGAGACCAGCAATGTGATATCCTCATCGACGGTAAACAACACGGCATTCAGGAAACGGTCGGGGACCATTTCCCTCAAAACGCCTAGCATTTGGGTTGCATCATAGTTCTTCACTTCGTCGCGACGCTCATAAGAAAAGCCGTTTCTCCTTAATTAGCACTGGCTTCACATAAACGTTGCGCAGCTCGTCATGCTTTTGCACGGGCTTGCTCAGCGTCATCTTCACCATGGACATTTGCTCCGCGGCTTCGCTGACGCGAATTAGAAACTTTTCAAGGTTTTCCAACATACAAAAATAGGGTGGGAGTTTATTTCGGCAATTCAACGGCAGGCCAGCCATAGTCTTGCACCATCTTGACCGGAAGATTGTTCTTCTTCACATAGTCGGCGATGAAGTGCAGCCTGACATCCTCACGCTTCTCTTGATTACTGTTGAGCTCCCAAAAAGCATCAAAGTTATCACCAAAGATCTTCTTGGCACTTTCAAGGTTGCCAGCGCCATCCTCCACAACTTCGAAGTTGGTCACTTCCATGCCCTTGTCGGTCTTCTTCAGGTGCATCAAGCCGGGATGGTTGCCACCCGAAACGGTCTTCAGCGTGTCGCCCGACAGGTTATAGTTGAACACCCAAAAATCGCCCCAAATCTTGACATCTTCAGGATCGCCATAGTTGCCGCTGATGACAAAAGGAGATGAGATGCAGAGCTCACCTTCAGCATAGTTTTTGCCTATGACATTCACTAGATAATCGGCAACGGCAGCATCGCAAGCTGCGACATCAACCTTATTATCAACGACTTGCTTGTTTTCCTCTTTGGGTTGTTGCTTGGTGTCGTTATTGCCACAGCCAACAAAACTTACGCCGCAGAAAAGGATGGCGGCCAGCATCCAAATCTTCATAGATTTGTTCATTAGTACTTCTAGTTTTATGATTATTTTCATTTAACGACGCGAAAATACGGGTAATTCTCCAATTCGCAATACTAAATTTTGAAAAAAAGCAATTGGGCCTGAAAGGCATCTCTTTACAGTTTCATTCAATGAACAAATAATGACACCGTTTATGAAAATCAGGACCACCTTCCACACCCATATCCACACCTTCCTTCTTTATGATGGCAAGGACTAGTTTATCCATGTCATTGTAATCTTTGATAATACTGATATATCCCTGAACATCAATACATTGAAGACCAATTTTTCCAAGATTTTGCCTCAAATAATCCCTTACCTCTTTAGAAACGCCTATGCAATAATCCCCATAAGGAGAATCCGGCGTATTTGTGACTGAATACTTCACATCCGACAATACCACACTGTCGTTCAAACTGATGCTGAACCTGTTATCCTCCTCAAAAGTAATTGTCACTTCCTCTCCACGGAAATGCGTCGGATTCCAAACGCCTACGATGCCTCCGACATGGGTTTCGAACCATTTCCAAGTCCCTAACAATTCGGGCATTTCACTCACCAAATCAATGTTTTTAGGAGTCTTATCCAAAGTCATGCAAGAACTCAAAACAGCTAAAAACGCAATTGTCAACGATAGTTTTTTCATATCTTCTTCACTTTTCCAACCATTCCAAACCGAAATTATAAAACACCATGGAATAACCCAGTGTGTCGCCGTCGGACTCCTCCACATAAAGGCCAATGCTATGGTCGGGTAAGATGCATAGCGAGGAATATGCTGCATCGTAAGGAACGATGCACTTGCTCACAGGCCAGGTCTTGCCTTCGTCATAACTGACATAAACCGTCACGTTCTTTCGCCCTTCGGCGCAAGGCAAGGAATGCAACAACACGTTCCTTCCGCCTTCGTTTTCAGTCGAATAGCAAATAATATCTCCATTGCAAGCCGTAGCCATGAGGTCGGGCCAAGCGGAGGTTTCAGGTAGCCATGTCTCGCCACCATCTTCGGAAATGTTGTACCAACGCTCGCCTTCGTGGCGGATGCTCATCAAGATTCGGCCGTCGGCTAGTTCCACGACCTTGGCTTCGTCGCCGCGCTGAGAGGCGCGACCTGAGATTTGCCAAGTCTCGCCGTTGTCGTCGGAATAGACGGCATAATTGCAGGCTGCCCATTCCTCGGTGTCGCGCACGGCAAGGACGAACATAATGCGACCCGTTGAAGTCAATAGGCCGTTGCCCGAGGCGAAGAAGGCCGACCACCAAGTGCGGCTCACCTCGTTATCACACTTTGCGCCATAAAGTTCATCGGTAATGTCTTTGGGTTCAGTCCAAGTCTGGCCGTTGTCGTAACTCCTTGCAATATAGGTTCGCAATGGATTCTCAGGTCTCCCTTGCCAAAAGCCGCAACCGCCCACAAAAGCTGCCAAGAGGCCGCCTTCATCATTGGTGCGCACCAAGGCGCAATCGCCGTAGCCCTTCCCTACGCCTTGGCCTTGCATCAAGGTGTAAGGCTCACTCCAAGTGCGACCACCATCGGTACTTCTATTAATAAGAATGTCAATATCTTCGGGCAAATCACGGTCGTTGTTTTTCCGCTTGTCGGTGGCAATGACCAAAGAACCGTCTTTGGCCGTGATGATAGCGGGGATGCGGTAATTCTTTGAGTTGTAATCGCCTGGATGATAGATTACCGTCCGCAGACGGATGGAATCAAGTTCCGGATCAGATGTTTCGACAGGTTGGCTATTACTGCCGCAGGAGGCCAACACAAAGCCCAATGCCATAATGAAAAGTGAAATTTGGTATTTCATAAGCGTAGTATTTAGGCATCAAAAATACAAAATTCTCCGTCCCAACCCAGTGAAACGGAGAATTTTGAAGTTTTATGTTCAACCAAAGTTTACTGCACCATGACTTTCGCTGTCACTCCCCTGCTCTCGCCGATAGCTTTCAAGAAATAAACGCCCTTTTGGCATTTACCGAGATCGAGGACGGAACGACCATCCATGCGGTTTTCATAAACCTTGCGGCCCGAGATGTCGTATACTTCCACATTCCATTGGCCTGTGCCGAGATTGAGGTTGAAGGTGCCGTTGGAAGGATTGGGATAGACCAATGTGCTGCCGCTTTCCAACTCATTCACACTTGATGGAATGCCCTCACCAATCAAAGTCTCTGACGGAGCCTCGCAGCCATCGCTATACACGGACATGATGAAATACTCCGCTGTAGCGCCAATGCTTATTGTATCCTCAAAATAATACAAGCCACTATAATTAGGATCATATTCTTGTGTAGCAATCACCATATTGTCGCGATACACATCAAAATGCTCAAGTTCGCCCGATGAGCCTTCTTCTGGCGCTTCCCAAAACATAACTAATTCGATTACTTCCTTATTGACGGGCTGAAGGAAGTCGAAATAAATCACCGGATTGCAATACACTTGAGGTGTATCGCCCACAGGATTGGCAATCTCGGCCAAACAAGCAATGTTCATCTGGCAAAACTGTTGCGACATCTCGAAACTCGTCACACTCGTTCCAATCACATCATTAGGCGTGTGGATGTAAGGACTATGGTTCTGGTAGTCCTCGAAGGGATAGATACCCATGTAGCCGTGGTTATTGAATGAAGTGTGGTCGCTGTCGCCCTCATTAAAGTTGACGTGGCGAATGGGCAATTCGGGATAATACACGCTGCCGACATTCATATAATAGGTGCCGATGGGCTCCACCGAGTTGGGATAGATGCAGTCGATATGAATTTGGTCGCCAGGATTCAGATAACCATTCATGTCGTTGTTGAAATAACCGATGATGTCCATGCCCTGTTGTTGACAACGCGAAGCGTAAGCCTCACTGCCATACAGACCCATCTCTTCGCAGCCATAGGCACAGTAGATGATGCTGTACTCAAACTCATACTGAGTCATAATTCTTGCACTCTCAAGCACGCTGGCCACACCCGTGGCGTTGTCGTCGGCACCAGGAGCCGTTCCGCCGCCCATCATAGCCTCATACGAGAACGAATCGAAGTGGCTGCCACACACCACATAAGTGTCGGGATAGAGCGTACCTCGTTGGATGCCAATGACATTAGGTGCCGCCGCGCCGCTACCCATCCATGTATTGGCATTGAAAGGCTGCTGCTCGACCTCAAGACCAAGAGCCTCCATACGACTGGCAATCCAATCGGAAGCGACAAAGGCGTTTTCGGAGTTCCAAATACGGCTGTTGTAATCCTGCAGGTGCTGAACAGTGGCCTCCAATGAATCCATGTTGACTTGGTTCAGCATCTCGCGGATGGTCGGGTTCACTTCCGTAACCTGCGGGAAGTCGCGGGTCAAGAGTGGCAAACGCGCCTCTTTATTGAAGATGGCCACGGCACCATCGTTCTTGTAAGGTTCGACAGATCCACTCACAATAACATAATCCTGCGTTGAATACAAGGCATTGTAACGCTGCTGATGTTCTTTTGGACAGTACACCAAGGTGTAGGTTTCAGCATTCGAGAAAGCGTTTTCATCGATCATCACCATATTTGCCTCAAAGCGTTCCGCGGTGGCGAAGACCTCCGAATCGGTGTAGAAATGCACCTTCAGGTTGGGATCAGAGAAATGTTTTTCCAGCTCGGCACGGCCCGAATAGGAAAGCATCACAAAATCGCCGGCCATCGTGACAACAGAGATGGCCATCGCTACTAATGTAAAAAATAACCTTTTCATATTGCTATTGTTTAACGAATTCTGAGAACAGTCTGGTTTAATTCTTTTAGGTGCAAAAATAGATAAGAAAACAACATCATACCTTGTATTATTAAAAATAATTCCTATTTTTGTCGCGATTATTCACAAATTACCTCAACTACTTAAACATCAACACTATGAAAAAGACAATAATTATTGCCCTTGCTGGCATTATGATGTTCGCATTCACACAGTGCGGCGGAGGAGTCAGTGGCTCCAAAGAGTACCAAGACAACATGAAAATGTACAAAGAGGTTGAAAAAACCATCAAAAACGCCAAAACTTGCGATGAGTTGAGCGCTGCGTTGATGGGTATGCTTTTTATGGGCCTCGCTGATGACAACGAGTATGCCGACAATGAGAAGATGACGGAAGCTGAAAAGGCAGAACTCGACAAGTATGGCGAAAGCTTTGAGGAACTCTTCAAAAAGCAAGCCGACAAACTGGGCTGCGAAGAAGATGATTTCAAACTCTTTTAACAGTACATCTTAGAGTATTATCATAGGAAGCCGCAAAAACCTGCGGCTTCTTTCATTTCAATCAATTACCTTTATTCCCATGATCGACCACACATGACACCGTCATGTCGCCCGTCACATTCACCACGGTGCGCAACATGTCCAAAGGCCGGTCGATGCCCAAGATGAGTGCCAATCCCTCAATCGGTATGCCGACCGAATCCAGCACAATCATTAGCATCACAACGCTGCCCCCAGGGATGCCTGGCGTGCCTATCGATGAGATGGTGGCCGTGGCCAAAATGAGCAGCATCTGACCGAAGGTCAAATCCAAACCCAAGACCTGCGCCAAAAACACCGCCGCCACCGCCTGATAGCAACTTGTGCCGTCCATGTTGATGGTCACGCCTACGGGCAGCACAAATGATGAGACCTCTTCAGAGACACCCAAATGCTTCTGCGTACGTTCCATGGTCAAGGGCAAGGTGGCCGCACTCGAGCTGGTGGTGAACGCCAGCATCTGCACGGGCGCTGCCGCATTGAAGAACTGCTTCATCGTCCGCTTGCCGAAGACCCGCATAATGAACGGATACACCAACAAGATGATGACGGCCAAAGCCAACACCACCGTCAAGGCGTACAAGCCCAAGGCGGAGAAAATGCCCACATCGCCCGCATAGTCCACAATAAGGGCGGCCATCAGAGCAAATACACCATATGGCGCAAAGGCCATGATGAAGTCTATAATCTTGAGCAAGACAAGGTTCAGTTGCTGGAAGAAATGCACCAGCGAGGGCACTTTTGAAGGTCCCACGACAATCAAAGCCACGCCGAATAGCAATGCGAAGAAGATGATTTGCAGCATCTTTGAGTTGTCGCCCAAGGCTTGGAAAAGGTTCTCAGGAACCATGTCGACCACAAACTGCAAAGGCGATTCATCCTTCACCTGTTGCATCTGCGCTTCGCGCTCCACGACGGTCTGTTGGTAACGCTCCATGAACTCCGTCTGACGGTCTTTCGGGAAGACCTTTCCCGGCTTGATAACGCTGACCATGCCCAAACCTATGCTCACAGCCAATATGGTAGTGCAGACATAAATCAAAATGGTTTTCAAGCCGATGCGCGACAGGTTGCGGATGTCTTTTAGGTTGACGACACCCATGATAAGTGAAACCAACACCAATGGTACGGCAATCAGTTTGAGCAGCCGCATGAAGATGGTGCCCCAAGGCGCCACCCAATCATGCACAAAGCCTTCCCAATGCAAAGCCATGGCCAAGAAGCCGAAGCCCAGACCCAAGCCCATGCCCAGCAAAATCTTGGCATAGAGCGGAATGTGTTTTCTATGGCTTTCTCCCCTATTCAATCAAGTTGATTTTTTGTGTCGCCACGCCGTCCTCGGTCACGATGCGGACGACATAAATGCCTTTGGAATAGCCTTCCAGGTTCAGTTCCACTTTGTTCGAATTGGTCTTTCTGTCCTCAAGCATCTCACCCTTGATGCCCATCAGCGTCACCTGCTGGATGTTGCTTTGCGCCTCAATGACAATCTTGTCCTTTGCCGGGTTGGGATAGACATCAAACTTCATGGCAGCCAACTCATCCACATTCACATCGGTGGTATCTGTCGGAACAACCTTCACATCATCGACAAACCAGTCATAGGCCAGCCACTCGCCAAAGGTGTTGTAACCTCTAAATCCTATCTTGATGTTGCGACCGATATACTCATCCAAATTGATGGAAATCGGCTCATCGTATGCGTTGATTTGTCCGTAAGGCATGTCGGCAGCATCCCATTTGTCCTCCCAAGTGCCGTTGTAAGTGTCGTACACCCTGACCACAAAACGGTCGTAGCCATCGGTGCCATACTGCACCCAGGTCCAAAACTGCAAAACGGTGGGTCTCGTGATGGTCAAAACGGGAGTAATCAAAGTCTGGTCTTGCGCCGCGGGACTCTCGCTACTGTCCCACTCCAACACAGCGTGTTTGTTGCCACGATGCGGATTCACTACAAAGTTTTCTTCATAATAGTCCGTGTAGTACACCGTACCTTGGACGGTCCAATCCCACCACGTCGGGTTGCCGTCGGTGGTCCAGCCTTCGGGCATGGTGAACATGCTACTGCATTCCTCAAAGGTCTCATAGAGCAGCGGGCGTTGGTAATCCCAACAAATCGGGATTTCTTCCGATGTTGCACTGTTGCCCAAGGCATCCACGAGTTGCACGGTCAATGTGCCATGGGTATGATTATCGTAGGCAGGAATGGTGGCTGTGTAGTCGTAGTTGGCCTTACCAGTCCTTGTGAATGTCAAATCGCGAGTCACACCCCAAATGGTATAGGTGGCCGCCAACGTAGCAGGCATGTCAGATGCATCGTGGACACGCAAAGTGAGGTTCATCTCGGTGTCGGCGTAGGTTTGGTTGCCGTTGACAGCGATTACCGTGGGAGCCTCATGGTCTTCCGAAGAGCTATTGATGAAGATGTCATCAAGATACAGGTTCCAGCCGTAGTCGCTGACACCTTCGAAGATGATGAAACCATAGTCATCGGGGCAATCGAAAGTGAAGGCATATTCGTACCAGTCATCCACATCGGCAACAATGGGTTCCTTATAGGTGCAACGGTGAATGGTACCAAGCAATTGCCCGCCTTCCGAACGCGGCACCGCATTGTAATACACATTGATACGGTCATCCTTATTGATATTCGGATTGCTGTTGCGGAACATCCAGAAGCTGACGATGTTGTCGTGTTCGTTCAGGTTCATCTTGGGCGAGACCAGTTCGGCCGAGCCTCCCGAAGGATTCGTATAAGTGTAGAATCGCGCCATGTATTGGCTGCCTTCATGTGGTGTCGCACTTGGCGTGGAGCCTTCCGTGATGCGGTCGAAGGCATAGTTGCCATTGGTGATGTTGTTCTGCCAACCGAAAGGCACGAAGTCGTTCTCAAAGCCTTCCTCGAGCGGGAAATCAGCATATGGAGCCAAAGCGATGATTTGAAAATCCACATTTTGTGTCGGAGCAGAATGACTGGAAACCACATCGAAGGTAGCATGGATGACTTCGTTGTTGTTCAGATTCATCGGCAAGTTCATCTTAGCCACCAATTCCACAGAACTATTGTATGGCAAACTGACTTGAGTCACCTGTGTGCCATTCTGGTAGAACTCAACAGGAAGGCTACCCGTGCTGTTGAACTGATAGGTATCCGACTGTTCGCCCGTGTTGTTGAGGCGGAAACGCAGATAGGCAGGCTCACCGAAATAGACGGACGTGTCGGCGGTGAGTTGCTCCACATTGAAGTTATATTGCGCGGTCTGCTCAATGATGATGTCATCGATGGACAAATACCATGGCCCGTTGTCGGCCACACTGTGGAAACCCACATAAAAAGAACCCGAACTCGTTGCCTGAAACACGCCCGAGGTCTGTTCAAAGTCCTCGTTGGCCACCACCATCATCGGCACAGCCGTTTCCGTCATCGCCGAAGGATTGGAGCTTGCACCGGCTTTCACTTCCAGATTGAAGTGGTCGACATGCCAAGTGGCATACCAGAACGAAACGCGGTAATAGTTTCCAGCCGTCACGTTGATTTCCTTATAAATCCAAACGTCGGTATTATAGGTTGCATACATGTACCAGTCGCCGGTGTGGGGCTTCCTACCGCGGGCCGTATTGTCATCTGGGATGGTGATACCAGCCTTCCAGCCGCCGTCGCCAATCCAGCCCACCGGGGTTTGGTCTACCGTGTTACCATTTTCAAAAGTCTCGTTGACAAGCACTTGGGCAAAGGCGCTTCCTGCAAGAAGCCACATCGCAATAAAAGCGTACAGTTTTTTCATATTTCGATTCTTTTTGATATTTGCCTACAAAAATAAGGATTGTTTTGTTACAATTAACAATTTTTCATAAACAAATGAGCAAGCAGGTCCCTGAGCCTGCGGTCCCTGAGGCAAATCGAAGGGTCGAAGGGCCGTCATAAACATATATTATTTTCTCGCCACAACCAAGAAATGCGGACTCATGCCCATCATCTCGGGCTCGCTCTCCGTCAGCCTGACGATGTCCAACAGGCGCTCACGGCTGGCCTCGTCCTCCCATTTCTCGACAAGATGCGGCGTAAACCAGATGCAACCTTCAACGGCAATGGCTTTATCCACCGTAAATCCCGCTACTGCTATTTCCGACTTCATCTCTTCTGCCGTAGTGAAATACGACTCTGCAATGAACTTCGGGTATTCTGTCGGTCGGACATGGTCGCCCGTGGTCATCTCGCCTTTGATCATGTTGAAAAACACGGGGTCATCGAGGAATTCCATGAGCGATGCATTCTTCTTCTCGCCATAGACCGACAAAGCCCAAGTCATGGAACTGAACTTGGAGATGCCCGCCGCCACCAAGAGGCCGCCTTTCTTCAACATACGGAATGCATCTCGGAGCGACTGCAAGCGCTCTCCCCTATCGCGCAGATGGTACTGTGGCCCCATCAACAGCACCACATCGGCGCTCCCGTCGGGGCGATTGACTTGCAAGGCGTTGCCTGTCTCGGCGATGAATTGGCAATCCTGCATCATATTCGCCTTGGCGTATTCCACGGCATTTTCGGCCAACTCGATGAGATGTACCTCGTTGCCTTTCTTCGCCAACCAAGCCGCATACATCCCGATGCCACCTCCGATGTCGTAGATCACCTTGCCGCCATCGATGTAGCGCGCCAGGATTTCCTTTGTCCTGTGGAACTCCACGATGCCCAGGCCGCGTTCCAGCCGGCCTATCTCGGCACCATTGTTATAGAAGTCGTAGATTACGTTCATAGTCATTTATTATTATACTTGCTGAAGCCACAATCCCAAAACAGGATCTGCCAATTTAAGTTCTTTGCCTTCTTTGACTATCAAGTCTTTCTCCATCAATGCTTTCTTAACGATGGATACATTGGCTGAAGAACCAAGTTTGTAATCTTGGATGACTTGGGCTGATGAAAAGCCTGAGTAAATTCCATCAGAAATCGCTTTGAGAAAGTTCATCTGATAGGCAGTCAGGTTTTCCGTCTTGCTCTCGAACAAGTCGCTACATTGCGCAATCAATTCTTTCAAAGCTTCAGAAAGGATGCTTTCTGTGACTTTGGTTTCGGTACGTTGAAAGACATACCAAGACAATTGCTGAACGTAAGAAGAATTGCCATCAACTCGACTGACAATCCAAGCGGCTTGCTTTTTTGTGATGGTCTTGTCGGCCATTTGGAATTTACCCGTGATATACTTTACCCAGTACTCGGTCGGGATGCGTTGCAGATAAATGATGTCCCCAAATTTGTAAAAAGGTTTAGACTCGTCATCAAACAAGGCTTCCATCATGTGTTTCCTGCTTCCGAAAAGGCAATAAGAGGTAAGTTCGTGGTGTTGCCACACGGAACGCAACTCGGTTTGGAATTGCATAGTGTCAGGATAACTGCCAATTTGCTGGAATTCATCAATACACACAATCACACGAAAGCCTTTACGGTTGGCGATTTTTTCAGGCAGTTGAAGCAAATCTTCCATGGAACGCTCCTTAGGTGAAAGATTGATTTTCAAGGACATCTCATTTGTCGGATCGGGTGAGGCATTGACACCAAAGCTGAAACGACCGAGAAAGGTTTTAGCATTTTCCAGCCATTCATTCACCTTAGTGGCAGTTTGGGACAGCACAGCCGAGGCCAAACGCTCGCAAAAATCTTCCCTACAACGGCATTGTTGCACATCAACATACACGATTTTAAGTTTCTCATTCTCAACAAGTCCCTTTGCTTTCTTCACCAAAGAAGTCTTGCCCCACCTGCGTGGAGAGACTATAAAGGTATTCATGCCGTACTGAAAGTTCGACACCAATTTGGCGGTTTCTTTTTCCCTGTCAGTGAAAGCATCGCCGCTCACTGTTTTTCCAAATATGAAAGGAGTATTCATGGCTCGATATGTAATAAACCACTTAGTAATAATTCACTTACTAATAAACTACTTAGTAATAAAATTATTGCAAAAGTAGAAAGTTTTTTGTTTCCATGCAAACAAAAACTGCATTTTTCACCCTCAAATTATCGGAAAATTTGTTTTATCCAACGGTGAACAGGGCAAAATGGCGTTTCACCGCAGGATAAAAGATATTTTGTCCTTTTTATTTTTCTAAGTAATATTGGTGACGTTCTTCTGGTGTAAGCTGCCTGTCCACAAAGCGCTCGTGGGTTTTCTCGATGAGTTCTTGGAGGGGCGAAAAATCCCAAATTTGGATTGAACCATCATATAGTCCAGCCATTATATATCTTCCATCCGGACTAAAACAAATTGAGTTAGCAAAGCTTGCAGACTTAGTGACAATATTTTGCACACAAACTCCAGATTTATAATCCCGTACATGAATCATATTACTTGATTTCGAAAGAAGATACTTTCCATCTGAACTAAAACAAGGCTGACCATCCCAATCTGTAAAACCTGCATATTCATCCAATATATCAATCTCTTTTCCTGTTTCAATATCCTCAATTATTAATCCCACACCTGAGCCAATTACAATGAAGTCATCGTATGGATGAAATGCAAAGCCTCTCATTTGTTTTCTTTCATAGTCTAGTACCCAACCACCTGTAATTGCATTCCAAATTCTAATAATCGAGCCGTTTTGAGCGCATACGTACTTACCATTGGGACTAAATGTAATCTTCTCTTTATAACCCGAACTCTTGTCTAATAACAATTTATGATGTGAGTCATAAATGTCTATTATTTTAATACATCCTTCTATAGAATGGTCTTCAATTGAATAACAAGCAATACAATCCCCAATAGGGCTAAAAGCAAGAGATTTACTAAACTTCCCAATATCAGTAATAGTATACTTGCATAAATTTGCTTCAACGTCCCATATTTTAATGGAATCTTCGGAATTTGAAATTGTAGCTAGCAGTCTTCCATGATAAGCAAATGAGGGATATCCCCATGTCCCTTGAGTACTGAATATTGAACTATCCGATTCTAAATCCAAGATTTCCGAGACTCCCTCTTGGGTCTGGTATGCTATAAGCTTACCATCTGAACTATATTGGGCGTAAATAGGCGAAGAGCTAACTTTATGTTCAATAGGATTGTTCTCTGCAATATTCCAATTCCAAATTCTAATAGTTCTGTCGCTAGAACATGAAACCATTAATTTGCCATCAGGACAGAAATCAACATCACTTACAGTTTCGAAATGTCCTTTCATAGCTTGAATGCATTTCTTTGTTTTAATATCCCATAGTTTTATTGTATCCTCAGAAGCCGAAACCAAATAATCCCCATCAAGACTATATTTTACAGAATTTACACGATTACATTGTCTAAGTGTTGTATCTATCATACCTGTATTAGAATCCCAAATTCTAATTGTGCTATCCGATGAAGCAGAAGCAATATGCTTACCATCTGGACTAAAAACCGCATAATTAACGTATCCTGTGTGACCTATCATAGTCCTTAAACAAGAATCCGTATTTAAATCCCAAAGTTTAATTGTGTTGTCCATTGATGCAGAAACAAGACGCGTTTGGTCAGCAGGATTATATTCAACTGAGTTGACTTGCATTTTATGTCCTATTAAAGTTGCCAAACAAGAATCTTTATCAACATCCCAAATTTTTATTGTTCGATCAACTGAAGCTGATGCTATTTGATTTCCCTCAACATTAAATACAGCATACCAAACCTGATTTGAATGTCCCCTCAATGTGTCTAAACAACGTCCTGAACTCACGTCCCAAATCATTATCGAATTACTACTTAAAGCAGAAACCACATATTTATCATCTTTACTAAATCTTGCACATCTTACACTAACATTTTGTTGTGTATTATGTTGTAGTGTTTGTTTACAAGCTCCAGTATGAATATTCCAAATCTTTATGGTTCCATCAGCGGATGCGGACAAAACAAAATGGCCATCAGAACTAATGTCCACAGTCTTTATAGAAGCATCGTGTCTCCCTAGTATTACCATTGGTCTTGTCATCGATTGTCGTAATACAAATTCTGCTTCAGGGGTATAAGGTCTTTGGGGATCTAGTAAATCTTCTGGTAAAACATCAATTGCCAATAAACTAGATAAATATGAGTTAGTATCTAATATTGTCTTTGCTTTTTCCGCCACAAATCGCGATTGGTTCTCCATAATCTTCCAATTTTTATGTTCGAGTTCCACATTCTGGTGCCATATCCAACCCGCTACACAGATAGCAGCTATCATTAATGCCAAAAGAGCAATAATCATCATACGACGTTTATTCTTTTGGTCTCTTTCATATCTTCTCCATAGTTTATCAACCCTAACATCTAGCATTTTCGCAACAACCTTTACAAGAGCATAATCTTTACTTATTTCATTGACATTGGCGGCAAGCATACCATTCTTGACATCTTCTCTAATAGGTTCAGGTATACACTCACGGCTTTCATCTTCCGAATTAGGTTCCCCGTCAAAGATAATTGGTACAATATTACCGATACCATTCAATTCCTTGAAAAATGTAACTTCTTCTTTTACATAATCCGATTCTAAAACATTTGGCGAGCAAATCACTATTAGGAATTTGGATTGAGTCAATGCAGATTTTATGTTTTCCGAGAGTATTCCTCCCACTGGCATATCTGTTTCATCACGAAATATGGGACGAAGATTCTCGGGGGTATCGGGATTCTCTTCCTTAATATAAATAGGCAATTTATAAAACTCCAATTTCTTTTGAATCCATTTTGCCCATTTTTTATCGGTGTGTTTATAGCTAATAAAAGCAAAAAAATCTTTCTTGTTATCCATATCAATCTGAAATAATGCCGCAAAAATAATCAATTATAGTTCAAGTTCCTCAATCTTTGCCAAAATGTCAGTTTTCCCAATGGCACACAATTTGACTATGCCGCCAAGTCAATCATCTGGATTGCTTCGTCGTTCCTCCTCGCAATGACGCGAAGCGGCAGAAAATTTTGAAATCTTGAAATTTGAAATTTTGAAATCTAAGAAATATGCAAACCGGTAACATTGGAGTAAAGACAGAAAACATTTTCCCTGTCATCAAGAAGTTCCTTTATTCGGACCAGGAGATTTTCCTGCGCGAAATCATCAGCAACGCTGTGGATGCCACCCAAAAGCTGAAGGCCTTGGCCGCCTCGGGTGAGTTCAAGGGCGAGCTGGGCGACCTCACCATCAAGGTGGAAATCGACAAGAAGAAAAAGACCCTCACCGTGCGCGACCGTGGCATCGGCATGAACGCCGAAGAGGTCGACAAGTACATCAACCAAATCGCCTTCTCGGGCGCGGAGGAGTTCATCGCCAAGTTCAAGACGCAAAGCGAGGCCGAAGCCGCCAACATCATCGGACATTTCGGCCTGGGCTTCTACTCTGCCTTTATGGTCTCCTCGAAGGTGTCGCTGATCTCGAAGTCCTACAAGGAAGAAGGCGCCAACGGCGTCATCTGGGAATGTGACGGCAGCCCAGAGTACACGATGAACGAAATCCCGAAGGGCGACCGCGGCACTGACGTCATCCTCTATATCAGTGACGATGCCGCCGAGTTCCTCGAAGAAGGCCGCATCCGCGAACTGCTCAACAAATACTGCAAGTTCCTGCCCATCCCGATTCAGTTCGGCACGAAGAAGGTGCAAGAGGAAATCGAGGGCGAAACCGACAAGGACGGCAAACCCAAGACCAAGGAGGTGGAGAAGCCTTGGATCATCAACGACGTGGCCCCGCTGTGGAAGAAAGCCCCGACCGACATCAAGGACGAGGAATACAACGACTTCTATCACACGCTCTACCCGATGAACTTCGGCGAGCCTCTGTTCCACATCCACCTCAACGTCGACTACCCCTTCAACCTCACTGGCATCCTCTATTTCCCGAAGGTGAAGAACCGCTACGAGTTCCAGCGCAACAAGATCCAACTCTACTGCAACGAGGTCTTCGTCACCGACAGCGTCGAAGGCATCCTGCCCGAGTTCCTCTCGCTGCTGCACGGCGTGATTGACTCGCCCGACATCCCGCTGAACGTCAGCCGCTCGTTCCTGCAAAGCGACCAGAACGTGAAGAAAATCTCGACCTATATCACCAAGAAGGTGGCCGAGAAACTGGAAGAACTCTTCAAGAAAGACCGCGAGGCCTATGAGAAGAACTGGGACGACATCCGCGTGTTCATCGAATACGGCATGATGAGCGACCCGAAGTTCTACGAGCGCGCCGAGAAGTTCTTCCTCTTCAAGGACACCGACGACAAATACTACACTATTGAGGAATACAAGGCCTTGATTAAGGAAAACCAGACCAACAAGGACAAGATGCTCGTGTATCTGTATGCCACCGACAAGGACGACCAATACACCAACATCGAGAACGCCAAGGCCAAGGGTTACAACGTCCTGATGATGGACGGCATCCTCGACCCGCATTTCATCAGCGCCTACGAGCAGAAGGAAGGCGAGAAAGG
>JAFRRE010000166.1 GCA_017428285.1 Bacteroidales bacterium | reverse complement strand
AGGTGAGGCTGATGGGCTCGGCCTGTGGCCTGGCAAGGTAGGTGCTTTCGTATTGAAACTCATAACCATCTTCTGTCTCGGCGAGTCGTCCCGCCAAAATATCCCGAAAGTAAATCAGAGCCTTTTTCATTGCCTATCCTTTCTTGGTGTGGGCACCATTTCATAATTAAACAAATTGAGCACTTGGTTCACTTTGTCAAGCCTGACAGTGGCCTTACCTTGCTCCATTTCACGAACGAAATTCAAGCCCACGCCCGACTTTAGGGCAAGTTGCTCTTGCGTCAGACCATATTGCTTTCTCAACTGTTTCACAGTCTCTGTCAAAGGGGTTTTCTTCATCATTTTACATCCTTTCGGCTGCAAAAATAACACTTCTTATTGAAATTACATTAGAAAGAATGTAAAAACATCAAATTTTTATATAAATACATTCGAAAGAATGTAAATTTTACAATAATCTTCATGCTTTGCCAAAGATTTTTCAATGAATAATCATATTATTTCCTGTTTTCCCGTATTTTTGCACCTCAAAACTAACCCTAACGATGAAGAATTTTGTTGAAGAACTCCGCTGGCGCGGAATGCTGGCACAGATCATGCCAGGCACGGAAGAACTCCTCCAGAAAGAAATGGTAACGGCTTACCTCGGCACCGACCCGACCGCCGACTCCTTACATATCGGACACCTTTGCGGCATCATGATGCTGCGTCATCTGCAGCACTGCGGCCACAAGCCCATCATCCTGGTGGGTGGTGCCACCGGCATGATTGGCGACCCCTCGGGCAAGAGCCAAGAGCGTAACCTGCTCAACGAAGAGACCTTGCGTCACAATCAAGAGTGCATCAAGGCCCAGGTGGCTAAATTCCTCGACTTCGACTCGAAAGAGCCCAACGCTGCCGAGATGGTGAACAACTACGACTGGATGAAGGACTTCACTTTCCTCGACTTTGCCCGCGAAGTGGGCAAGCATATCACCGTGAACTATATGATGGCCAAGGACAGCGTGCAGCAACGCCTCAACGGCACCGCCCGAGACGGCTTGAGCTTCACCGAGTTTACCTACCAGCTCTTGCAAGGTTACGACTTCCTCTGGCTCTACCAGCACAAGAACTGCAAGCTGCAGCTGGGTGGTAACGACCAATGGGGCAACATCACCACGGGCACGGAGTTGATTCGCCGTACTTTAGGTTTCGAGAACGAGGCCTTTGCCCTGACTTGTCCGCTCATCACCAAGGCCGACGGCAAGAAGTTCGGCAAGACCGAGAGTGGCAACATCTGGCTCGACCCGAAGCGCACCACGCCATATAAGTTCTACCAGTTCTGGCTCAACGTCAGTGACGAGGATGCCGAGAAATACATCAAGATATTCACCTCGTTAGATAAAGAGACCATTGATGCCCTGATTGAAGAGCACAAGAAAGACCCGGGTATGCGTGTGCTGCAAAAGCGCTTGGCCCAAGAGGTTACTGTGTTGGTGCACTCGCAAGAAGCTTTGGATGCCGCCATCGAGGCCTCCAACATCCTATTCGGCAAGTCGACCAAGGAAGGCTTGGAGAAGCTTGATGAGGCCACCTTCCTGGACATCTTCGATGGCGTGCCGCAGGAGCATATCGCCCGCACCGACCTCGAAGTCGGCATCCCGATTGTCGACTTCATGGCCGTCAACACGCAGATCTTCCCCTCAAAAGGTGAGGCCCGCAAGATGACCCAAGCCAACGGCGTGAGCGTCAACAAGGAAAAGGTCACTTTGGACAAGGTGATGACCCCCGCCGATCTCATCGACGGCAAGTACATCCTTGTGCAGAAGGGCAAGAAGAACTATTATTTGGTGGTGGTGGAGTAATCAATGGAGAATTCGGATAAGCTACACGGACTTAGCCCGCATCTTTTTTGGGATGTCGATACGACCAACTTCGATATTGACAAAAGTGCTTCGTGGCTTATCCCTCGGGTTTTGGAATATGGGAACATGAGTGATTGGCGTTACATAAAGCATTATTATGGTATGGACAAAATCACCACGGTATGCAAAAGTGTAAGGTCTTTGGATCCTGTCGCCTTATCATTCATTTCATGCCTTTCTGGTGAAGAAAAAGAGAATTTCAGGAGTTATCGTATTGCACAAGTCTACCCAACCCTATGGAACTCTTGAATTTGTCAAACGATAATACTGCATTAAAAGACCAAGCCGCTGACACGTTCGAAGGAATAGCAAGACGAGGAAATCGGCAGGATTTCATCAATGTGTATTTCTTATTACAGCATTTCTCATTGGAAGAAATATTGGATTTTATGTCCAAAAATATCCGAAATACTCTTTGTTTCGTGCTTTGATGGGGTTGACTTTTTTTGCCGATGCCGAAAAGCTCGATATGCCAGAGATGTTTGTGGACTTCGATTGGGAACAATGCAAATCTTTTATTTTGAATAAAGTAAAAGAATTCGAGAATCGATATTAAGTTGAGGATCCATCAAATACTTTTGCCGCGTGAAATGCTATTTGCACATACTGAGCTATTTCCTAGGAACCAAGAAATACTATCTAGCGATACGATGATTGCTTTTTTCGCAAAAAGAATCTGAGAGTATTACAAAAATAGGTATATTTGCAACGGATTTTTGGAAAAATTGCCATAAATCCGTAATGAAAACGATTGAAATAATAATTAAATAATTGATTCTTATGCAGATAGAACGACCTGTTTATTTACAGCAACTCATTGACTCCAAGGACAATGGGCTTATAAAGATTGTCACAGGATTGCGTCGTGTAGGCAAATCATATCTGCTGAAAACACTGTTCAAAAAACACCTTTTGAGCGAGGGAATCAATAAAGACCATATTCTGATTATCGATTTGGAAGACAGGAAATACAAGGATTTCCGCAATCCAGATTATCTTTTGGATTGGATTGAAAAACAGATGATTGACGATGAGCAATATTACATCATCATTGACGAGGTGCAACGTGTGGATGAGTTCGTGGATATGCTTGGTTCATTGGCGGTCAAGGATAATGCCGATGTTTATGTCACAGGCTCTAACTCGCATTTCCTTTCGAGCGACATTGCCACTGAGTTTCGAGGACGCGGAGATGAAATCCACGTGTGGCCGCTCTCTTTCAAGGAGTTTATGACTGCCTATGAAGGCGATGTCGTTGAGGGTTGGCAGGAATATTACACATACGGGGGATTGCCTAAGATTCTTTCCATTAAAGGTGATGAAAAAAAAGCCACCTATCTAAGAAACCTTTATAGGACGGTTTATCTGAAAGACATCTACGAGCGTCATGACATAGAGAACAAGGCGGAATTTGAAGAGCTGGTGAGGATTCTTGCATCAAGCGTGGGAAGTCCCATTAATCCTACAAATCTCGCCAACACCTTCAAAAGCGTGAAACGTTTGAATCATATTACTGACAAGACTATCGAGACCTACATCGGCTATCTGGCAGATGCCTTCATGCTAGAAAAAGCTGAGCGTTACGACATCAAAGGCAAGAAATACATCGGCACAACACCTAAGTATTATTTCAAAGATTTGGGGCTTAGGAATGTCATCCTTGCGTTCCGCCAAACCGAAGAGAACCATTTAATGGAAAATGTCATTTACAACGAAATGCGTCACCGAGGCTTCCTTGTCGATGTGGGCAACGTATATATTCGCGTAAAAACTGATGATGACAAATATCAGCGTGTGACTCTTGAAGTTGATTTCGTATGTAACCTCGGCTCTCGCCGTTATTACCTCCAGTCAGCATTCCGTGTGCCCGATGAGGAAAAAATGGAGCAGGAAAAGCGCTCATTGAAGCAGATAGGCGACGCTTTCAAGAAGATGGTGATCGTTGGAGAACGCATGAAGTTGCGTCGCGATGATTTCGGCATTGTCATGACTGGAATCTATGAATTCTTGTTTGACCCCAAGATTTTGGATGCTTAGATGGATTTTGAGTAATTTCACCATGCGAAACAAGGCAAGAATATCTCATTTGATGGTCTCTTAAACCAAAAAAACATGGACAAGCCAAAAAATCGATTTTCCATAAATATTTGAATGTCAATATATTGAAAATTTCAAAATCGAAATAGATAGGGACAAAACCGTTTTAGGGCTTTGCAGATGGCTTTTTTGGTGTTTTTTTGGATAATTTTGCGTGCATAACGCAGAAAAACACATTGAAATGAAAGCAACAAGAATTTTCACCCTGCTTGCGCT
>JAFRRE010000012.1 GCA_017428285.1 Bacteroidales bacterium | reverse complement strand
CATCGGGCGCATCTCCGACTCGGTGCAGACCGCCTTCTACGAGGGCAAGGAGACCTGCCAGGTGATCAGCGAACTCGACGGCGAGCGCAAGGAAGCCGACTTCTCATCGCGTTTCGAGGCCGACGGCATCACCTTCGAGCCACCTACGGCCAATATGTTCGCCTTCAACAACCCCTACGGTGCCTGCCCCACCTGTCAAGGCTTCGGCAGCGTAATCGGCATCGACCCCGACCTGGTGGTACCCAACAAGAGCCTGTCGATCTATGAGAACGCCATCGCCTGCTGGCGCGGCGAGAAGATGAGCGAGTGGAAAGACGCCCTCATCCGCGTGGCCGACAAGGTGGGCATCCCCATCTTCAAGCCGTTCTACGAACTCACCGACGAACAGGTGAGCCTCCTTTGGACCGGCAACCAGTACTTCGAAGGCATCGTGGACTTCTTCAACTATGTTGAGACACAGTCGTATAAGATACAATACCGCGTGATGCTGTCGCGCTACCGCGGCAAGACAGTCTGCCCCGAATGCCACGGCACGCGCCTGCGCCGACAAGCGCAATATGTTAAGGTGGGCGGCAAGAGCATCACCGACCTCGTGCTGATGCCCTTGGACGAACTTAAAGTCTTCTTCGACCACCTCAAACTCGACGAGACCGATAGCAAAATCGCCTCTCGCCTGCTGGTGGAGATCAACAACCGCCTGGACTTCATCATCGAGGTGGGCTTGGGTTACCTCACCCTAAATCGACTCTCCAACACTCTCTCGGGCGGCGAGTCGCAGCGCATCAACCTCGCGACATCGTTGGGCAGCAGTCTGGTCGGATCCACTTATATCTTGGATGAGCCTAGTATCGGCCTGCATTCCCGCGACACCGAGCAACTCATCAAGGTGCTGAAACGCCTGCGCGACATTGGCAATACCGTCATCGTGGTGGAACACGATGAGGAAATCATCCGTGCCGCCGACTACATCATCGACATCGGGCCGATGGCGGGAGCCTTTGGCGGCGAAGTCGTGTTCGAGGGCGAAATCAAGGACCTCGTTCATTGCGTGAAGAGCCTCACCACGCAATACCTTACGGGCAAGATGAGCATCCCCGTGCCCACCCGCCGACGCAAGAGCGCCAACGCCATCGTCATCAAGGGCGCGACGCAGAACAACCTCAAGAACCTTACCGTGCGCTTCCCGCTCAACATGATGACCGTCATCACGGGCGTGAGCGGCTCGGGCAAGTCGACCTTGGTGAAGGATGTGCTCTACCCTGCCATGAAACGGCAACTGGGCGAGAACGCCGAGAAATGCGGCAGCTATGGTGCCTTGGAAGGCGACCTGCGCCTCATCCAAGCCGTCGAGTTCATCGACCAGAACCCGATTGGCAAGTCAACACGCTCCAACCCAGCAACTTATTTGAAGGCCTACGATGAAATCCGGACGCTATTCTCGGAGCAAAAACTAGCCAAACTGCGTGGCATCAAGCCTGCCTTCTTCTCGTTCAATGTGCCGGGCGGTCGCTGCGAGGAATGTGAGGGCGAGGGCGTGCAAAAAATCGAGATGCAGTTCATGGCCGACGTCTACCTGCCTTGCGAAGCCTGCCACGGCACGCGCTTCAAGGAGGAGGTGCTGGAAATCAAATACGACGGCAAGCACATCGCCGACATCCTTAACATGAGTATCGACGAGGCCATCGACTTCTTCGAAGGCTCGTCGGAAAGCAATTCGGCTGTTGTGGGACGCATCTTGGCAAGGCTCAGGCCTTTGCGCGAAGTCGGTTTGGGCTACCTGAAGCTCGGACAGTCGTCGAGTTCGCTTTCGGGCGGCGAGGCGCAACGCGTCAAGTTGGCCTATTTCCTCATCAAGGGACAGGTGGAGAAGCCCACGCTGTTCATCTTCGACGAGCCGACCACGGGCCTGCATTTCCACGATGTGAACAAGCTGCTGGAGTCGTTCAACGCCTTGATTGACAACGGTCACAGCGTCATCATCATCGAGCACAACTTGGAGGTCATCAAGTCTGCGGATTGGGTCATCGACCTGGGTCCGGAGAGTGGTGCCAAGGGTGGCGAGATCGTTTGCGAAGGCACGCCCGAGGACTTGGTGAAGTGCAAGGCATCGTATACGGGTAAAGCATTGAAAAACAAGTTGTAGTACTATGGCCAATGGCTTATGACTATGGCCGCCTCAACGGTCGTGAAAACGGCCATAGTCATTGGCCATAAGCCATAGTCAGAAAAAGTCCGAATTAGAAGAAAAGAACTGACAACAATATGAAACCATCAGAAATCAACCAACCCTTGAGTGAGCGGCAGCAGAAGGTAGTGGACACCCTGCTTGGCCTCGGTATCGACTTCGACATCAAGTTCCACCCGCCTTTAGGCTCCATCGAAGAGTCGTTGGCCTACTGGGGCAAGTTCGAGGCGACGCACTGCAAGAACCTGTTTTTCAGGAACCACAAGGGCAACAAGCACTACCTCGTCATCTTCGAGTGCATGCACCAGATGGACATCCACGATTTGGAGCAGCGCCTACACCAAGGCAAGCTGACCTTCGCCTCGGAGCAGCGCATGGAGAAATACCTCGGCCTGAAGCCCGGTAGCGTCTCCCCTTTCGGCCTCATCAACGACGAGAACCATGAGGTGCACCTCTTTATCGACAAAAACCTATTGAATGCCCCTCGCCTAAGCTTCCATCCCAATGACAACACGGGGACGATTATCATTAGCCAGGAGGACTTTATCAAGTTCTTGGAGGCTATGGGGAATTCTTATGAGTTTGTGGAGTTGTATGATTGAAGCTGGGCAAAGATTTTAATCTTTCAAGCATCCAATTGGAACAACCATCACGCCGTCTGTCCGCATATATGCATATTGTCCGACGGCTGTCAGCACCATCTTGAATGATGGTCTCTTCATCTTCGTCGTGTCAATCATATCAGCCAAAGCTATTAGGTTAGTAGCTCCTTCTTCAATTTTAGTCTCACCGCCAAGCTTTATCTCAATCAGGCCATAGTTGCCATTCCTCAAATGAACGACAGCATCACATTCGAGACCATTCTTGTCACGGTAATGAAACACTTCTCCGTCATTAGCATCGGCATACACACGCAAATCCCTCACACAAAGCGTTTCGAAGAACAGGCCCATTGTTTCCAAGTTATTCAGCAAATCGTTAGGTCCTAAACCCAATGCAGCGATGGCAACGGATGGATCAACAAAATATCGTGTTTCACTAGTTCGTATCGCTGTTTTAGAGCGCAGATTGGGATTCCATGCCGGCATATCCTCAATCACAAAGATTTTCTTCAAAGCCTTTATATACGACACAACAGTTTCGTCGCTCATTCCTTCCGGCTCATTTGTTTTCATGTCTGCGACAATAGTGGGAATGCCCGCCATGGCACCTTGAAGTCGGGCATAAGAGCGCATTAGCCGCTTTGCACGATGTTCGTCTCTTGCCACCCCGTCAACCCTTGAAATGTCGGAACGAGTGATAGCCTCGTAATACTCCATCACCTGTCGAAGTGCGGCCTTGGGCGTCTTCTTGTTCAACGATTTAGGCCATCCACCACGACAAATGGCAAAAGCGACATCTTCCATCTTGAGAGAATTGGTGCCATCTACCTTTTCCGGGTGGTGGAAAATCTCATTGAGGCTGACATCACCCGACGACTCACCTGACTCCCATAGTGACATGGGACGCATGGTAAGCCAAGCAAAACGCCCTGCTCCCGTATGATGAATCTTCGAATTATCGGCAGGAACTGCAGACCCAGTCAGCATGAAGAGACCATCTTCTTGTCTATGGTCTGCCTCAAAACGCACGGCATCCCACAACTGCGGAGCAATCTGCCATTCGTCAATCAACCTTGGCGTGTCGCCATGAAGCAGCCGTTTGATATTAGTTTCTGCCAATTGCAGGTTCTGAGTCATTGTTTCAGGATCATCCATGTAAAGAATGCTTTTTGCCTGCTGTTCAGCCGTAGTTGTCTTGCCGCAAGCCTTCGGTCCTTCTATCAGAACGACTCCCATAGCGTCCAACTTTTCTTCTAAAAGCCTATCGGCAATTCTTTCTCTGTAACCGATGTTGTGTTCTGCCATATAACATTCATTTTGTATCAGGCTGCAAAGATAGTTATTTCACTTAAAACAAGAGAATTATTTCCATCTATTTGGTTATTTGGCGCACTTTTGTTTGGTTATTTGGCGCATTTTTGTTTGGTTATTTGGCGCAAATCCCAACTACAACATGGGGACGATCATCATTAGCCAGGAGGACTTTATCAAGTTTTTGGAGGCTATGGGGAATAGTTATGAGTTTATTGAGTTGTACGATTAACCTTAGTTACCATCCTCAAAGAATAGCGAAAACACTGCTCCATAATGTGCAAAACCTGTCTTGGTAATAACTACCCTGTCATTTTCGCTCCTGGATAAAAGGCCGTGTGAGAAGCAGAAGCCAAGTCTTTCATCCAAGAACCCCTTGTCTATCCCCAACTCCAACAGTCTATTGACAGAAAAAGAGCCATTGTATGCGGATATGGCCATGTATTTTGCGACCAGCTCTTTTGAAGGCAACAAATAAGTGTATTTTTCTTGATATCCACTATCGTTCAAGGCTTTCATCGGATCCTTCGACAGTTTCCCCACATTATACGACACTCCTGCACGGCTCATGCTTTGTGCTGACAAGCCAAATCCTTTATATGAAGCGCCGTTGATCATCCTTTCACGGAGATAAGAAGAAACGCCATAATCATCGGCATCCATGGAGAATGTGTTTTGGCCAAACCTTCCCATGTAACCCAAGCCAATTATACCATCGTAATACCGCGCATATTGGTCATACAACGCTTCTTTCGAAAGAGAAACATTTGATGCAAGCATGTTTGTCCGCAATTCATATAACGTAACCTGATGCGGATGCAGGTGACCGATAAGTTCAAGGTCTCGGTCGATCGAAGCCTCGTTTTGTCCATGAAAGCCGTACATGAAATCAAGGTTTACCTTTTTGATGCCGGTTCTTTCAGCCATCGCAATCCCATCCGACATCTGTCTTTCATCACTGCCCACCCGCTGATGCCTCTTCATGATGGCATCGCAGGAAGACTGGACTCCCAAAGACAACCTGTGTATGCCAGCGTTGACAATACCCTTCAATTTCGATTCCGTAAGGGTGTCAAAAGTGGCTTCAATACTTGGCTCGTATTCAGCAGACAGTTCCAATCCCGACAAGGCGTTCCTATATACCTCCATCAGCAATAAGAAGTTCTTTTCCGACAAAGCGGTGGGCGTTCCGCCTCCTATGTCACAACCCATAAGCGTAAAGCCATGGTTTTGCTCTTTGAAATGCCTGATGTCCTTGGCCACTGTACGAAGATAACGTTCCTGCAAGCCTTCATGAGGGCAAAGCATTCGGGTGTATTCGCAAAACGAGCATAGCTGCCTGCAAAAAGGAATATGGATATAGAACGAGAGCCTTTTTTCATCGTTGAAAGGAAGCGGCCCCTCCACACGATACTTTGCCCAATCCTCCGGATGCAGAGGATATGAAGTGTTCAACCGTGGGTCGTCCTTCCTTGACTCATATAGTTCAGCTATCGTCATACTTCAATAGATGATGTTGTTTTGATGAAAGCCCTGACGCAAATACTCACCATCGTAGACCAACGACGATTCACAATACTGGGGATTGGCATAGTTTCGCATATAGATCTCCAATATCTTCAAGTTTTTGTTGTAAAGATAGTTGGAGCATTTACAGTCGCTACCCCTATCCATAGACTTGGTGAAATAGACATGTGGGAGGGTATCAAGGCGGATGTCCTCCAAATCCACAAAATGGTTTTGACAAAAGGCATTCATCTTCATCAATGCGACAAATCCGATCCTGGGAAGGCCAAGCTCCAAAGCGAAATCGAGCATTTTGGAGGCTTCCTCGGGCGAGTCGATGTATCCTTTGATCAAGTTGCAGCTGGCATTAAGACGTTGCCTGTCTATCCCTTCAAAGTCGAACGCCATGTTGGGGATTTCACATCCATATAATTCAGAGAGTTTGGACAAGTCATAATGATGAAGCGACATGGAAATGCTATTCCAACGTGGATGATGCATGAGCATCTGTGACCGAGGGAGCAACCCGTTCGTGTTCAGATGCAGGTGTATGTCAGAAAAGTCCGAATCCTCCATTTTTTGAAGGATTTCTTCCACCAATGTCGAGACCACCGACGGCTCTCCGCCCGTGATGTTCACTCGATTCACTCTGATTCCTGCGGCCTTCAACTCCCTTATGATTTCAAGCAATTTGCGCACATTAAAAGGCGCGCTTGGCATCGAGGTTTCAGCATTGCTACAAAACAAGCAATGGGCGTTGCAGCTTTTAGTGACTTTGACGAATAGGTTGACCGACGGGTCGATGGGTTGCCCTGGTTCATCCAAGCAGTTACAACCGAAACGTTTAATCTGTATTTCTTTGCCGAATGCTTCCATTAGAATTTCCCCGTGTTCTTGCGTATCTTTTGCAGAAAACGACTTCTGTCGGGAAGGATATCAAACTCCATGATACCATGCCCTTGTTTGAAGATGGGCTTTGAATCGTCACCAACCGGCACGTAGTACTCTCCTCTTAATTCATATTTGCCATTTCTGCATTCGCGCCTGAGAATGCTTTCAACAAGCTCCATTTCATACAAAGTATGATGTGCATAAGGGCCTTTGCCGTCGCCACATGACTTGACAAGCAATGGGCTTCCCGAACAATGATCCAGATAGTTATCATCCAGCAGATACACGGGAGCCGTACCTATCCTTTTTGGGTAATACACTTCCGGATGACATGGTCCATCTTGCTTGTAATCGTTTCTGATAACATGTTTCAGTCCGTACTCTTCAACGCTTTCTTCGTGTTCGGTGAACATCTTTTTCTCCAATAGCTCATTGCTCATGTAACCGTTATCTTGGATCTCATCCCACAACAGCTCCAGCCCTTGCTTGAAATAGGAAAGCGGATAGCGAAATGGGTCGTTCATGAAACGGTTGTCACCACAATTAAACCTACCGTATGCAATTGAACTCAAATCATTCATTAAATCAGAAGCGGTGGTGTAATGCATAATGTCGTTGAGCAAAGCCGCAAGTCTTAACATTTTGGTCTTCTCCCTACGGCTGTATATGATTTCCAAAGGATTGTTTTCATCTGACGCAGATAGATTGTCCACCATTTCGATAAACTTATCAAAATCGAGATAGCCGTAATTTGAAAACAATGTCGACTCATTGTCCCGTATTAGCTCTTTAACCATCTTGCAAATCTCAAAACTAACGGTACCCCTTTCCCTATACGATTTGATCACATTGTCAAAGTCGCTCATAAAGCTTTCTAAATCGGTATAATGGTTCTGATTGTTCAGTGTCATGGCTATATCAGCCAAGGTGCGGGCTTGTCCTTGTTGGTATAATCTGATGCTGGTGGTGCGTGTGATTCCAGGAAAAGGTTCAACGGACTTCCTTGCCGACAGTTGCTCGATGTTTTTTGTGAAAGATTCAGGCAAACAAACATTCTCTAAGGTCAATGCGTCAACGAACAAAGGAGCAATGTCTTGGTCTTTGAAGCCAGCAATGCCGCATCCTATGCGTGTGACATAGAAAAACATCTCCGTATGTTCCTTGGCGAAGTCTATGAACTGGTCGACATAGGGCTGGATGGTATCGGGACCGCCTTGCATGGTCGGGATGGCATAGCTTTGTCCTTGCAAGCCGACACCTTGTCCCCATATAACTCCGAATTTCATCTGTGCGACGCGTGCCGCACCACCGCCGTGATGCCCTTGAAGGTTGCTGCCAAAAACGAACACTTCATCCGGCTTCAATGAAGAAATGGCATCTGGCGTATGAAACGGTCGCTCAATGCCATTGTAGACTCTTTGGTTGTTTTGTGTTTGCATATTCCGTGATGCTTTCATTTACTTTGCAAATAAACGAATTTTCAGCTCATCCAGCAAGATTTTTTGTATAACTTTGCATCGAAATATAATTCTATGTCACAAAACCACTGTTATGAACAACGAAGAAAAAAACAAACAAGCCGCCGAAATCCTCTCCAAGGCGAAGAACATCGTGGGCTTCACCGGAGCAGGCACTTCCGCAGAGAGCGGCATCCCGCCTTTCCGTGGCGAGGGCGGCATCTGGAACCAGTACGACCCCAACTCACTCGACATCGACTTCTACTATCGCCACACCAAGGAGTCGTGGAAGATCATCCGCGAGGTGTTCTATAACTTTTTCAGCAACAAGGACATCAAACCCAATCCCGGACATCTCATCCTTGCCAAATGGGAAAAGGAAGGCCGCTTGAGCAGTGTCATCACGCAGAACATCGACGACCTGCACACCGTGGCAGGCAACAGCGTGGTGTATGAGTTTCACGGCAACATGTCGCGCTTCGTGTGCACCAAATGCGGCCACAAGGTCGACGCCAAGAGCCTGACACTTACTGAGGAACCGCCCCGTTGCGCCCAATGCGGCGGACTAATGAAGCCCGACTTCATCTTCTTCGGCGAGGGCATCCCTGAAGACGCTTATTATGGCTCGGTGCGCGCTGCCGAAAACTGCGACGCCTTTGTCATCATCGGTACTTCGGGACAGGTCAGCCCTGCCAACATGATTCCCGGCATCGCCAAACGACACGGCGCCAAGATCATCGAAATCAACATGGAGCCTTCGACCTATACGAACTACATCACGGACATCTATCTCGAAGGCAAATCAGGCGAGATACTGCCTGCGATTGATGCCTTGATGACTAGGTAAACACCGTCTCGAACATCCTGCGGTAGGCTTCAACCTTTTTGTCAAATGACAAAGGATAAGCGCGTGATGATGAAGGTAATCTATAAAGTATTAATCCATCCCTTAGGGTGATTTGTTCATTAGGAGAAGGTATCGAATTCGTATTGTAATAAGTGCATACTTCCGTGGTGGCTTTTTCGCCCGTCGTGGCAATTGAGTGGCATTGCGGTATTTGTTTCAGTAGGGCTTCAATATCGGTATGTTCCACAATCTCCAAGAAGGCATCCGAGGCATTGTCTTTCAGTCGATTGACCGCCATGGCTGTATCGAAAAGTGCAATACCTTTTTCGTTCAGAAATGCCACGATTTCATTCATTTTGAAGCATTTACGCTCGGTGTCAACAAAATGGTTCTTGTCGCCGAACCAGATTTGGCCTTCAATGCGCCAGTGGTCGTTGATGAAGTTGGGATAGAAAAAGTCCATGCACCAACGCTTCTTCGGCGGCGGAAAACTGCCGAGGAACAAGACTCTCGCGTTCTTTGGGAGAAACGGTTTCAGTGGATGATATTCTATCATTTTCTATTTTATCAAGAATTTGAGAATGAAGAGAAAACTGAAGTCATATTATTGAATTTGAGAAAAAAATCGCAAGCGATTTTTCATATTCATTCAACATGATACGCACCAACCTTATTAATGCACAGGGTCCCCTTAAATACCTTAAACCTAATTCTTAACTTATCTGCCTTAACGGTCTGAAAACGAAGAAGTCGCTTGTAACCGATGGTGGTCGTTGGCTCGTTTACCTCAACGGGCAACCATTTGCCATTAAAGTAATAGTCTAAATAAAATGCATCAACATTCTGTCCCAAAGGAATATACTCTTGTAATAATATGCGGTTGAAAGCCGTAGTTTCGGGGAAATCGAAGATGAGTTCAGCTTGATGGATGCTGTCTTCCGTTGCCCAGTAGGTTTCATATTCTTCATCCAGCACATGCTTGGCCTTGAACCTCCAGCCTCTAGTGTTGCTGGCAGTCACTTTGCAGCCTTTCAGCAAATCGTTAGCGAAGTCCTTTTGCAACTTCTGGTACCATTGAACGGCATTGGCCGAGTCGATACTGGGTATCCTACCCTCTTGATTTACAGGGAAATTGAGCAAGAGATTGGTATTATGGCCCACACTTTGGTAATACAAATCCATCAACTGGTTTACGGTTTTCACCAGGCTGTCTTCACTGGCATGGTAGAACCAACCTGGACGAATGGAGACATCCACCTCGGCAGGCAACCAAGCCTCGCCATCACGATAGCCTTGCTGCAAGGCTTTTGTGTCATTAAGCGATTCAAAGTCAGCTTTATACATGCACCATTGCGTGGCGTTGGCTTTGCCTTCCTCGTTGCCAATCCAGCGCAAGGTCGGGACGGTACCGCCAAAGATGCTCGCTTCGGGGCTGTATTTCCAAACGATGTCCCTCGCCTTTTCGTAATCATAGTATTGTTCTGCCACGATGGACCGTAGGTCATTGGCACCGCCGTACCATCCAGTACCGCCATTAGCACCATCAAACCAGAACTCGAACAAGGGTCCGTAGTTGCTCACAAGTTCCTCGATCTGTTTGTGATAGATGTCCACATAGCCCTTATAACCATACTCGGGTTGGTTGCGGTCCCAAGGCGAAAGATACAGTCCGAACTTCAAGTCGTGCTTCTTGCATGCCTCCGCCAGTTCTTTGACCAAATCCCCTTTTCCATTCTTGTAATAGGTATTCCTGATGCAATAGTCGGTAGTCTCAGTTGGCCAGAGGCAGAATCCGTCATGGTGTTTGGCCGTGAGGATTACGCCTTTCATGCCTGCGTCTTTTAAGGTCAAGACCCACTGTTCACAGTCCAAATGGGTGGGATTAAAGGTATATGACGGTGTATTGCCGAAGCCCCATTCCATGTTATTAAACGTGTTTAAGCCAAAGTGTATAAACGCATAGTTTTCAAGTTGTTGCCATTCCAATTGTTGGCGGCTTGGAATGGGACCACTTGGCTCGGGACGGTGGACACAAGAAGCCAACATCAGACCGCCCAGTAACACCCATATCAGATGTCTATGATTCATTGTTTCACAAATTTACGAGTCTCACCATTCGTACGAAGCACATACATGCCCTTGGGCAAGTCGCTGATGCCAATCCTGTTCACCTCGTTTTCGAGTTGAACCGTCATCGCGACCTTACCGTTCATGTCGATGATTTCTGCTTGACCATTCGCTTGATTGACAAACACATCGATGAAATTCGTAGCCGGATTAGGACACACACGAAGTGATGGTTCCGGCTGTACATACTCTGCTTTCACTGTAAGAGGACTATTGGAATGCGCTTCAATCATGGTTTCAATCGTTCTATTACATACAGCACAGAAAGGCGCATAGTTGCGCATCATGCAATTGCGTTGGGGCCGATACATGCCTTCCTCCAAATAGCCTCCGCCTTCAAAAGCACCTACCGTGTTGTTATATTGATACGTGTTTGGTGTAGGAATTGGAGTGCCTGGGGCAACAAGGTCGGCCCATTTCGATTCAAAATTCACCAAAGTGGTGATATTGGGTTCCCATGGCTCCACATTCAGGTTATAGAGCAAGGCCAATGGGTTGTCAGGCTCCTCGTATTCATCAGCAAGACCTGCGAAAGCATGGCCAAACTCATGCACGATGACATCGGAAGATGACATGTTGCCCGCTGTGCTCATCGAGTAAAAGTTGTAGAAACCGCCTCCGCCATACTGGTTGCTGTTCACCAAAATGTAGATTTGATCGTATGGCGCATTGGCTGCCACATCCTTCACTGAGAAATAATTGCGCGTGGTGCAATAACGGTCTATATAAAAGGTGTAGAAATGCGAATTGAGGATGGTGCGTTTCCAGATATGCGAGGCAGGAATGTCGACACCGCTCTCCTCGGAAGGAGCCAGCACTGCGCGGAAATTGAAGTCGTTGATATGACTTGCAAAGGGCTCCGCTTGGGCGAACACATTGGCCAGATTCTGACAGTGTTGCAGGAACTGCGGTATTTCATCGGCGGTATAGCCTTCAGGCAAAATCACAATGTCCACCTTGCTTTCGGGCGAGCCGTTGACCATAATGTCCTCAACAGGAAACACATAACGCTGTTCGGTGGTATTGAACATTTCATTAGGTTCATAAAGCTTAGAGAAAATCTCTTCAAACTCGCCATCGAAATTCCTAATTTCAAGGATGACATACGCCTCATTGCGCGGCAACGGAACACTCACGGATTCCTCATAGCAGCGTTCCATCACTCGGGCTTCGTCGGTGGTTTGCCATTCTTGGAACAAGGTGTTGTAACCTCTAGAATAAATGAGCATATTGGTTTGTGCGTCAATCACTTTCACACGATTTGTGCCAAAATTAAATGGGTCAATTAGATTGACTTTTGAGCCACCAAAATACGGTTCTATAACAAAACGCTCAAACACATAATGCGAGCCTTCGGAATTGCCGCATTGGAACACATCCATACGCAATGAGCCTTCATCAAGGAAATATTGGTCGAAACTGATATCTTGCGCCCTTGTAGCCAACGAAAACGCGATGGCAAAAAGGAAAACAAAGGTCTTTTTCATCACAATAGGTTTATTTTGTTAGGAATTTGATAGTTTGAAAGGGCAAAAATACAAAAATATCCGTCAGTTAATGTTGGTTGTCAATTTTTATCTCACAAATTGAAAGACATGGTTTTATGTCTAATTAACGAATGACAAAAAGGTGGCCCTAGAATAATCTCCAAGACCACCAAAAAAATTGTCACGTTCTAGTTATTTTATTGCTTAGCGTTGTATAGCGTTTGTATTTCAGATGCCGTCAAAGCACGATTGTAACTGCGGAAGTTGTCCATCTTGCCGGAATAGTAGATCCCTTGGGAATAATGAGCCCCAATGTTGATGGTTGGTTTATTCCAATAACAATAAGAACTTCCGAAAATTTCAACGAGCATGCCATCCATGTAAACATAGACTTTCGACTTGTTGTAGGACAGGGTAACCATGTGCCATTGGAAATCCAAATATTGGCTTATTGTTGCTGTTGTTGTATAAGTGCTACCTCCAGCACCATCACCTCCACACAAGATCTTTGAGTTTTTAACACCCATATACCTGTTTTCACTCGAAATAAAGCAACTATTGTTGGAACCAGTCTTAATCCATACGTTGATCGCCCATTCTGCGTTGCCCGTGGGCAAAATGCTGGGAACGGAGAGCGAAGAGGATGTCCCGTTAAACTCCATGGAATAACCTTCGCCCGTTGGCGTGTCGGTCGAGGTTTCGCAACCCATGTTGATGGCGTAGGCATTACCATCGGCGGAAGTCGCCTCGAAACCCACAATCAGGTCTTTGGCCGGGTCGGGGTTGAAGAATTCGTAGTAGACATCGACCTTGAACAGGTCGCCCCACCCGTTGATGCTGTCGGTCACACGGGTGATGGTGAGGATTTCCTTCTGCACGCGGATGGTGGTCTCGGTGATGGGAATGAGTTGGTTGCCTTTGGAATAGAAGGCACCGTCGTTGGCCTTGGCGTTTGCGATGGCAAATATAGCAAAAAGAGGGATTCCCTTTCGGAAACCCCTCAGATTTCCAAAAAACTACGGATTACCTCTCCGCGTTATACAAAGTCTGCACCTCGCTGTTGGAGAGGGTGCGGTTGTAGATGCGGATGTTGTCTAACTTCATGCTGCTGCTGAAGGGGTATAAGCCGTCCTTGGTGCCGCCAAAGGATACCTTGGAGGCATCATCGATTGTGCCTGTAAGGTACGTGGTCGTGATCTGGTCTTTCATCGATCCATCAACATATAGTTTGGCGTTACCCTGATTGCCCTCGCTTTCCATTGTTACAACAACGTAGTGCCAACTGCCGTCGGCTTGGATGTTGGTGTAGTTGTAAGAGAAATAGTTGCCGCCGTCTGGCATATAGTTGTTTCTGCATTTAATCTTGAACTTTCCGTCCTGCATGGCCCAGAAAAGAGGAGCGTCACCATAAGCAGACCCGCTGTCGGTGTTCCATCCTGAGAAGACATTGCCGGCGCCGAAGTCCTTGATCCAGAAACAGACGCTCCAGCTCGTGAGACCTCTGAACATGTTGTAAGGAATGTTCAGATAGTCGTCAGTAATCATGTTGAGTTTGAGGTAAGTCCGTGTGCCATCGTCAGCAGTGTTTGCCGAGTTCATCATCACTCCGTCAACGCCATTTTCCGTCATGTCGTTCGCCGTACCGTCATCGAAAGTGTAGAAGCACTGAAGACCGCTTGGAATCACCAAACTGTTGTCAATGTATGTGGCCGAAACATTCAAGTTAGCTGAATTATTGGTTCCATTGACGGTAACAGTGGTCGAAACGGGGCCGCTGATTTGCGTGCGGTCGACGATGGCCGTCACCAAAGTGCCGCTGCCCGATGCCGTGGTGCCGCTCATCGGGGTGAGCGTCAACCAACTGACATTAAGCGGATTAATGCTCCAGCTGAGCATGGTGCCGTCGCTGCCTACGTTCTTCACTTGGAAGGTCTTGGTGGTCTCGGTCTCGCCGAAGTCCAACGAGCCTTCGCTCAACTGAAGGATGGCGCTGCCCGAGCCGCTGGCCGAGGCCGAGAAGGTGATGGTTGACGTGCTGCCCGCGCCGCTCACCGTGACCGAAGTGGAGACGATGCCGCTGATTTGGCTGCGGTCGATGGTGACCACCACTTGGGTGCTAGCGCCGCCGGCAGTGTTGCCCGACATGGGACTGAGCGTCAGCCAACCCACGTTGATGTTCGAGCAAAACCAATGGAGCGAGGTATTGGCCGGACCCGTGTTCATCACATAGAATGTCAGGCTGTTGGCCGATGTGCCGAAGTCAATCGAGTTCTCGCTCAGTTGCAGTTGCGGCCCGTTGTTGCCCGAAACGCTGACATTCACGGGCAATACAATGCTTTGGTCGGCACTGCGCACGGTGAGGTTAGCCGGGGTGCTTTGCGTGATGAGCGAGCGGTCGATGTTCACCGTGATGGTGGTCTCATGGCCGCCTTGCAGGTTGCCAGTGGAAGGCGTGACGGTCATCCAGTTCATGCTTTCCATGATTTCCCAGCTCATCGGCAAGGTCGCGCTGGCGTTGATGATCTTGAACTGTAGTTGTGAGAAGTTGGTGCTGAAGTCGAGGTATTCCACATTCAGACGGAAGCCGCTGACGGCGGGGCGCAGCTGCATGTCGCCTGAGGAGACGTTGCCAGCCGTAATGCTGATGTTCTTGGTGTTGCTCTCGAAGCCAGCTTTCACGCCTTGCACGGTGTAGTTGCCTGCTTCAAGGTTGTTGAACTCGTAGCGACCATCACTGCCCGTCACTGCTGAGGCGCCTGTGGGACTGAGCGAGATGTTCACGCCTTGGATGGGTTCGGTAGTGTTCATGTTGGTGACGATGCCTTGAATTCGGCCTGTAGCTTTTTCCTTGGTGCAGGAGCTTAAGCCCAGTACAAGAGCGAACACAACGCTCAAGGCTAATTTCAGATATGATTTCTTCATGTTGAAATAGATTTAGTTATAGATTTAAGATTTAGTCAAATGCTCACGCTGATGGGCAATATCTTCTCCATGTCGGCGGTATGGATGGTGATGTTACCCGTGGTGTTCTGATTAATTAAGGTACGATCGATGGTCACTGTGAGGGTCACTTCCTGACCGCCTTGCAGGTTACCCGTATTGGGCGTCACGGTGAGCCAGTTCAGACTTTCGAAGATTTCCCAACTCATCGGCGTGGTTGTGCTGGCGTTGATAATCTTGAAAGTAAGCGTGTTGAAATGGTTGCCGAAATCCAGGTATTCTACGTTTAGATTGAAGCCCGTGGTGGCGGTGCGCATTTGCATGTCGCCCGAGGCCACGCCGTTTTCGGTCACGACAATGCTCTTCGTGTTGGTCTCGAAGCCCGTCT
>JAFRRE010000165.1 GCA_017428285.1 Bacteroidales bacterium | reverse complement strand
GTGTTGGAGAAATGACCTGGTTTCACAGCAGTCACCTTGCCCTTGATGGGACGACCGACCAAAGTGAGGTCACCGATGACATCCAACAGCTTGTGACGGGCAGGCTCGTTGTCGAAATAAAGTTCCACGTTGTTCAGGATACCGCATTCCTTGACCGTAACTTTCGGCTTCTTGAAGAAAGCAGCAATATGGTCTAGTTCTTCTGACGAAACATTGCGGTTGACAAACACAATAGCATTAGTCAAGTCGCCACCCTTGATGAGGTTACGACTAATAAGCGTCTCAAGTTCATGCAGGAAAACAAAAGTACGGCAAGGAGCAATCTCGCTTTCGAAGTTCTTCAGATCGTGCAAAGAAGCATGTTGCTCGTCAAGCACGCGGGTATTGTATTTCACCTTTACATCGATTTGGAAAGAATCGGCCGGCTCAATCTTCAACTCGATGCCCAAAACTTCATTCTTATAGGAAATCGGCTCTTCGATGACAAGATAATTGCGAGGGGCATTCTGCTCAACGATACCCGCCTGATGGATGGCCTCAACGAAGAATTTGGCACTACCGTCCATGATGGGAGTCTCTTCAACATCAATGTCAATCAGCACATTATCGATACCCATGCCACGCAAGGCAGCCAAGACATGCTCAACGGTGTAAATCTTCACACCGCCTTTGCCGAGGGTCGTACCGCGAGCCGTATCAATCACATTGTCGACATCAGCCTCAATAATGGGTTGGGTTTCTATATCAATTCTACGAAAGCGAATTCCAGAATTTATAGGAGCCGGATTGAAGGTGAGGGTGCCGCACTGACGCGTGTGGAGGCCTGCCCCTTTAACACTGACTCTTTTTTTGAGCGTACATTGTTTATCTTGCATAAAAACGAAGTTGTGTGGAACATTCCCACAAAAAACGGGCAAAAATAGGAAATTATTCTACAAGCGCCAAAAAAAACCGTATCTTTACACACTTTTAGGAAGCATTTTAAACAGAACACACGCACAATGAAGCACTTAGGAAGAATAATAAAAATTACTTTTTTTACTCTCGGAGCACTGTTTTTCGTGATGTTAGTTTTAGCTTTCACCTCCGTGCCATTTTACGCTTATTACCGTTTGGGGCAGAACCCAAACGAGAGCGATACGCTTGTGCAGCCCCGACACATTGTGATGTTCGGCGGAGCGGGAATGCCCTCCGAAGACAACCTTATACGGCTTTACCACACGGCAGCATTGTCCAAGCATTTTGAAATCCCAGTCATTTTGGTGCATCCTGAAGATTCCCTCTGCCAAGCTGAAATGACCCGACTTCTGCGCCAAGATGGCGTTGATAGCATCCTATATATGACCGAAGGAGCCAATACACGCTCACAGGCATTGGAACTCATGGCGAACTATCCAGAACTGGCTGCAGAGCCTTTCATTGTCATCACCTCGCCCGAGCATGTCAGGCGCACGGTGAAATGCCTCAACAAGGCAGGATTCCAAAACGTCATCGGGAAAGCAGCCTATCCCGCCACCGTCGATTTCGACTTGTCGCTGAAGAAACGGAGACTCGGTGGAAACGAAGCGATTCCATCCGTTGAAAGCGTCAAGATGCGCTACACGTTTTTCAATTACTTGAAATTGGAGATTACCTGCGCGAGGGAATATTTCGCGCTGGCATACTATAAGATAAAAGGTTGGATCTGAATTATCTTTGGAGACGTAGCACGCTACGTCTCTACAGGTTTAGGATTGTTTTTTCAATTCGGCCAATTCCTTTTCAAGGGCATCCAATTTGCGGGCCATTTCGTCAATATGGCGGAATCGGGCATTGGAAACCAGATACTGCCTCAACGGCTGTATCGGCGTGCCCATAAACTCCTTGTTTTCCTCCTTGATGCTGCCCATGATGCCGCTCTGTCCGCCAAACTTTGAGCCGTCGGCAATGTTGATATGTCCCACAAAACCCGACTGGCCGCCAACGACACAATTCTTTCCGAGATGCGTCGAACCGCTGACACCCACCTGGGCCGCCAAAGCGGAGTTTTCACCAATCTCTACGTTGTGTGCAAGATGGATTAGATTGTCCAATTTAACACCTTTACAGACACGCGTCGAGCCCATGGTAGAGCGGTCGATGGTGGTGTTGGCACCGATTTCCACATTGTCCTCAACGACTACATTTCCCACCTGCGGGATTTTCTCGTAATGGCCGTCAGGCTGTGGCGCAAAACCGAAGCCGTCGGCACCGAGTACCGCACCTGCATGGAGGATACAATTCTTGCCAATGACCGTATTACGGTACAGCTTGACACCAGGATACAAAACCGTATTGTCGCCGATGACGCAGCCATCGCCGACATACACCTGAGGATAAAGCTTCACATTGTTGCCGATTTTGGCATTTTCACCCACGAAGACAAACTCGCCAAGATACAGGTTTTCACCGCATTGCGCTGTCGATGAGACAAAAGCCAGCGATGAACTACCCTGCTTGTTTTGGGTCATCTGATCGTAAAAGGCCAGCAATTTGGCAAACGAAGCGTAGGCATCGGGCACGCGAATCAAAGTGGCGCTGATGGGCGCCGTGGCCTCGAAATCAGCATTCACGATGACAATGCTCGACTGGGTCTCATAGATATAGTGCGTATATTTAGGATTCGCCAAAAAGCTGATCATGCCCGGGGCGCCTTCTTCGATCTTGGCCACGTTCCAGACTTCGGCGTTAGGGTTGCCTTCCACCTTGCCTTCAAGGATTCCAGCGATTTGAGTAGCGGTGAATTTCATTGTTTTAGTGTTTTTACAGCAACCGTTCAAAATCACGCTTCAAGATGGCTACGGCCTGCTCCACCATAGGATTGGGCAAGGCCACGAGGCTCTGCGCCAAAATGGAGACATCCTCCTCATCCTTCAGTTGCTCAAAAGTAGTATTGATTTGGTTGACAAGTTCTTCCTTAGCGTTCACCACAGCGTTCCAAGTTGAGGTGGAAACATACAACTGCTGGGCGAGGTTGTGCTCAAACTCCTCGCGGACGTTTTGCAGCAATTGGAGATGGAACGCACCTTTCTCCATGCCAGGCGTATAGACACGTTTCACCAACTGGGGCAATTGAACCCTTTCGAGATAGAGCAGAAAACGCTCATACGCCTGCACTTTCAGTGGCATAATGATTTTCAAGGCTTGCACCTTCAGTTCCATCTTGCTTCCATTGCGGAGTTCAGCGTCTTTCATCCTAATCAGTCGAGACAAAAGAATCATGGCAGCGACCATCAACAAAAGGCCAGCGCCCATCAATGAATAGATTATCCAGGTGTTCATGTTTTGAAATCCAGTTACAGTGGAAAAAACACTCAGCACATGTTTATGAAATCCTTTTTCCACGCAATACATACGCAGAAATCAAAACACATGCTGAGCGTTCGTAATGACGTTTATCTCACGCCTTACTAAGGCAATGGAGATGCAAGATTTAGAAATCTTTCACACTCCTGACGTATCTGGAAGACGTCTTGCAGTCGTTGAAACTGTCGGAGGTGTTTCCAAATCCGCCGATAGAGCACATGTACCATGCATCATCAGAATCGTGCTCTGTGGAAGACCAATAGGTATATCCATTGCGCTCGAAAATCGTGCCACCAACTTTCTCAAGCGTTTTATTCACTTCGTCGAAGCTGGCATAGAGGTATTTCATTTGGCCAACTGCAGGAAGATACCAGCCGTTTTCGAAATCCATAAGCTCGAAAGCCGGATAGCCTGCATTTTCCTCAAGAATGGTCTCAGTATGGGCTTTACCATCCATGTCGCGAGCAGCTCTGAAATTGCTTGTCACATTGTCCAATTTGGTGTCTTCATCATAGTTTCCCCAAGAGCATTGGCCCACGTTATCCAATGACACTGCCCATCCGTGCTGACCTGTTCCATCCACATAAAACACAACGCCAATGGCTGCGTCGTTGGCTGCATCATAATCTGACGGACTGACCACGCGGTCGCCTTCACAAAGAATGTCGCCCACTTGCACTTGAGCATTCACAAATGGCACTGCCGCAACGATCAGGAGGGCGGCCATAAAGAGTTTCATAACGTTTTTACGCATAATTCTTATTTTTTTAATTATACAATTCATTCAATCAAACTGCAAAAATAGAAAAAAAAGTATTACGCAACGGTTTCTTTGCATGAAAAGAATAAAATTTAGCAATTCTGCCCTACCTATTAAAAAAAGGCCTACCTTTGCCCTTCCAAAGACGCGGGACTTAGAGACTGCGAGACATGAATCGAATCGGAGTCCCGGAGTCCCGCGTCAAAACAACGATTAAACACATAAACAATCAACACTTAAACATAAAATGAGCGAAATCATCCTTTCCAACAGAGTTTTGAACATGGCTGAGTCAGCTACCTTGGCCATGACCAACAAGAGCCGTGAACTGAAAGCCCAAGGCATCGATGTCATCAGCCTGAGCATCGGCGAGCCCGACTTCAACACACCCGAATCGGCCAAGCAAGCCGGTATCGACGCCATCAACGGCAACGACACGCACTATCCGCCCGTTCCTGGCACGCCCGCACTGCGCAAGGCCATCGCCAACAAACTGAAACGCGACAACGGCCTCGACTACAAAGAGACTGACGTGCTGGTTTCGAACGGCGCCAAGCAAGCCATCAACAACGTGCTTTTGGCTGTCATCAACGACGGCGACGAAGTCATCATCCCTGCCCCGTTCTGGGTCTCCTACCCCGAAATGGTGAAGCTGGCTGGCGGCGTGCCCGTCATCGTCAAGAGCGACATCGCCCACGACTTCAAGATTACCGCTGAGCAACTCGAAAAGGCCATCACGCCCAAGACCAAGGTGTTCATGATCAACACGCCTTGCAACCCAAGCGGTAGCGTGTTCACCAAGGCTGAGCTGACTGCCATCGCCGAGGTGCTGAAGAAATATCCGAACATCATCATCATCTCCGATGAGATTTACGAGTTCATCCAATACGAGCAAAAGCACGAGAGCATGGGACAGTTCGACTTCTTGAAGGACCGTCTCGTCCTTGTCAACGGCGTGGCCAAAGGTTATGCCATGACGGGTTGGCGCATCGGCTACATCGCTGCTCCGCAAGCCATCGTGAAGGCCACCAACAAGATCCAAGGCCAAATCACTTCCGGTATCTGCACCATCGCACAAGCCGCCGCCGCCAAGGCCATGGAACTCAGCCCAGAGAACTCCACAGAGATCCAAGAGATGCTGAAGGCCTTCCGTCACCGCCGCGACACCTTCGTGAAGCTGCTGAACGAAATCCCTGGCGTGAAGTGCAACACCCCCGCCGGCGCTTTCTATGTCTTCCCCGAGATGAAGTCGTTCTACGGCAAGACTGACGGCGAGACCGTCATCAAGGGCAGCGACGACCTCTGCATGTGGCTGCTCTACAACGCTCACGTAGCTTGCGTGGCTGGCAATGCCTTTGGCAACGACGACTGCATCCGTCTGTCGTATGCCACCTCTGAGGACAAACTCATCGAGGCTGTGAAGCGCATCAAGGCTGCTCTGGCGAAACTGCATTAAATCAAGTCGGCCCTTCGACGGGCTCAGGGACCTTCGCTTTTTTGCAGGTGCCTGAGCCTGTCGAAGGCCCGTCCTTTTTAAGAAACATTGAAACATACACATCATGATCATCCTCTCCACCGAGCCCATCCTCCCCATCTTCAACCAAGCCATCGAAGACTATCACAAGTTTGACGATGTGGACCATCCTTGCGAAAACCCGTATGAAAAGCTGACCATCGAATGGTACCTTTATAATAAGGTATGGATCGACACGGTGCAGTGGCATTTGGAAGACCTCATCCGCGACCCGAACATCGACCCTGTGGAGGCCTTGGCCTTGAAGCGTCGCATCGACAAGTCGAACCAAGACCGCACCGACATCGTGGAGATGATTGACGGGTATTTTGTTCTGCTCTTCCAAAAAGTGGAACCGCTACCCAATGCCGCACTCAACACAGAGAGTCCCGCTTGGGCCATCGACCGGCTTTCCATCCTGCAACTGAAGATCTACCACATGAAAGCCGAGGTGGAGCGCAACGATGTCAGCGAGGAACACAAGGCCAAATGCCAGGCCAAATTAGACGTGCTTTTGGAACAAAACACCGACCTCTGCACAGCCATCGACCAGTTGATGGAATGCTACAAAAAAGGTGAAAAGGTCATGAAGGTCTACAAGCAGATGAAAATGTACAACGACCCCGCATTGAACCCTGTGCTTTACGGGCAGAAATGAAAAAGCTCCTCGTCATACGATTCTCTGCCTTGGGCGACATCGCTATGACCGTGCCCGTTTTACACGACTTGGCCGTGCAATATCCCGAGTTGGACATCACCATGCTCAGCCGCGAGATGGCGAGACCTTTGTTTGAGCGCATGCCCGGCAATGTGCATTTCATCGCCGCCGATTTGAAAGGTCGTCACAAAGGCTTGCTCGGGCTCTGCCGACTTTGGCGCGATGCCCATCTGAGCGATTTCGACTACATTGCTGATTTCCACGATGTGCTGCGCACCTGGTGGTTACGCACCGAAGGCTGTCTGCGCCGAAAAAAAGTCGCCAAAATCGACAAGGGACGCAAAGGCAAAAAGGCCTTGACGCGACAAAAAAACAAGGTTTTTGTGCAGCAGGCCACTTCCTTTGAGCGTTATGCCAAGGTGTTGGAACAGTTAGGTTTTCCTATCAAGCCACAATTCGTAAAACTCTACTATTCAGCTTTTTGCGAGACGCAAAAAGCTGACAATGAGACTTGGGTGGGCATCGCGCCCTTTGCCAAGCATCCCGCCAAGGTTTATCCTTTGGAGAAGATGGAGCAGGTCATCAAGACCTTGAGCGAAAGGGAAAACACACGCGTCTTTCTTTTCGGCGGCGGAGCAGAGGAGAGCCAACAAATCGAGAGCCTTTGCACCAAATACAACAACGTGCAGCCTGCCAAAAGCCAGCTAGGTTTGCGAGGCGAGCTTGCCCTGATGGGCCAGTTGGATGTGATGCTCAGCATGGACTCCGCCAACATGCATTTGGCATCGTTGGTGGGCACAAGGGTCGTCTCCATTTGGGGCGGCACACATCCTTACGCCGGTTTCCTAGGCTGGAACCAAAAAGCAGAAGATTGCATCCAGTTGGATTTGCCCTGCCGACCCTGCTCGGTGTATGGCAACAAAGCTTGCTCCCGCGGCGACTACGCTTGCATGAACGGCATTACACCGGAGCAAATCATAGGCAAACTAAGCCCTAACTTGAAATGAGCATCTCCCCCATCGCCGCCATGTTCGACCGCATCTCTCCGAAGTACGATGCGCTCAACCACCTGCTCTCCTTAAATATAGATAAGGTGTGGCGGAGAAAGACCGCCAAAGCCGTCGCGAAAAGCCAGCCCAAAGCCATTTTGGACCTTGCCACGGGCACGGCAGACTTGGCCCTCGCCTTGGCGAAACGCAACCCTAAGGCGCACATCATCGGCATGGACATCTCGGAGAAAATGCTCGACATTGGCAAAGCCAAGGTCGCCCAACGAAAGATGGAAAGCCAAATCGAATTGCGCCTTGGCGATGCGGCGGCATTGCCCTTTGGAAGCGACAGCTTCGATGCCGTCACGGTGGCCTTCGGTGTGCGCAACTTCGAGGATTTGGGCAAAGGCCTTTCTGAAATCAGCCGCGTCCTGAAGCCGGGCGGGCAAGCCGTCATCTTGGAGTTCTCGATGCCTAAAAAGTTTCCCGTGAAGCAGCTTTACCGATTCTATTTCAAGCGTTTGCTGCCTTTCATTGGAAGAATCGTTTCAAAGGACAAAGGTGCTTACACATACCTTCCCGCTTCTGTGGAACGGTTTCCGAAACCGAAAGCCTTTCTTGAGTTGCTGGCACAACATGGGCTCATCCATGGTACCGCTCATCCACTGACATTCGGCATTGCCACCTTATACTGCGCCGAAAGGCAATAAAGCATATTGCTTTTTTTCCTAATTTTGCCGCCGTTACCGTGCAATAAAAGCGGGCGAACCTCGTTTATCATACGTTTAATACCATTAGCATCTTGAAAAAAGCATTGAAAATACTGGCTGTCGCATTGTTGCTCGCCGCAACGGTCGTCCCGGCCCAAGCCCAAAGGAGAGTCATCCACTATTTGCCCAAATACGAGAACGAGCCGTATCATTTCGGGTTTTTGTTGGCTTATAACCAGATGATGTACACCATCAAAACGGTTGAAGATTATCAAAACAAAGAAATAATATACGATTCTTCTCTCGACAAATTAGTGCCTTTCGGACTTTCAAATGCAAGGAGTCTCACTATTTATAACATAGAGACAAAGCAAACTCCTGGCTTTACAGTAGGTATCGTTGGCAGTAAACGCTTGGGGCGCTATTTTGACCTACGCTTCATCCCTTCATTAAGTTTCAGTGACCGCCAACTGAAATATGACATTGCCATTTGGAGCCAAGACGGTGGTGATCCTGACATGAAATATTTGGAAAAAGCCATTTTCACCACGTTTGTCGAATTCCCGCTCAATATTAAATACCGCTCGAAACGCTACAACAACATTGGAGCCTACCTCTTTGGAGGCATCAACCCTAAACTTGACCTCGCGACACAAAAAAAGAATTTGATAACATACACCAACAGCAGCGGAGAAGAAGTTGATCTAATCACCAACTTTGTTACCAAACGTGTCGACTGTGCTGCTGAAATCGGTGCTGGATTCGACTTCTACAACCAATGGTTTAAGATGGGCATCGAGGTGAAAATGAGCTATGGTTTGCTTGATGTCGTGAAGAGCGAAGTGCCAATCTACACCACAGCAATTGATCAATTGCACAACAAAATGTTCCAATTCTCGTTTTTATTCGAATAAAGTTAAAATCTAATCAATTGTTTATCAACTGATTACAATTTTTTTATCATTTTTTCATTGAAACCGTTGTAGGTATCGAAATTTTGTCTAATTTTGCAGCGTCAAAAATGACACGAAGTGGTCTCTTCGTCTAGTCTGGTCAGGACGTCAGGTTTTCATCCTGGTAACTCGGGTTCAAATCCCGGAGAGACTACCAAAAACAAACCCTAACTCATTGAAAAACAGAGTTAGGGTTTTTTATTTGCACCAATTTTGCACTATTTTTGCCCCACACGTGTCAACTGCGTGTCAACCGACGAGGGTAATGCAGGGCAAAAACAAAAGGAAGCCATGACACCTCATGACTTCCTTTTTTGTGGGAACTGTTGGACTCGAACCAACGACCCCCGCCTTGTAAGGGCGATGCTCTGAACCAACTGAGCTAAGCTCCCTTTTGCTTTTTCGCGCTGCAAAAGTAGGCTTTTTTTCGCTTTTTTCAGCAAAAAATTGTACTTTTTTAATCTTTTTCATTATTTTTGTAGGGTTTAATGAGATACCCATCAACGCATAAACATTATGAAAAAACTGGATTTCAACAAATTAAGACGATACCTACCTTTCCTTTTCATTGTCTTGGCTCTGCTATGCTGCACAATGGGCATCGCCGACGTTGGCAACCAAAACCGCTATAGCAGTGGCGACGGCGGCGGCAGTGGTGGTGGCAGCGGCGACTGGGGCGTCATCATCGGGTATCTCATCGGATTAATGATCGACAACCCAGTGTTGGGTATGATTGTGCTCGTTATCCTTGTCGTGGTTGTCTTAATCAGCAGGAGAAAGGCCAAGAAGCAAGCTTCCGACCCCAACATCATCAACCAGCGAGTGAACCAACAGGCAAGTAATGACTTCAACTTCGACAATAGTGCTGCGGTGGCCGCGCAAATCCAAGCCATCGACCCGGCCTTCTCATCCGACAAGTTCATCGGCTTCGCCCGTGAGGTGTTCATGACCATACAAGCCGCCTGGACTGCCAAAGACTGGAAGCCCATCCGCCCGTTTGAGAGCGAGACTTTGTTCAATACCCACAAACAACAACTAGACGAATATATCCGCCTCGGCAAAACTAATGTGGTGGAAAAGATTGCCATCAAACACTGCTCACTGCAATCGTTCACCCAAGACGGCGACAAGGAAGTGCTGATTGTAGCGCTCAACGCCGTGATGCGCGACTACGTCATCGATGACGCCACCAAGAAGGTGCTGGAGAGCGACCCCAATCGCGACTGGTACATGAAATACGAGATGGTCTTCAACCGCAAGGCCGGCCTGAAGACCGACCCAGGAAAGAAAGGCAACGCCATTACCAACTGCCCCAACTGCGGTGCCCCGACCGAAGTCACCTCTTCGGGTCAATGCGCCTATTGCGGCAGCGTCATCACCAACGGCGAACACGATTGGGTGCTGACGGATATCCATTCTCGAAATTAGCCTTGCATCTCCAAAAACTCAATATTATTTGAGACGCGATAAATCGCATCTCTACAAACAGAAACAACAATTTCAACGATAAACAAATCAACAATTAAACAACAACACTATGGGACTTATTAAACAAATTGTAGGCGCTGTTGGTGGAGCCATCGGCGGCACTCTGAAAGACCAATGGTTAGACCTAATCAAATGCGACAACATGGACATGGAAACCCTGATGGTGAAGCAAACCACCAAGACGGGTCAAATTTCGAAAGGCAGCCGTATCCTCGTGGCTCCCGGCCAAGTGGCCGTCATCTACGACAGCGGCTCAGTGCTTGATGCCACAGCTGAAGAAGGTGTCTACACCTTCGACCAATCCTCATCGCCCTCCTTCTTCGGCGGACAGTTTGGTCCCGTCTTCAAGGAGATGTGGCAACGTTTCACCTATGGTGGCACGCCTGCCAAGGAACAGGCCGTGTTCTTCTTCAACATCAAGGAGATTTTGGACAACAAGTTCGGCACTGCTACGCCTATCCCCTTCCAAGACTGGTCGCACGCCATCCCGAACCAGATGACTGGTTCACTGAGCCCGATGGGCGTCAATGTTCGTTGCTATGGTAAATACACCTTCCGACTCGACGACGTGGCCATCTTCATGCGCAACCATGCCGGTACGGCCAATGTGGTGAAGAAAAACCAAATCATCGAGCAGATGCGCAGCGAAGTGATTGCCGCCTTCCAGAATGTGCTCAACGAAATGGGCAACAGCAAGCACCGCGTGCCCGTGCTCGAACTCCCGAGCTACACCGACGAGATGAAACAGGTGATGGACGAGCGCGTGTTCGACGAGCCCATCCGTGCCCGTGGTATCCGTTTGGTCAGCTTCACCGTGGAATCGGTCTCATTGGACGATGCCAGCCAACAGAAGATCGACCGTTACGAATACAGCTCCAACTCGATGATGCAGCAAGGCAAGATCATCGACGTCATGGAAACCGCAGCCGGCAACGAAGCTGGCGCTGGCAATGCCTTCATCGGCCTCGGCATGATGAATGCTGGCACAGGCGGCATGACCGGTGGTGCGATGCAGAATGCTTGGAACAACCAAGGCCAACAGACCAACTACGACCCCTACAACCAAGGTGGCCAAGCCGCCCCGAAAGGCGTTCCCTGCCCGAAGTGCGGCACGATGATTACCGGCAAGTTCTGCCCCGAGTGTGGCACTCCCGCTCCGGCACCCAAGACCATGATGAAATGCCCGAAGTGCGGCACCGAAAGCACTGGCAAGTTCTGCCCTGAGTGCGGTACGCCCATGGCGACAGTAGGCCCGAAGAGATGTCCGAAGTGTGGTACCGAAGTGACGGGCAAGTTCTGCCCTGAGTGCGGTACGCCTGTGGAATAAACCCATAAAAAATGTAGAGACGCGCCATAGCGCGTCTCTACATCGTGTTTATCGCGAGCGAATAACGGGGTTCGAACCCGCGACCCTCAGCTTGGGAAGCTGATGCTCTACCAACTGAGCTACATTCGCATTTATCGGGTGCAAAAATACACAATTTTTGAATCTTGAATCCTAAATTTTGAATTTTTATGCCAATTATCACCCAAAAAGAAGAAGAAATCATTCGAAACAGTTTCCATCCCAAATCGTGGAACGACATCAAGACACATGACTCTTGGTCGGTATTCAAGATTATGGCCGAGTTTGTGGAAGGCATGGAGAAGATGTCGAAAATCGGGCCTTGTGTTGCCATTTTCGGATCAGCCCGAACCAAACCAGGAGACCCATACTATGAGATGGCCACTGAGATAGCCAAGAAGCTCGCTGATTTCGGGTTCGGCATTATCACGGGTGGCGGCCCAGGCATCATGGAAGCCGGCAACAAAGGTGCCTACGAAGGCGGTGCCACCAGCGTTGGACTGAACATCACCCTGCCTTTCGAGCAACATTTCAACCCATACATCGACTCCGACAAGTCCATCTATTTTGACTATTTCTTTGTCCGCAAGACCATCTTCATGCGCTATGCCCAGGGTTATATCGCCATGCCTGGTGGTTTTGGCACGCTCGATGAACTCTCGGAGGCCATCACCCTCGTCCAGACCAACAAAATGGTGGACTTCCCCATCGTCTTAGTCGGAAAGAGGTATTGGAAAGGCCTTATCGACTGGTTCCGCAAGACTATGCTCGAAGACCACATGATCAAGGAAGAGGACTTTGAAATCTTCCATGTCGTCGACTCAGCGGATGAAGCGGTTAAAGTCATCACCGATTTCTACAAGAAATACGCCATCAAACCCAACTTCTGATATGCGACGCTATATCGAAGTACCCATCCAACTACTTGACATCGAAGGAGATGGCTTCCATATCATGGTCAAAGGAATGATCCATGGTAAGGAAGCCCATTTTCTTATCGATACTGGTGCCTCGCGCTCTGTTTTCGACCCCATAACTATCTCCTCTTTTATAGACGATATTGCGTTCGAAAAGAAAGAAGGCATGACCGCTGGCGTGGGCAGCTCCGACTTGGAGAGCTCCACTTTTGTCATCGACAGTCTTTCCATTGGAAACATGGAAATCAAAGATTATGAGGCCGTTGCCTTGAATTTGGAGAACATCCACGAAATGTACGGCAAACTTGGCCTGCCCCACATTGATGGCATTCTTGGCGGGGATTTGCTGAAAAAGTATAAAGCCGTGATAAATTATAGGAGCAAGAAACTGAGGCTTACTCCTTCTGTTCAATAAAAGCTTCTTTTTCGGAGGTCTCTTCTTTTTCCTTGACATACTTCGCATCCAAGCACAACCTAAACCCTCCGAAAGAGTTCTTCAAATCGGGAAGGCGTTTGCCGCGCCATGACACACGGCAAGAGGTCTTGGGCAACTGCCAGCCTCCGCCACGGATACAGTACATCTCACCATCCTTGCCCAAAGTGGCATTACGTTCCTTGTCAAAGAAACGGTATTTGGTGCTGCACCATTCCCACACATTGCCACTCATGTCGTAGATACCCAACTCGTTGGCCGAATGTTTCTTGACCTTCTTCAGTCGCGAGGTGTTCCCATTATGCCAAGCAACTCGGTCCACCTCATTGCTACCGCTGTAGATATAGCCTTTCGAATATTGCCCACCACGGGCAGCGTATTCCCATTCTTCCTCAGTGGGAAGGCGGAACTTCATTCCCGTGATGCTGTCGATACGTCTCAAAAACTCCTGCACCTCATAATAATTCACATTGGTCACGGGGCGCTTGGGGCATTTCTTCGCGCTTGGGTTGTAGCCCATCACGGCCTTCCACAGTTTTTGGGTCACTTCTGTCTGGCCGATATAATAATCCTCATGCATCGTCACGTAATGCACGGGTAGTTCATCGATTTGCGCCATGCGGTCATAGTTAAATTCGGCAGTATCCTTACGTTGGGCACCCATCCAAAAGCCCCCTTTCTCGACACGTACCATATTGAATGACACCTTGTTGACACGATAGGAAGAAGGCGCAGGAAGCGTATCTTGGGCAAAAACCAGCGTTTGCCTGAAAAACAGCAAACCCAAAAACAGAAAAACTCTTTTCATTATTCTAAAATTTGAAGGCAAAAATAGAAAAATAATCCTATTTTTGCGCAAAATTAAAAATGATGCCAAGAATACTTATCATCGACGACGAGGCTCCCATCCGCCGCGTGCTGCGCGACATCCTCGAAAACGAAAGCTATCAAGTGGACGATGCCTCAACAGGCATGGAAGCCTTGCAACAAATCAAGGAACAGGATTTTGACGCCATTTTCTGCGACATCAAAATGCCAGAAATGGACGGCATAGAGGTGCTGGAAGCCATCCGACAAGAGTCGGATGTGCCCGTCATCATGCTCTCGGGTCATGGCACCATCGAAACGGCAGTCGAAGCCATCAAGAAAGGCGCTTTCGACTTCATTCCCAAGCCGCCCGATTTGAACCGTCTGCTCATCACTTTGCGCAACGCCTTGGACAAGAAGAACTTGGCCACCGAAAACAAAGTGTTGAAGAAAGCCGTCAAGCTCCAGAACCAGATGATTGGCGAGTCGACCCCGATGCTTGAAGTAAAAGACATGATTGAAAAGGTGGCTCCTACCAATGCCCGTGTGCTCATCACTGGCGAAAACGGCACGGGCAAGGAACTTGTGGCCCGACAACTGCACGAACTCAGTCCGAGGAACCGTGGTCCTTTCATCGAAGTCAACTGCGCCGCCATTCCTGCCGAACTCATCGAGAGTCAGCTTTTCGGTCACGAAAAAGGCTCCTTCACCTCAGCCATCAAACAAAAGAAGGGCGACTTTGAATTGGCCGACGGCGGCACACTCTTCTTGGACGAAATCGGCGACATGAGCCTTCCAGCGCAAGCCAAGGTGCTGCGAGCCTTGCAGGAAAACAAGATTGTGCGCGTCGGAGGTGAGAAGGAAATACCCGTCAATGTGAGGATTTTGGCGGCCACCAACAAGAACCTCAAGAGTGAAATTGAGAAAGGGAATTTCCGCGAAGACCTCTACCACCGCTTGAGCGTCATTGTCATACAAGTGCCGCCGTTGCGCGAACGCAAGGATGACATCCCGCTGTTGGTTAGCAACTTCTTGGAAATCATCGCACAAGACATGGGCAAACCTGTCCCGACCTTCGAGCCCGAGGCCATGGAAGCCTTGAAGCAGTACCAATGGACCGGCAACATCCGCGAGTTGCGCAACATCGTGGAGCGACTCGTCATCCTTTGCGGCAATGTCATCACAAAGGATGATGTGGTGCAGTTTGGAAACCCGCTGAATTGATGCAGGTTGCTGAGTTCTGAGCTTGTCGAAGTATCGAAGCACCGTCATAGTATCAGTCTGCCCTACGATCCTTCGATGAGCTCAGGGAATTCAATTACCATTCTTTTTCTTCACTTCTTCAAACTTTGCCAAAGCTTTTTTGAAGTGATCTTTCAGTTTCGTCACGCTATCGAAAAAGACTTTGTCCTCGCTGTATCGGTCCAGCACAAGATACCAATGCGTTTGTCTGCTTTTTATGCTGTAACCTATTTGAAAGCCGTCATCCGTACGATAGAAGTTCTCGCAGTAATCCTTTCGAGCATTCTTGTCCTTGTGTTCTTCAGCAATCATCGACTCTAAAACGCGATCAAGTTCAACAAAATCGTCGAAGGCCACAAAAACCTCAACAGCAGGTTGTTCTTTCACCTCTTTACGGTAGATGCGATAGAAATACTGGACAGCACCCTCCACTTCAACGGTTCTTACCGAAGTTTCCAAGCCATCGAAAAGTTGGGCGTATAGCGTCGAGATGGCATAGTCCGTGATCTTGCATTGGACCCTTGTTTGATGAGTCAACTGTTCATACTTTGTCTGGTAATCATCTACCCTGACATAGGGAGTTTGTGCCAGTAAAAGCCTGCCTGCAAGCAGCATCATGGCAAGGAAAAGCAGCTTTTTCATGTCTATTTATTTTTAGGTTGTCTACATTTGGTATTGAACTGCAAAGATATGAATTTCGTTAAAATGGCAAGTTTTTTTTCGCACCCCTTGCGGGGTTAGGAAATTAGCTGTACTTTTGCAGTCCGTTCTTTGAGGGGATGTATGGTTTTGACAGCAAGATGAATTGTCATGTAAGCATGTCGAGCCTCGCAGTGACGCTCGTAAATCTTGACTGCAAAAAATTAATTGGCGAAAACAACTACGCTCTCGCTGCCTGATTGAAGCACAGTAGAT
>JAFRRE010000164.1 GCA_017428285.1 Bacteroidales bacterium | reverse complement strand
GCTCTTCCTCTTGCGCAAAAAGAAGGCGCAAGCGTCATCGCTCCTTTTAACGACAAGGTTCTGGAAAACCCATGCAACAAGGAAACGAATCAGCTCACGCCTATAGCGCGAGCCTTATCGTTCGGTCTCCGTTGCATTATAAATTTTCCAGATTTAGTCGTTAGGAGTACCCGAGCGTAAAGCCCTTAATTATGTCTTTTTACGGCTGCAAATTTACAACTTTTATCCAACTATCATAGTCTTTCTCTTAGTCTATACATCGTATCGTGGATGGCTTGAAGTTGTGCCTCAGCAAATGATTTGATTTCTTCGCAATCAAATCTCTCTCTCTTCTCGCCATCAATACAATAATGATAGCCCAAGAAAAGGATGGTGTCCATGCTGTTATTATAAAATGGGTCTATGCCGAATGACATCCCATGCTCAAAAAGCAAAAGGTCGTATAGATCTATCCAATCTCCTGTTGTTACGGCAGAACGCTTCCTTAACTCATCTATTATCTCAGGGCAAGCACTAAGCATCTTTTTCAGCTCATTGTTGGTGCATTTCCTAAGTTCTGTTTTTCCTTTTTTCATTAGTCTAGTGTTTTTTCATTAAAAGGACCAATGTCACTATCAATTAACCATCCCTCTACTACCATTGAAGCTCATGTCATCATCATCCTTAAGCATCAACATGCTTCGAATCTCGTTGATAACAGTTTCCCTTTCTTCAAGGATTCTACCAACTTCCTCAAAACACTTTTTCACATCTTCGTCTGAACAATCGGGGCTCAAATCCAACGCATTCAACCTATTTCCGATGTCCTCCAGCGCCGCCTTCAATTCCTTCAGGCGCAACAAACGTATTTCTCTGTCCATTGCTTCGGTCTTTGAGTTTTTCATTTCAAGGCTTCAGCCCCTCCCAATAAGGTTGCAACCTATTCCGGATAAGCTCCCCAACAACCACAAACGACAGCGCCTCACCAAACTTAATTCTTCTAAGGAAGCCTTCCCAATACAAATTGCGGTTGGTATCGGTGAAGAACTCCTCTGTAAACAAAGGATGATTCTCCACATACTTCGTGTCGCGATTGGCAAAGGTCGCTTTGATGGCCTCGCCAAGGATTTCGGCATCGATATCCTGTCTCGTCATGATTTGGTACACATCAAAGAAGTCCTTCATGCGGCTGTTACCTATCGACAGCGAAATCATCGCTTGGAACTTCTCGGCCACAACAGTCTCCAACGAATACGTCAAGATGGTTGTGCCAGGCACCGTATCGATCAGAGCTGGAAACGCCAGCTGCTGAGGGTATGGGGTAATCACATCGCCAAACCCCACATCCATCGAAATGCGCTGCTGTGCCGTGTCCAGATGAGCCATGAGCGAAACGCGCAAACCACGGTATTCCTTGGTGATGGCAATCTCGCCCGTCTCTATCGTGTCGCTGTCAAACGTAACGCCATCCTCGGCGCAGGCTATCTGGCATATCTCGCTGAATATGCCCTTGATGTTCTCGGCATCGTTGCTGATGCGCCTTGCCATAAAGTCGATGTCCAAGGTGGGTCGCGCCTGAAACCCGTCGTGGGCATAGAGCAGCGCACCGCCTTTCAAGATAAACCTGTCCTTGTATTCGCTGACCGACAGCCTGTACAGCAGACGTTCTTGAAAATAGCGTGAGAGCAACAGCTGCGAGCTGTATTGCTCATCCCGTGAGATATTGAGTAGGCGTTCCTTGACGGACTTGCCATAGTTGCTGAGGTTCTTTTTCTTTGCCATAACGGTTATACCATGTATTTAACGAGTTCATCCGTGCGCTTGCCGATGCGCATGGCGCTTGCGTATGAGTAAAGCTTCGTGATGTCGCAATCCTTTCGCGAGAGATAATTGCGGAATATCTCAGAGCTGACATCAATTCCCACACGGTTGCGATACTTGATGGCATCGCAAACCGACTTCTCCAGGTCATAGATTTTCACCGTGAAGCCTTCTATGACAGCCTCAGTCACGCCCAGTTCAAAAACCTTACTGCTGAGGTAAAAGAGTTCTATCGGTGGGTAATCAGGCAGAACCACCTTGCGGCTGCGCTCAATGGCGATGCAATAGGAAAGGGGTATCTGTGTGCTCAGCCCATAATATGACCAGGCTGAATACATGCACAACACGCCGCCCGGCACGAGCCGTTCCACGTCCACCATGGGCTTGGCCAACCCCTCGTTAAGTGCATAGATTCCTTGGCGGACCCGTATGATAGTCCCTTTCTCAGCTTCATAAAGAAGCTGGTTGTATAGGTTTTTCTCCTTGGCCTCCGCTGAAGAGATATACCCTCCATTCTGGTTAATGTACTCCTTGATGTCCACTTTTTCGCAATTATCTTGCTGCAAAAATACTGCATTTTTTCAAAAGTGCAGTAGATTTGTAGGTTTTTTTTTGTTCTCAGCCTTTCTGCAAAAGCATTACTACCTTAATGGAAGAAATACTATCAAGGCTATTATACCAGCCATAAGAAAGACCGAGTATATAATGTTTCTTGTCGTGTTATATACGATTGGGTTGTATTTGTCTTTCCCGAATTTTTCACCTTTCCAGTTGTCCCTACGATAAAGCAATATGTAAAGAAACTTGTACACGATGAATGTGAAAAAGTAATTGACTATAAGAATAGCAATTAAGCCGTTTTCAAAGCCTCCATCAAAAAAATCATCAAAAAAATCATAATCAACAGCTAACACTATTGAAAGAACAAACACGGTAAAACACAGCAAAAACCAAAGCCACTTTGTAACCTTAAAAGAAATCTCTCCGGCATTTGTCTTTTGCTTTGTCTTGGGTGTATTTGATGAGGGTGCCGTTGGCTTAGTCTGTGATTGAGGGGATGGCGATTCTTTAACTTCATGATTCCCATTCAGCTCATCAATCTTTCCAAGTGCTTTTTTGTTATCTGGATCTAAAGCCAATAACGCATATAGAGTTGACTTTGCTTTATCTATTTTTCCTTGTTTCTGGTACACCTCTGCAAGAAGCAAATATGCCTTTTCAAAATGGCTGTCCGCATCTATGGCTGCCTGAAAATACTCCATCGCCTCAACATGGTTTCCTGCGTCCATGCTTTTTTGTCCCCGCTCACAATAATCAGTAGCAGAAAAAACTGTTTGCCCTGTCTTTTGCAATTCTAACCGTTGGAGATTATCCTTCGAAAACCATTTTGAAAACGAGCTCACGGTCAATCATCTTTTTGAGGTACTACCAAAAGCAATAAACGCTATCAGTCCAACAATCCCAAGCAAAATATACAACATTACTTCGGTAAAAACAACAAACAATGTCACAGTAATAGCCACTGCAATCAAAATCCAAATAAATTTTTTTGTCTCTTTTGCTTCTTCGTTTTTTTGCTTTACCGCTGCCTTAATTTCATTGTTGCACCATTCATTTCCTCGCTCTCCCATGGTCGCAACAATCTGCGAGCGTAACGACCTTTCCTGAACTGTTACTTTATCTGAAACCATATAAGGCTTCTTTTTATCATTCCTTAATTCCGCAACACTTTGATTTAACTTTATTTATAAGTTCCTGAGCAACAAAAAGTTGCTCAGGATTTTGCCATGTCAGATTTTTCACTTATCTTAGTGTTGCAAATCAAAACAAGCGTAAATCGTAACAAGACATG
>JAFRRE010000163.1 GCA_017428285.1 Bacteroidales bacterium | reverse complement strand
CATTGCCTTGATCGCCGCTTCGTTGACCACATATTGCCCATTCCCTTCGTACATCCCATCAAAATAATCATCCAAATTCAAGTCCTTGCTCAAATAGTCGCCTGCCAACAACTCCATCCCAACCATCTCTTGGAAATAGCCGTCAGTATAAAGCACCTGAAATACACAATCGTTTCCTTCTTCTCGTCCTTCCCATTCCACCTCACGGATGAAGTCATTAGGCTTGGAAAAGTCACCCATACAAAGGCCGACGCTGTAGATGTCGGGGTTTTTCATCAGTTCATCACGAATGGGGCCCACTTTGTAGCATGGCGTTACCAAACTATTGAGCGACACGATATTAGAGACATCAACGCCTTTTTCGGAATGCCGCATAAACGAGAGTTGCAATAAAATGACCACGGTAAAAACGGCAGCAAGCGAAGAAATGCCCACCTGAAACACCGAACTCGCATTGCTGATGCGGATGCCTTTCAGGTGGCGCATCTTGCCTTTCAACACGTCGGGGAAGGCCACACTGCGCAGGCAATATTGCCCGAAAAGACTCGATGCCAAAGGCAACAGCACCAAAAGCGCAAGGCAGAAAAAGAGCAGCCATTTGTCAAAACGCAACTGCACAGGCACGCCTATCCACGACTGGAACGCGGGCAGCAACCCCCACACCGCCAACAAGGAAAGCCCCATCGCTACAAGGGTGATGAGCAGGGTCTCCAATAGGTTACTCGAAAAGATCCTGAACTCGCTGCACCCAAGTACCCGCTTGACAACTCGGTTTTTGGTTTGCTGCACCGAATACGACACATCGAGCGTAGCGCAATTCACGATGGTGACCGCCACAATGAGCAGAATGCCAAAGATGATAATCCATACATACGAGGCATTCCCGTTACCCACACTTTCCGGGTCGTTGTATTGGGTGTGAAGATGAATGTCGTGCAAAGGTTGGAACTGCAATAATGCCTGCTTGTCGTATTTCTCTGTTTGGATGTTGGCCAAACGTTTCATCTCCGCTTTGCTGAACAACGCGTTTTCCCTCAATTTGACGTAAATCGTCTGGTTTTCAGTGATATTACGGTAAAGGCTCAGTTCGCCGCTGTTCATCGGCAACACCACCTCAAACGGCAGGTGCGTGTTGGAAGGCACATCCACCACCAAGGCAATGTTGTAAATTTTCTCCTTGCAGCCCATATAAGAATAGGCCAAAGGTTGCCCTATGGCCGAACCGTCATAAAGTTTTTGCGCCATCTCTTTGGAAATGGCCGCTTCGTTGGGTTTGAGAATGTGATGCGGTTCACCTTCCACTACGGGATAGGTAAACACGTTGAAGAAATTGTCGCTGGTCGTCAAAGCCATCACCTCAAAGGATTCGTTGCGTTCCATATCCCTAACCGTGTGGGGATTCAGGTTGGTATAGTGTGATACCACGCTCACACATTCCTCCACCTGAGGCACGGCGTCAGGCAAGTCATAGCGCAATTGGCAGACTCCGCCTGTGTATCTTGTGCCCGTGGCCTTATCCACCGACACCAAGCGGTATATTCGGTCGCTGTCCTCAACAAAACGATCGTAGGAAAACTCGTGCAGCACCCATTGGAACAGCAAAGTGGCCGCCGTAATGCCAATCATCAAACAAAAAGTGTTGATAAGGAAATGTTTGTGTTTGGGTCTGAACATTGTATTGTTTATATTGTTATTATTACCATTTGATGAGACAAACTTGCCAAATAAAAAATTAAAAAACAATCTTCATACCAAAATCACAATAATTTGAAATTCAAAGATTTAAGATTTAAAGATTTAAACAAACTGTAAAGTTTCTTTACAGTGGGTGTAAAGAAACTTTACAATGGATGGTTTTTTGGTATAGTGTATTGGAATCAATCTTTCAGATTCATCAATTCATAAAGATATGCTGGGCTTTGCACATACAATTCGCCTTCCTCATCCTGCAAAGCCGTCATCAAAGGCGAGTTATACACACGCTCCATAGCTTGTTCGATGGAACAGCCAGTGTCTTCCATCACATACTTCACCAACTCGCTCAAAACATAATCGGTCAGGTATGTTGCAATTTGATGATGTGTAGGCTGGTTCATAGGATTTCAACGCTTGTTTTATGGAGGAATAGCAACGCCCTCTCCGTGCCAAAGTAATACTGCTGGTCGAGATACCTGTCTTGAAGCAACTTTGCCACTTCCTCGGGTGAATATATACCTTCACGATAGTTCGTCAATTGCAAGACTACGCCATCGTTGGCAATCGGGCCGATGACGATGTCAAAATCGTGTATGGGTTCCACGTTTTTCCTGTCGCGATTGGCATCAACGAACAGTAGCCATTCAACACAGGCTTTTTCAGGGAACACCTTGATTTTCAGGTCTGACTGCATGGCTTCTTCATCCAACTCGTAAGTAATCAGTGTAGCCGTGCCTTTGAAAAGCCGCGCTTTCTTTTGCGCCATTCGGATGGCGGTCGACCTGTCTGTTGTCAAATAAAATCCCATGCCGAAGTCCTTGTGTCGCAAGCCTTTCGTAAGGTCTATCGACTCAATGTCCTGATTGGTGCCGTGGTAGAGTATCATACGAGAGTTCCTCCATTCTGTTGACAAATGATGAGCAAATCGTCTATGGTTTCGTCCATCGATTGCAGATGCTCCACATCGTAGAACTCAATCAGAAACGCCAATCCCTTATGATCATGCAGATAGCGAAAGGCTGTTTGCCGTGTCATGGCGAAACGCCGGCCGAAAGCCTGGATGCACGCTGTCAAAAATGGAATCTCGTACTTGCTCATCTTTTGTCAATTAATTATAGCTCATTCAAGTGCAAAAATACAAAAAGTTTTGGAATCATCATCATTCCTTCTTCAACGCCATCACTGGATTCACCCGAGCAACGGAGACGATTTGCCAAAGCACCGAGCCGATATCGATGACGAACGACAGCACCACCGTCACCACGAAAATCCACGGATACAGGTTGATGCGGTAGACGAAATCCTCCAGATAACGCCCACAGAACCAAACCGCGAGCGGGATGCCGATAAGTGCCGCGATACCAACCAAAACCATGCAATCCTTCACCGAGCGCCACAATTCGCGGTTGACATTGCTGCCAAACACCCAATTGGAGAAAGTCAAATATAATAAAACGAATCAGATATTATAATATTTATTATCTTTGCATCTTGAATTTAAGAGATACAATAATATGCATTTGTTATATGACTTCAATGTGGATAGCGTTCCGGACCTAACAAGACGTTTGTCGGCCAACGTGAAGAAGCGTCGCTTGGAAAAGGGTCTTTCACGAAACGCCCTGTCGATGTTGAGCGGAGTTCCAGTGCCCACCATCGCAAAGTTTGAACAGAAGAGCGCCATTTCCCTGTCGGGATTCATCGCTCTGGCCAAGGCTTTGGGCTATACCGATGAGGTAAAGCGGTTGCTTGACGAGCCCAAGTATTCCACCATGGAGGAATTAGACACCATCAACCGAAACAAGGACAGAAAACGCGGAAGAAATGAATTCAATCAGTAAGATCATCGTCAAATACCATGATAAGAAAGTGGGTGAGTTGAGCCTTACCCCCGACGGAAAACGTTGTGCGTTCCGTTACGACAACGGCTGGCTTTCCTCCGGTTTCTCCATTTCGCCTTTGGACTTGCCTCTCAAGCCAGAACTCTTCATCGCTAAGCCGCAACCTTTTTACGGCAATTTCGGCATCTTTGAAGACAGCCTCCCCGACGGCTATGGACGTTACCTGCTGAACAGGATGTTACGCCGCCAGGGCATTGACGACATGAGTCTTACACCATTGCAACGACTAAGCATTGTGGGAACTACTGGAATGGGGGCCTTGTGTTACGAACCTGTTACAACTTTTGGAAGCAGAACTGAAGGCTTGTCATTTTCCGCTTTGCAAGAATTGGCTTTAGAGGTGCTTTCTGAGAAAAATGACGAGGATGCGGCCTTGCTCTATTACAACAGCGGGAATTCCGGAGGGTGTCGCCCAAAATGTCTTTACCACGATGATGAAGGCGATTGGTTGGTGAAGTTCCGTCAGTCCTATGACCCCAAGGATCTGGGGCTGATTGAATTCAAATATAACGAAATCGCGCAGCAGTGCGGGATTGAGGTTCCTGATTTCAAACTCTTTGATGGACGTTTTTTCGCCACTAAGCGATTCGACTTAAGAGGCGGTGAAAGACTTCACGTAGCTACTGCAGGAGCTTTGTTGAATGAATCCATCGACTTGCCCAAATTGGATTACAAGCTTTTACTGCATTTAACAGGTTACCTAACCCAAGACCCCAAGCAAGTGGAAACAATGTTTCGGCTAATGGCATTCAACGTGTTCACTGACAACAAAGATGACCATGCCAAGAATTTCAGCTTCATCTTCCGGGACAGCCGATGGCATTTAGCTCCCGCCTACGATTTGACGCCCTATCCTGAGGGCTACCATGGAGAGCATGCCACATCGGTGAACAACAATGGGAGACCTTCCATCGCAGATATGGTTACCGTTGGAGAAGATATTCGCATCCCCAAGAAACGTTGCCTGGAGATCATCGATTTTGTAAAGGAAAACTGCAAGGAGATCTTGTCGAAGGATTACAGGTGAGTTACTTCTTAATCCTCTTTCCACTTCCTTGCCTGGATTGGGTCAAGCCGGCGTGTTAACTATGATTTACTTACCCGTAGGGCAAAATGGCCATCCGTAAGGATGCACCGGACGCACAGAAAAGCCTATGTATCGTTCGGCTGTGGCCGTGCTGTTGCCGATGACGTCAAGGTCGGCACCGATCATGAAGTTCCATGCATTGGTCGGATTTCCCGTATCGAACGAATTCAACCAGTAGTAACCGTGTTCAACACCCACGGTGTTTCCGTCATCATGGCGCATTCCGCCAGCAGGCAGGAAAATGCTGTTGCCGTTGCTAGCCTCGAAACGGACACCTTCCACGCCGTTTAGGGTAGTCCATGTATGCGTGGTGTTTTGGTACAGTTCCTGCCATTGTTTCTTGCTTGGAATCTGCGGTCCTTGATTGGAATCGAAGTTGCACCAACCGGCATCATCGGGTCTGTCCAATATCGTCAAAGTGTCGGTGAAGTGGTTGTAGCCGCAGGCGGGATTGTTGCAATACTTGGTCAACTGGTCACCAGCTCGGTTGCAGTGTATGTAGTTTTCCCAACTGTAAGTGGATTTGGGAGCAACTTCTCCCCACGCAAAGTAATCACCAATGCCTTCAGGTTTGTTGGTTCCCACATTGCAATTGGCCCACATGGCGCGGCTCGGCAAACCGAGGTTGACGTATTCTTCTTTTTTCCTCATCACCACATCGTGTTCCTGCGAGGCGATCCAACGTTCCACGTGGTAACCTCGCACATAGTCATACCCCGACTTTTCGATATCCAACCGATAGGAATAATCGTCGTTGTTGTCAAACTGGATGGAATAATAGCCGTTTTCATCCGTCTTCGTGTGAATGCCTGTACCATAGTAAAAGCCCATCAAGTTCATGCGTGTGATGCACATCAAGTCAAGACTTACATTTTCAACAGGTTTTCCATCCTCATCGGTGATATGACCGCTGACGGTGATGGATTCTGGACTCTCTTGCACGATTTTGCTGCATGACCCGTAAATAAACAGGATTGCAATTAGGAATATTGATTTTGCAATTGTTTTCATAACGATTTGATTTTTAATGTTTAAACTCATAACCAATGATTAAACCCGCCCTAGGCATAAAACTTCTGCTACCAAAGACAAACACAAACTGGTTCGCATCCTTATTGGAAGTCACCCCCAGCCAGGCCATCCCATAAAGTCCTTTGTAATAGTGCCATTTATAGCCTAAGGTAAAGGAGAAGTCGTAAAAATTGTCCACCCTGACCCGTTCGGCCGTCTCCTCCAGGCAGTATTTGCCTAAAAGGCCATAATTTACGCCTCCGAAAAAGCCTTTGTAGAAATAGCACTTCACGCCGACATCGAATCCGATGAAAGGATTGTCGCCGACACGTTCCTTACCTGCATAATATCCCTTTTTGGAGAAAACCTGGTTGCAGCCATCATACCCTATGGCGGCATTGACCGAGATGCATTTGTACTGTATTTCGGCTCCTATTCCAACCATTCCTCCCAGATGGGTATAATTTCCCAAACCGGCATACACCGAAGGTGTGATTTGCGCCTTTGCCGAACCACAGCAAAGCAAAGCGATGGCCATGATGACCAGAATTCGCTTTTTGAAATTGTTTGTTTTCATACTCGTTATCATTTGAAGTACTCGGCAAAATTACTTCATAATAACGCTTGTCAAGGGGATCACGGACACCCTCGGGGGATTTGCCCCCTATTTCCCCGGAATGTCTGTTTTTATATAACTAGGTGTCAATACAGTAGCATTTTTCTGATCGTTTTTATGTCCCTATCAAAATATCATTTGTCCTTATGTTTAGATGGTGTTGATTATGCTTTTACCCACTTCCCAATTTCCACTTCCTTGCCGTTGGCCATCACCTTCCAAACATAAACGCCTTCTGCCCAATCCCCAGCATCAATCACCGTCACATTTTCTGAGAGGTCTTGACTGTGGACGAGTCTGCCGTTCATGTCGTAAACCTCCACGCGGGCGTTCTGCAAGGCGGTGCGGATGTTGAGCGTGTTGTTGCCCGGATTGGGATAGACCTCCACCCTACTTTCAGGATCCACGGTCTCAGCGACGCCCGCCCCCGCATCCTCCAAAACAAGCAGGAACATGTCGTAAACATCACCTTCCGTTGAGTTATAGCCGCACACCACCGCGGAGCCGTCATCCAACACGCACATGTTCAATCCATGAGGATAGTCGGGGGTCTCGGGATAATGATGCCTCCAACGCACCGTAAGGTCTGGGTTAAGGCAGGTGATATTGAAATATCCAGGGTATTGGACATGATAATCCATACAGGCATGATAGACGATGCCTTCATCCGTCACCTTCACGCTGCCTTCAGGGATGGGATAGCAAGTGGCCATGTTTTGCTCGCCGACTTCATTATAGACCCGGTACTCAGCTTGGTATTCCAACGGCTTGCCGAACTTGGTCAGCTGGTTCCAAAACACACCGTCGCTCTGCAAGCCCATTCGGCACGAATACAGCCACGCATCATTATTGAGCCAAGCCACCGCCTGCATATTGCTGTAATTTACATTGGCACCGTTGATGGTCGCGATGGGTTCCTCTGCCACCACATTGAAAAGCGAGTCGAGGACGAACAATGTCGGCACCGTATTGTTACCTTGGGAAGGCATCGCCACACAACCATATTGCATCGGTGATTCGGAATATTGGAAGAAGGGTGTCCCCGCAAAAGTCACTTTCAATTGTTTGAACCGAGCAGACTCAATGCAATCCAACAGATTGCCATCCAATGTGATACGAGCCATCCGATAGTCTTGAAGTCCCCCACTATTGAAAGCAATAATGAGATTGTTGTTTTGATCCAAAAAGAAACGGACGGCAAAAACGCTAGCCCATTGAAGCGGCAACAGCACATCGGTTTGCCCGGTAATCGCCAGATGTGCATCCAGATGCCGAATCCTGACCGACACCTCTCCATCGGCAAACCTTAGCAAGGCCCAAATATCTCCTTCACCAAACGGATTGGTACAGATATACGACTTCATTATTTTGGCCTCATCTTCCAACAACAACGAATCGAGGCATACTCCCTGTTTACTGAATTTCAATAGTTTGGAGCCGATGTTCACTCCTTCATTTACCAAATCGCATTCCACCAGAATGTTTCCATCGCAGGATTGACACACCGAGTTCGGCCCATGGTAAATGTCGCTGAAATAGTGGATTTCGGTCATGTTTTGCGCAAACGCCTTCCCCACGATTATCAGCAGGACGGCAACTATGGCGGAAAAACGCTTTGTCTTCATGGAAAGTTTTGCTTTTGTTAATAGGAGAAAAGTTTTAGGCTTACAAAATTATAAAAAAAGCCATGAAAACGGCAACTTCTCAGGTTCCCCATCGGTCGTTTCGCCATTAACAATATTAGTGTAAAACAATCCTGTTCGGTACAAAACCCGAGCAGAAGTGGAAATCGCTGCCGCCTTCATAACCCACATTATGACCATCCTTGTCGGTGATGTACAAAGTCAAGTATGGTTCAGTTAGATCGACGGCGTCATCAAGGTTGATATATCCATCAACGACGATGTTACTTTCGGGAATACCAAGGCTTTCGGCAACCTTACTACGCACTTCCTTCGGCAAAGTGATCAGATAGTTACCGTAGGGACTGTCGGTGGCTTCCTCGCACGAAAATGACACATTGCGCACAATGGTTTCGCCATTGTAGATGATACTGATGGTGTTGTTGTTCTTGAAATCGATGACGAGAGGCTTCTCTCGATCGGCATTAATATATCCAACAAAACCGCCCACCGTGGTGTGAGTCCAGATCCATTCACTTTTCAGTTCGGGGAGTCGTTCGGTGAGATTGATACCATTTTTCTTACAAGAGTTGAATGCCATCAAAACAATGATAGCGATAAATAATACTTTTTTCATCGTTTTAAATTTTTAGGTTGAATTTCGTTTGTTCATTCAACGGACAAAAGTATAGCAAAATTTCGCTAAAATCCCAATTTTTGATTTACTTTCTATTCAGCCAGTAATACAGGAAATAATCATAGATGAAGTATTTGCCCTCGCTGTTGGTAACAATGTCCTTATCCTGAAGGGCAGTCAAGCTTCTTTGCACCGCACTGGCCGAGGTGAGGCGATACTTCTTAATGAACTCCCCGCTGGTCGGTTGGACGTTCTTCCCTGAATGGGCCAATGCGATGAGTAGTGCTTTTTGCCTTGCCGAAAGACGTGCAAGCAGGTCTTGATAGGTGTCGTCTTTTTCATCAAGGGCTTGGTTGATAGCCGCATCCACCTCTTTGATGGTGCAGGGTTTGTCCGGCTCCGCCATAGCATAAAGCTCATTGCATATTTTTTGGATATACCAAGTGGTACCATCGAATTTTTCATAGATGTATTGGATGGCCTTGGAGTCTATGTGAAAACCTCCCTGCTCAAAATGATAGGTGATGAACTTGGAATACGAGTCAAGTGGTATCGGTTTGAGCGACATGGTTGACGCGCTTTGGTAGAAAGGCCTGGCTGGCGATGAAAACATCTCGCCCATCATGTGGCGTTTCGAACCGGAAAAAACAAACCATGCGTTATTGCAATCTTGGATATAGGTTCGCAGAAGAGCCTCCACGCTTTCCTTTCTTTCGATTTGAGTACTGTCAAGATGGAACGACCTAGTTCATAAATCATCTCGGAATCTTTTGATTATACAAATTTGCGTAACGCTTTTTTGTATAATGATAACCAGATCACAGCGCTTTTATCCATTTCCCACTTTCCACTTCCTTGCCGTTGGCCATCACCTTCCAAACATAAACGCCTTCAGCCCAATCCCCAGCGTCAATTGCCGTCACGTTCTCTGTGAGTGCTTGGCTATGGATGATTCTTCCGTTGATGTCGTACACCTCCACTCGGGCGTTCCGCAACCCTGTGCGGATATTCAGCACATCCTTCCCTGGATTGGGATAAGCGACGGCCACCTTCAGGCCGTTGTCATGGGCTTCTTCGATGCCTTGAAAGGCCTCGGCGGGGAATTTAACAACCACAGATCCCCGATGGCTTTGGTTGGTGAGTTCCTTCATATGAGTGGTCATCAAAACACCACCATCTCTTGTCAAAGTGATGCTTTCAGCACAATACCAAATCATGTCATCACGGGTGCCGTAATATACCTCAGAGATGGGATTCATGTCCTCGTCAAACTTTTCAATCACGACCCATGAATCGTTAGCCAACGAGAAACCCACATTCAATGAATAGCAGAAATACACCGAGCCATCTACCGCAACATCCACTGCCCTGCCTTCGGCCACAAAGTCAAAATCATAATTGCCTCTATGAAGTTCATGAACAACAGGCACAACCTCTTGGGCACCTTTAATGTCGTCATCAAATTCGTAAAGATAGCAATCGTCATGACCTTGTTCATAGTTCTTATTTGACCTTGTGGCAAAATAAGTCGTATTGTGACGACTCCGCATGATGGACACATCATCAAACGTCCAAGGGTCGTTTGTGGT
>JAFRRE010000162.1 GCA_017428285.1 Bacteroidales bacterium | reverse complement strand
CTGCGCTCCACTGGCGCGGCTCCAGCGAGCGTTTGCGGCTCCAAGGCCAGCCGCTTTCGTGGCTCCTTGCTCGCTCGGGGCTTTCTTGGCCGCCCCCGTACCCCCTAAGCGGAGCGTCGTACCGCCGCAACTTTTTGTCGGGTGCAGCCGCGCCCCTTTTGTTTTGCGCCCCTGCTTGGTCGCCCGCCCGGCGGTTCTCTTGTCGGAGCGCTAAAGCGCATCGTGTTTCGCGCCCTCATCGTTGCCACCTCATCCCGCAAGGCTTCCGCTGGTGTCTGCCTCTTCGGTTGCGCCGCCGCAAAGGCACGCCCACCGCCGCTTCGGATTGAAACCGTGCGCGGCACCTGTCGGGCGGGTCGGGCTCCCTGGCGCGAACGGGGCGCAGTCGTTCTAATCACTGGCTTTGGCATAGCGTTCTGTCTCGTCTGTTCTGGTGAAGTGTTGTTGTGGAGTAGGCCGCAGGCGCTTTTCCCCCTTTCGGTTTTTACCGACGCTCATCCGTGCCGCCGTCACCCCCGACCACCACCCCGAAGTTAAGGTCAGGTCGCTCCGCTGACGCTTCGCTCTGGCCAACCGCCATCATTCCCCACCGCCACCCTAACTTGAGAGTTCAGAAGAATGTCGTTGACGGCTTAATGTGTCATCCTGTGGGTACGGTGCTTAAAAAAGCCAAGCCCCTAAATAAACTACGCCCCGACTGGCGCGGGTCTCCGTTTGCCGTTAAGGGTCTTGCTTTTTTAACCACCTCGTTTTCTACCCCAAGCGCAATCGTCTCGTTTTTCTTGAGAGAAGTAATGTTTTCCCCCTTCATCATAGCGCAAATCAGCGCAAAGTAACGCATAAGAAACCAATGCAATTGCCTGTAAATAAAATAGATATATATTTGCGCAATGAGACCAAAAACCAAAATTATTAACCATTTAAAACACTAAAGCTATGGCACGTATTAAGCAGGGAATACTTGGCAATTTTCGCGGGACTGTAGGCACTGTTGTCGGTGCGTCTTGGAATGGCATTAACTACATGAGAGGTCGCGCCCAAAGCGTCAAGAATCCCAAGACCCCAGCACAGATGATTCAACGCGACTTCTTCAAGGAGGTTCAGGAACTGGCAGGCCAATTCACCAACGAGCAGTTGGCTTTCCTCTTCCCCAACACCCCGAAGAACATGACCCGTCGCAATGCTCTCACTCAGCAGCTCACCGCTGACCCTATCGTCACCGATGATGCAAAGCACGTCGATCTGGCCAACCTCAACTCCATCGGCAATGCGGCTACCGCTGACCTGCCTGATGTCACTGTTGCTGTCGATGGCAGCAACCTTGCCATCTCTTGGAGCGGTGCCAGCGACTTCCGCGCTGAGCACGCTGATGAGTACCCGACTATCTTCGTGGCCAACGTCACCAAGAAGAGAATCTATCTGGTAAACTCCACCGCCGTTGTCGGTGCTTCTGGTGAGCAGTCCTTCAATGTCGGTCTGTCCACCTACGGCGAAGCCGAAGACACTTTCAGCGGCTTCATGCTCGCCACAGGTTCAAAAATTGTCCTCGTGGGCTTCGGCACCATGGCGGTGACCAAGCGTCCCGCCCGCCCGAAGAAGAACGCCTAACAGCGTATTCTGTACATCTCAAAAGCCGCCCTTCGGGACGGCTTTTTTAAGGGCTTTTTCGGTTGGAGTCTGGTAGGTACCTTGTCCATACCAACTCCGTACCAAGTTCGCAAAATCAAAACAAGTAAAACACCTAAAACAGAAAAACATGGCACGCACTAAACAAGGCATCTTGGGACAATTTAGAGGAACGGTTGGCACCGTAATTGGCTCCTCGTGGAATGGAGTGGCATACATGAAAGGCAAACCACAGTCCGTCAAGAACCCACGCACCGAAGCACAGGTGCAGCAACGCAATTTCTTCAAGGAGGTGCAGTCGCTCGTCGGTCAGATTACCGATGAGCAGCTTGCCTCGCTCTTCCCTTCGGTCACTCGTGGCATGACCCGCCGCAACATGTTCACCCGTCAAATCGCTGCTTGCGCCGATTTCGTGGATGATGTCAAGACGGTTGACCTCTCCACGCTGGAAGGAATCGGCAGCGGTGAGCGCATCAACACTCCAATGCTGGAGTGTTTGGTAACCGACACCAATGGTGTTTTGGACATCTACGCTGAACCCGAGGTTGCCGCCTCCATTGGCAAGCCAGAAGGCGCAAACTTCATCGCAGTGGCTTACAACCTCACCCAGAAGAGAATCGGCATCTTCAACACAGAAGTCACCGACCCCAGCATGGGTGTTGACATCCCTGTCGGCAGCTGGGCAGAAGAGGGCGACAGCGTCCGCTTCTACCTGACCTATGCCGCTTCTGGTGAGAATGTCTATCTCCGTGGTTTCGGCTCGTTCATCATCAAGACGAGACCCGAGAAGATAGGTCGCAAAATCAACAAGACCTAACAACCCACGAACAGACAACGGCAGCAATCTCGAAGGCATCCTGATGGGTGCCTTTTTTTTTAGTTATACCTCAGTCGGCCAAAGGTTGCGGAGGTCAGTCTGCGCATCTTTTAGGAAGCTTGTTGGCCGCAACCTTTGTCCGCCTTCGGCTAATAGTGGGTTTGTGCGTCCCCGCTCTCGTTTCTCATCCTCGGTCAGTGTCCGCAAAACCCACTCCAACAATTTAATCGATTCGGAGGGCTGCCTGTCTGCCAAAGGCTGCGGAGGTCAGTTTTCACCCTTTTGTGTGGGTTGCATCGCCGCAGCCTTCGTCAGCCAGTCAGGCACCCATTCAAGAAAAAAAGCGGGAATTAGAGAAGCTCATCTGAATAATGTGTATCTTTGCACCGTTCCGTAAGGAATAAATTTATCGTAACTGGGTCGCCGTCGTGATGATGTCGACCCTTTTTTTGCGTCTTTATAATTTACTGAAATACAATACCCCAGAAAGACCAAAAGTGCAACTATAGTGCAAAAGAAATCCCCTATCCTGAAAATCAGCAAGATAGGGGGTTAAAAAGTGGTCCCACTAGGGCTTGAACCTAGGACCTACTGATTATGAGTCAGTTGCTCTAACCAACTGCGCTATGGGACCGCAAAAAAACAAGGACAAAACGAAGATTTCCGCCTTTTTTCTTGCTTTTTGCGCTGCAAATTTACAATTTTGCACCGAATTAGACTGAAATTTTCTCAAAAATGAGCGCAAAAATCAAGAATATCATCTTTGACCTCGGCGGCGTGATCCTCGACATTGACGAAAGCATTGTTTATAAAGAACTTGAAAAAATGGGCATCAGTACTTCTGAACTTGCTCATTCCAAGGAGTTTATAGACATCATGAGCAAATTCGACACTGGCATCTATACCGCCCCCACCTTCCGCAAAAAAACCAAAGCCCTCCTTGGTCTAGAGAAAATGACCGACAAAAGGTTTGATGCCATCTGGAACGCCATGCTCTTGGACATTCCCCGCGAACGCATCGCCGCCCTGGAACAAATCAGAAAACACTACAAGATTTTCTTGATGAGCAACTCGAATGTAATCCATTACGATTTGTATGTCAGGGACTTGCAGCTGCGCTTTGGCTACAATGAGTTTGATGAACTGTTCAACAAGTCGTATTTCTCTTTTGCCGAACACTTGGAAAAACCCGACCCGCGCTTCTTTGTACTGATTCTTGACCATGAAGGACTATTGCCTGAAGAGACCTTATTCATTGATGACACGGAAGTCAATATCAAAGTTGCCAAGTCATTGGGCATCAACACATATCATATCAGCCGAGAGGAATTGGTGCGCAACTTGTTTGAGAAAGGGGTTTTGAAGGAAGGGGTTATTTGACTATGGCTTATGGCCTATGACTATGACCACTTTGACGGAATGGAAGCTTTTACTGATGTAAGAAGCTATTACCGTTGTAAAAGCAGGTCATTGTGCGGAGCCATCAGCCATAGTTAGGCCATAGTTATTCGGGTCGAACAGTATTGATTAAACTAGTCAATCTTTTCTCTATAGATTGAACCTCTTCAATAATGCTTTCGTACTGCTCTTTGGTCACATATTTCAATTTGAGAGCAATTTCCATTTGAGTTTCAACCTCATATGAGGAGCCTAGTGAAATCTCAAGGTAATGTGCAAATTCATTTTGAGATCTTCTTGAGCATCCTTCAGCAATATTAGATGGTATTGACACAGAAGCTCTTTGAAGCTGATCACAAAGTGCATACAATTCTTTTCTCGGGAATTTTTCTGTTAATTCATAGACATGTACGGAGAATTCTACTCCAGCATTCCAAACATCATAATTTCTAAAGTTTCTCATAATTAGTTATATTTTAAAAGTTTACAATAAAAACAAGCATAATAAAAGCCCAAAAGCCATAAACCTATTGACCAGTGGCCAAAAGCCATAGTCATTGGCCATAGTAGACACAGATATCATCCAAAATAGCAAAAACTTCACTTACCGACATAGTTTCCATTAGCCTTAACTTGAACGGCTTGAAATTCGGTAAACCCTTAAAATAAGCTGACCAATGTTTGCGAATCTCTAACAATGCGATATGCTCTCCTTTCCACTCGATGGAACGCTGCAAATGAATTTTACTCACTCGTACGCGTTCTGCCACATCTGGCGAAGGTAATTGCTCTCCTGTCTCCAAATAATGTCGAACCTGGCTGAAAATCCATGGATTACCATAAGTAGCGCGGCCAATCATCAAACCATCCACACCAAAAGTGTCCTTGTAATACTTCGCTGATGGTCCATCCACCACATCGCCATTGCCGATGATGGGAATGTGCATACGCGAATTGTTTTTCACCGCTCCGATGAGGGTCCAGTCGGCGGGCTCGCTGTATTTGGTGGTGCGCAGGCGGCCATGGATGGTCAGGGCAGCGATGCCCACATCTTGCAGGCGTTCGGCAATGTCGACAATTTCACGGTGCTCGCTGTCGTAGCCTAAGCGAGTCTTCACCGTCACAGGTGTCTTCACTGCCTCCACCACGGCCTTGGTGATGGCCACCATCTTGGGGATGTCGTTCATGATACCTGAGCCCGCGCCTTTCGAAGCCACCTTCTTCACCGGGCAACCGAAATTGATGTCGATAATGTCGGGATGGGCGCTCTCAGCATAACGCGCCGCTTCCACCATAGGCTCTACGGCATTGCCGAAGATTTGAATGCCAACGGGACGCTCAAATTCCTCGAAATCCAGCTTCTTGATACTCTTCACCGAATCGCGGATGAGGCCGTCGGCGGAGATGAACTCCGAATAAACCACATCGGCACCAAACATCTTGCAGACATAGCGGAACGGTGGGTCGGAGACATCCTCCATAGGCGCGAGGAGTAATGGATAATGATCGAATTCGAGGTGAGCGAGTTTGTACATTGAGGTATTTCTATTTAAATCGGCCCTTCGATGCTTCGACTTTGCTCAGCAACCTCGGGCTCAGGGGCCTTTGCTTTTTCGTTGCAAAATTACAAAAAGTGTATCTTTGCAGCAAAATAAACTGCTTATGACAGACAACTTGAAACAATCTTCGGGAATGGTAAGAATTCTCCTCTTTTTGGTTATCTTATTGATTAGCGGTCTGATAGGAGTTGCAGCATCAGCCATATTCATTTTTGTAGGCGATACAGGAATGAAAATCGGTCAAGGCATCAGTTCCATTTTCATGTTCGTGGTGCCACCCATCGTGTATTATTTCATCACACGCAAAGAGCACCAAATGCACGACTTGGGTCTCCGCAAACTCACTCCGCCGTGGTGGCTTATATTTATAGGTGTGGCCGTAATGTTCGTTTCCATACCCGTCACCACCAGCCTGACCACTTGGAACGAAAGCATGAACCTTGGGGGCGCGTTTGCCAAGCTTGAGGAGTATATGAAAGCCTTGGAAGAGACGGCACAAGCCGCTACCGAAAAAATGCTGAATGTCGACACCTTCGGCGGAATGTTGTTCAACTTGGTCATCATTGCATTGATACCTGCCGTGGGTGAAGAACTGACATTCAGAGGCGTATTGCAGCAGTCGCTGACGCGAAAGATGAACCCGCATGTCGCCATCATCCTTTCGGCGGCCATCTTCTCCTTTATCCATTTCCAGTTCTACGGGTTCTTGCCCAGAATGTTTCTCGGAATGTTGTTAGGTTATATGTTCTACATCACCAACTCGCTATGGACCTGTATGTTGATGCACTTTGTCAACAATGGTGCGACCGTTGTCCTCTATTATCTAGACAACATAGGGATGCTTGAAGACGCAGAAAGTTTTGGGGAAACGCAAAATGTACTGATTATCGCGGTCAGCGCGATGATTACGATTGGACTCATCATATGGAGTTGGAAAAAGGCTCAGCCCAAGCGCCCCATAGAGGCCGCTCCCATAGTTCCCCCTACGGAAAACGATTAAAGAAACTTGTCCAAGAAGATGAACGGCATCAGCGACTCAACGCCGTCGAAGACCATGATGGGTCCTGTGTCGCCTTGGCAAAGCACACGCAGAGGCTGTTTCGACACCTGCTCCACCTCCACCATCACCTGGCGACAAGCCCCGCAAGGGGCGACAGGTTCCTCGATGCTCTTGAAAGCCGACCACGCCGTCACCGCCAAAGCCTCAAAAGGAACGCCTGGATATTGTGCCATGGCAGCAAACATCGCCACCCTCTCGGCGCAGAGACCGCTTGGATAGGCTGCATTTTCGACATTGTTACCCAACACGATGGCTCCGTTGGCCAATCGTAAGGCGGCACCCACATTGAACTTGGAATAAGGCGCGTATGCATTGCGAGCCGCCTCGTGGGCACGACGCATCAACTCGGCATCCTGCTGCGGCAGCTCTTCTATTGTGTCATATACCTCATAGGGGCAGACAAATTGTTCTTTCCTCATGATTGTTGGTATTGTTGCCGCAAAGATAAAGAAAACTTTTGAATTATAGAATTTCAAAGCAAATCTAACACTAATCTCTCATAGAAGGATAGTTGTTCGAAAGGGATTCCCTTCGGGAATGGAATAGCAAGTTTTTAATTAGCGGCGGCTTATTTCGTTTACAATGCGTAAGTTTATCCTGCCGCCACAAAACACAGAATTAATTACGCCATTCCCGAAGGGAATCTATTTTTGACGGGAAACAGGGCTGGCAAACAGCAGCAAAGACACAAAAAAGGCAAACAACGTGGCACCTGCTTGGGTCTCCAAAGTGTCCTCGGGAAACATCGAAAGCAACATGATGGTGAGAAACACCATAAACAGATAAGTGTGGTTACGCTTCGATGAAAGCCAAGGATAGAGGAGCACGAACAGGAAAAACACTAAACCCACTATGCCGAAAGCCACCGCTATGGCAAGATACTGATTGTGGGCTCGGAAACGGAATTCCTCTTTCAACGGAGAATGAATCTCATCATAGGTCTGGGCAAAAGCCTGAGGCACATCACCCGTACCCACACCGAACCAAGGATACTGTTTGATGATATGGAGCGAGGCCCTTGTAAACTCAATGCGCTGCGCCAAAGATCCACCGTTGGGGTTGTTGAAACGGCGATAAAGGTTATACTCGAACAGCGTCGAAGAAAGGCGGGCATGAATTCCAGGATGTTTCCAGTTGTTGTAGTTGGCTACACCCTGCTCTATATTTCGGATGTCTTCATCGGTCAAGGCCATAACGCCTTCGGCATCCTTGCGAAGGTCTTTGGAGGTAAGATAACGCGCCAAAGTTGTCTCAAGGTTTTCGCCACTTGCCGTTGTACCTTCCAAAGGCATGTCGCTGCGCATAGACCATGCCTCACGCAATTCGTTACGATTAAAATACAGCCCCACATACTTGCCATCCTCTACAGGAAAGCAAATCGTATCGTGCCAATAATAATTGCCTTGAGCGGTTTTCTTCTCCAAAGTGCTGAAATCCACAGGTTTCACCTCTATCAAAGGTTTGACGACAGACATCACTACTACCACAAGAGCCGCTATTGCACCGACAGCAAAGAGCCCAATGGCAATGCGCCATCCCCTACCCTTTTTCCATTGCAGGAAAGCATAAACAGCTGAAGCGATGACAACAGCTGCCAGTATGACATAGCCCGACAAGGATTCAAAGATGTAGATTTGATAGATGAACCATAGCAGAAGGAACCATTGCAAGAAACGGTCAATGGCTCTTTTAACGCCAAAGGCTGGAACTGGATATTTTACTTGAGACGGCCTTTCGATGATTGCCTTTGAGGACGGCCCTTCGACAAGCTCAGGGGCCTGCTTACCAAGGGTCGTTGAGCCTGCGGTCCCTGAGTTTGTCGAAGGAGTCGAAACACCCCGATGATAAAGGTACCATCCAATAATGGCGATGCAGAAGACAATGTTGAGGCAAAAGCGAATGTGGCTGATGAAATGGGAAATCTCGCGGACATCCTCATAGTTGTGCTGCACGTAACGAATGAAACTGAACTGCGTGGCGATAAACACCGAAAGCACATAGATGAGCACTACTATGTTAAAACGCTTGCGGTCAAGCGGTTCCATGCTCGACAGCACAAAAGGCATGACCAAAATGGGCAACTTTACACGAAGATCTTTCAGGGCATACTGGAAATCGGAAGTCCAGAGCAGACCAACAACATGCATGAGGTAGAAAGCAACCATGAGGACGGCGGCTTTGTTGTGGAAGAAGCGGGAAATTTTTGTTTTTATCCCCCCGCCCCCCTTAAAAGGGGGAGTAAGGGCATCAACGAACCAGACGATGACAAGCCAAAACTGCGACATGCCCATCAAGAAGGGCGACAGCGTGAGTCCCACCGCCACCATCAGCAAACCCAACAAGTAGGCTTGATTCAGATAGGGTCGTATGGAAGCCTTCGAGGTCATCACTTGCCACTCAGAATGGTGTGGTATTCGTCTTTGCCGTTGGTGTTGAGCAGGATTTCAAAAGCACGTTTCAAGTCGGGGTCATCGTTCAACGAAGTGACGATACGACCCTTTTGATAATAGTAACGACCCACAATCTCCGAACGCAGCAACTCCTCAATGTCCTTGCGGTTGCTAAGTAGGTCTTTGTCTTTCTCGGCGGCGAGGTTCTTCTCCAAAAGGTCAATCTGCGGCTGAATCTTGTCGAGATAACCTTCATCCTTTGCAGTCTTCTTCAACTTCGCAATAGCTTTTTCGCTCTCTGTGGTATAGCTGAACTTCTTGTCTTTCACGAACTTCATGAAATCCTGATAAGTTGCTTCATCGATTTGGAAACGGTCGGCAGAATCGATGCTCTTGTGCTCGCTGTAGTACTTATTGGCATAGTCGAAGATGTAGTTCTTGGCATAGAGATAGGCTGTCACAGTAGCATAGGGGTCGCGGTCGACTTTCACATCGGGCATAATGCCGTGACCTTCATAGACTGTGCGACCGCCCATGGTCTTGAAAGCTTTGCCAAGGGTGTCTTTCTTCATTTGGGTGGTGTCCTTCTTGTGCGAATAGTCGATTTCCTGAATGCAGCGCCCACTCGGGATGTAATAATGCGCCACCGTGACTTTCATCTGCGTATTGTAGCTCAGAGGCAAGATATTCTGCACCAATCCTTTACCGAATGTCCTTTGACCGATGATGACACCACGGTCATAATCCTGGATAGCACCTGCCACAATCTCACTTGCCGAGGCACTGTTACCATCGACAAGGATAGCCAAGGGAATCTCAAGGTCGACAGGATCGTTGGTGGTGGGGTGCATGCTGTTGGCATTGGCAGCCTTACCCTTCATCGAGACAACAGCTTTGCCTTTGGGGATGAATAAGTTGACAATATCAACAGCTTCATTCATCAGACCACCTCCATTGCCGCGCAGGTCAAGGATGAAACCTTTTAGCTGGCGGTCTTTGCGCATTTCCATGAACTTCTCCTTCAACTCTCTGGCCGCATCCCGGGTAAAACCACTCAGTGAGAGATAGGCTATACCGTTGTCGAACACTTTATAATAAGGTATGTTGTCGATTTTCACTTTTTCACGCTTCAGCTTGATTTCCAATGGTTTATCTTGACCATAACGTTTAAGCTTAATCGTCACCTCAGTGCCAGGTTGTCCCTTCAGCAGGTCGCTGACCTCTTGGGTGTTCTTTTTCTTGCAATCTACGCCGTTCACCTCTAGGATGACGTCGCCCGCAATGAGGCCTGCTTTCTGTGCCGGCCAGCCATAGTAAGGTTCGGAGATTCTCGTGAACTCTCCGTCATATTGGATGACAGCGCCGATGCCACCGTACTCGCCCGTGGTCATGAACTTGGCGTTCTCGATGTCAGACTCTGGGATGAAGACCGTATATGGGTCAAGACCATCGAGCATGGCTTTGATGGCAGCCTCATTGAGTTCGCCTGGGTTGATTTCATCGACATAATTGAGGTTGAGCTCGCGCAGGAGGCTGTTATAGATGTCGAGGCTCTTGGCGATTTCGAAGTTGTTCTGTTTCTCTTGGGCGACGAGGCTCAGGGAGAGGCACAGGGTTGTGATTAAAGCGACAAATGATATTCTCTTCATTTTATTCTATTATTCAATTACTATGTTTAGTTTCCCCTTCGGGGAATAGAGTTTTTTCTTCTTAAACTGCGGCGGTGAAAACCACTTACCCAAACACAACATTTACAACCGCCGCCATAAACTAATAGACTCCCCTCCATTCCCGAAGGGGAATCCCCAGCTATGGCACTGGGTCGTATCCACTGCCGCCCCACGGGTTGCAGGAGAGGATGCGTTTGAAGGTGAGCCAGCCACCTTTGAAGAAGCCATATTTCTGAATCGCCTCGATGCCGTAGTTGGAACAGGTGGGTATGTAGCGGCAGCTCTTTCCAATGAATGGCGACAGCGTCACCTGATAAATCCGAATCAAGAGGATCAGGAACTTGGCGGGAAGTTGGGCAATGCGTTTCATGGTTGGCGAGCTACATACTTCTTAATCAACTCATTGACGGCTTTACGGGTCTTCTCGAGCACCTCTTCATAGCTGTGGATGACCGTAGCCGTATAGACTAACGCTACATCCAAGGAAATATTATCTCTTTCGCAGATTTCGTAAAGAGGAGCCTTGTTACGCCGCCAAGTTTCGCGTACCAACCGTTTCACGCGATTTCGCTTGAAGGCATGATGGAAGCGTTTCTTCGACACCGAAACCAGCAACCGGACGGTAACAGGACGGCTTTCATCGTGTCGAAACAGGAAGATAACCCGAAAAGGATACACGGAAAAGCCTTCGCCTTTGTCGAAAAGCGCTTGAATGTCGTTATCTTTGCAGATACGCTCGTATTTGGGGAGTCCCTCCGTAGCCGTCATTGGTTAAAACGCTTTGGAAGACAAGTATTTATTTCTTCTTGCTCTTCTTGTACTCGGCAGCGATATACTCCTCAATGGCCATGGTCATTGAAGGAGCCGTCTGTGTAGGTGCACGGAAATTAAGTTCAAAGCCAGCATCTATAATGGCTTGACAGGTGGCCTCGCCAAAACCGCCGATGGCGACCTCTTTCTGTTCGAAATCGGGGAAGTTCTCTTTCAGCGAGTGGATTCCGGCAGGGCTGAAGAAGACCAACATGTCGTATTCGTTGATTTTCACCACATCCTTCAAATCGGCAGGCACCGTGCGGAACATCACCGCCTTGGTGAAATTCAACTTGGCGGCGGTCAGCAGGTCGATGGTCGAGTCGGAACTGATGTCGGAGCAGCAATAAAGGTATTTCTCATCCTTGTGCTTCTTCATGATGTCGATGAGGTCGTTCAAGGTCTGGTTGCCGTAGAACACCTTACGCTTGCGGTATTGCACATAACGTTGCAGGTAGAAAGCCGTCGACTCATTGATGCAGAAGTATTTCAACGTTTCGGGAACAGCGTAGCGCATTTCCTTGGCCACCCTAAAGAAATGGTCGATAGCGTTGCGGCTGGTGAGGATGATGGCTGTGTATTCCGGAAGTTTGATATGTTCTTGACGAAGCTCGCTTGCCGTGACATCATCGAGTTTGATGAATTTCTCGAAAGTGAAGTTCACACCATACTTCTTCATCATGTCGGCAAAGGGCGTCTTCGAAATGTCGGCAGGCTTGGGTTGTGACACCAAGATTGACTTAATCTTCATCTTTTTCTTCTCATTTTAAGAACTAAAAACGTTCAATTTTTCCCACATCCAAGTTGTGTAACTCATTAAAAAACAGTTCCCTGACTAAAGTATCGCCAGCCTGCGGTCACGAGTGTTGCAACGGGTGCGATTTCGAGGGCGCAAAGATACAAAAAAATATAAAACGTGGACATTTTTGTTGCAACTCTCGTTTCAATAATGCCCAAAACCAGCCTGAAAATGGCCGCCAATCCCAATAAACCAATGCCAATCCAAACAAAATATTTTGTTGGATTATAAATCAAAAGCAGCACGACAGGCATCATCACGATGAGGGTGAAAATGGATATGGAAAACTGGACCGACATTTGCCGATCAACCGTGTCGCGGGTCTCAAAGAGCCAATTGACAAGATGCAGCATCAGATAACGGAGCAACACCCAACCTGTCATACAACCACAAATGGTCCAAAACATCGACCAACTGTTGTAAGACAGCACATCATGCGACAAAACCACACAACTCTTTTGCACAAAGAGCGCCATAAGGAGGATGTACCCCATAGTGAACGAAACGCAAAGGAAACTGCGCACAGGATTCCACTCTCTCAGCAACTGGTTGGTGTGGGCCACGCCACCTGGCACCGATAAAACCTGACGGAATTGGCGAGGATAGAGTTGCTTGTTGAGAACGATGAGCAACAGCAATATGCCCAACAAGGCCAAATTCCAGCCTTGAAGGATTTCATAGCTCATGCGCACCAAAGGCGTCAGCGTGCCATCGAAACCCGAGGTGATAAAACTCGGCACCACACTATCGCAGGCGATGGTATCGACAGCCTGCACTGTGTCAACGGCTTGAGTCGTCTGCGCAAAGGGATGATAGAATATGTCGGGGTACTGTGGCATGAATTTCTTTCAAAATTGCGCTGCAAAAATAATGCATTATTTGCAAATCAAGACAAAGTTTTCCTAACTTTGCAGGTCTAATTTCTGAAATCATCAATTAAACAATAATCAATCAACAATTAAACCTCGTAAAATGGATTTAATGCAAGAAATCATTGCCAATGCCCAAGCCAACAAGCAGCGCATTGTGCTCCCCGAGGGCGACGAGCCCCGTACCCTGAAAGCCGCCGACCGCCTTTTGGCTGACGGTGTCGCCGACATCATTCTGATCGGACCTGCCGAAAAAATCAAGGAGATGACCGCAGAATATGGTCTCCAAAACATCGGCAAGGCTCGCATCATCGACCCGAAGAACAACCCCGACAAGCAGAAATACGCCGACCTGCTTTACGAACTCCGTAAGGCCAAGGGCATGACACCCGAGCAAGCCGACGACCTGGCCCAGAACTTCATGTATCTCGGCATCTTGATGGTCAAGGCTGGTGAAGCCGACGGTCTCGTCAGCGGTGCCCGTAGCACCACGGGCGACATGTTGCGTCCCGCCTTGCAAATCATCAAGACTGTGCCCGGCGTGACCTGCGTCAGCGGTGCTTTCACGATGTTCCTGCCCGAAGGATGCCCCTACGGCACCAACGGCCGCATGGTCTTCGCCGACTGTGCCGTCACGCCCATGCCGACAGCTGAGCAATTGGCCGAAATCGCCATCTGCACTGCCGACACCGCCAAGGCTATCGCCAAGATCGACCCCATCACCGCCATCCTGAGCTTCTCCACCAAAGGCAGCGCCAAGCATGAAGTCGTGGATAAGGTCATCGAAGCCACACGCATCGCCAAGGAACGCCGTCCCGACCTCGTCCTCGACGGTGAACTGCAAGCCGATGCCGCCATCGTTCCTTCGGTGGGCTCGAGCAAAGCTCCAGGCAGCCCTGTCGCCGGCAAGGCCAACACCCTCGTGTTCCCCTGCCTCGAAGTGGGCAACATCGCTTACAAGCTCGTCCAACGTCTGGCTGGTGCTGAAGCCGTCGGCCCTGTGCTGCAAGGCCTCGCCAAGCCATGCAACGACCTCAGCCGTGGCTGCTCAATCGACGATGTTTATAAACTGGTCGCTATCACCTGTAATCAGGCTATTGCGCAGAAACAGAAATAATTGAACCGCTTCGCGTCATTGCGAGGTACGAAGCAATCCAGGATATAGTCTGATTGTCTGGATTGCTTCGTCGTTCCTCCTCGCAATGACGGTAAGCGACGCAAAGAAAGTCAACAATTAAACAGTAAAACAATCAACAATTCAACATGAAAATATTAGTCTTAAACTGTGGCAGTTCCTCCATCAAATACCAATTGTTGGAAATGGAAAATGCCAATTCATCGCGCCTGCTGGCCAAAGGTCTGCTGGAGCGCATCGGCCTTGAAATGGGCGAATTCACCCACAAATACAATGGTGAGAAGTACTACGAGCAACTTCCCATCCCGAACCACACCGAAGGTATCAAGTTGGTGCTGAAGGCATTGGTCGACCCGAAGATGGGCGTCATCAAAGACCTGAAGGAAATCGACGCTGTCGGTCACCGCGTGGCTCACGGCGGAGAATTGTTCCCCAAGAGCGTCCTCATTGACCAAAAGGTCATAGATGGCATCCAGTCGCTTACCGACCTCGCCCCGCTGCACAATCCAGGCAGCTTGCAAGGCATCCACGCCATGGAAGAAGTGCTGCCCGGCATCCCGATGGCTGCCGTGTTCGACACCTCGTTCCACAGCACCATGCCACCCGAGGCATATCTCTATGCCGTGCCTTACGAATACTATGAGAAGTATCGCGTGCGCCGTTACGGCTTCCACGGCACCAGCCATAAATATGTGGCCGAAAAAGCCGCCGCTTTCGTGGGCAAGGACTGGAAACAGTCAAAGATTGTGACCTGTCACCTCGGCAGTGGTGCCTCCATCGCCGCGGTCGAATATGGCAAGTCGGTAGAGACTTCCATGGGCTTCACCCCCGTTGAAGGCCTTGTGATGGGCAGCCGCACCGGTGACCTCGATGTGGGTGCTTTCATGTACATCATGGACAAGGAAGGCTATACGACCAAGGAGATGAACACTTTGGTTAACAAGAAGTCAGGCCTCGTGGGCATCACGGGCGGCAAACAAGACATGCGCGACGTGCGCGCCGCCAAGGAAGAAGGCGACGAACGCTGCACCTACGCTTTCAACATGTTCGCTCACCGCGTGAAGAAATACATCGGAGCCTACATGGCCGTAATGAACGGTGCCGACGTCATCGTGATGACTGGCGGCATCGGTGAGAACGCCTGGTTCATGCGTGAAGCCATCCTCGAGAACATGGAAGGCCTCGGCATCGAGTTTGACCCCACGATGAACAAGGAAATCATCGGCGACGCTGGCGTCATCTCCACACCCAACTCGAAAGTCACAGTGGTGGTGTATCCTACCGACGAAGAGTTCGTCATCGCTCAGGACACCTATAATTTGGTGACAAAGTAATTGTCTCTTTTTTCAGAAACAAATCTGTCACAAATCTGTTAATAATCAGGAGCGGCCTCCTTACGGAAGCCGCTCCTCTTTTTTACAGTCTTTTTGTTCCTCTATTTAGACCAGTACTGAATCCATTCTTTTTCCTCCTTGCTCATCTTACTCATATCGTCCTTGTAGTTGGAGTCAGGCACATACCATTTGGTTGACTCGAAGAACTGGCGCAAGCCTTTATCCTTGAACACATGACCGCGATAGGCAAAGGGCAGGTTTTTCAAGATGCGTTTCTGTTCAGCAGTCAAGTTAAGATCTTCACCAAGAAGAGGTGACAAGTTGGCATATTGTTGGCCAACAACTTCCATAAGATGTTTGGCATCCTTATTATCACTCCACATAAAAAACAAGGCTACATAAGGCTTGCTGATATTGAGTTCGCCGTTGGGATGAAAATTGTTTTTGTGGAATGTCAAACCACCCTTTTGTACATGGAACATATAGGTTGGCTCGCCATATTCCAGTTGAACTGCATTTTTCCTTCCAACTCCATCAAAACTCCATTCATTGAGGTTATCATAGAACGTCGGATCAATGGTAAACGACTCAAGATCACCCATATTGATGTTCAAGGTGAAATCATCTATCTGATGGTTGGCCCAACGGTTGGCAGCAGTGAGCACGTACGGAAAACAATACTCCTCGCCCACTGACCCTGAAACGTCGAAATCATAGGTGTGCTGAATAATGTTTAAGCCTTCACGGAAATGCGCGTTGAAATGATAGACATAGGTGAAAGGCATATCGAAATAATCGCGAGCCTTGAGGGAGTCTTCACACTGTTTGCGCGACCAACCCTGTATCTTGCCATTGTAATAATAATCAGGAATGACCCATTCATCTCTCTCCCCATCATAATAACCGCTTGAGACATGAGCAATTTGATAATTCAAAGCCTCGCCATTGATGATAACTTTGAAGTTGCTCATATGAGGCTGCTCGGGAAATACGGCCATATAATCGTCCTCATAGGGATAAGGTGGCGGTGCCTCGAAGCCAACGAGCAAGTCCTTGGCCTTCACCGGATTGAAAAACTCGTAATAAACGGTAACTTTGATAACCTCTCCCACTTTGTTGATGGTCAGCACTTCCTTCTTCACACTGATATCAGTTTCCGTAATGGGAATCAGATGGTTACCTTGGGCATAGAACACACCGTCGTTGGCCTTTGCTCCGAAAAACGAAAGAACCATAAATAATAAAATGAAAGTCTTTTTCATGGTGTTTAGTGTTTTAGTTATTGGTATTCAGGTTGGGTTGTTCAAGAGACAAAGTCACTACACCTCGACAGGTTAGCCACGGTCATAATGCGGCATCTCGTCAGGCAGGATGATGGAAAACTCGATGAGTCCACCAACGACCTTTTTTTCATCATCTTCATACCAAGGTGTCTGATAGATGAGTTTCTTCTTGCCTTTTTTCGAAATCGTGTAGACATTGGTGGCGGCATCATCCAAGAGATGACGGATGATTTGCTGCGAACGCTCATTGTGGCATTTCATCAGGTCGCGGCCGCGGGCGTCGCCGTTCACTTCAATGCTGCTGTCGTTTTGGTAAAGGATTTCGCCGTCTTTGGCGCTGATGGTAATGGCTATGTTAAGCCCTTTCAAATAATCAAGCTGGTTCATAATGCGTGTATTTTTGCTGCAAATATAGAAAAATACCCCATGCTCTCTTCAAAGGGTGAAATTTTTCTACCTTTGCAGCGTTTTATTTAAAATGAAGAAACTCTACCAGTATATCACCAAATCATTTTTGGGCACCTTTTTCCTCACCTTCTTCATCGTGGTGTTTGTTTGGGTGATGCAATTCGTATGGCTCTATGTCGATGATTTGGTTGGCAAAGGACTGGAAATCAAAATATTGGCCGAGCTTCTGTTTTACACTTCCATCACTGCCATTCCCATGTCGCTGCCATTGGCCTTGCTGCTTGCCCTGCTGATGTGTTTCGGCAACCTTGGCGAACACTACGAGCTTGTGGCCATGAAGGCTTCCGGTATCTCCATGTGGAAAGTGATGCGGCCTTTATTGAATTTCTCTTTGATTATCAGCGTATTTGCTTTCTTCATATCCAATAGCATCATCCCTATCGCCACCCTCAAATGGCGCACCTTGCTCACTGACGTTCAGCGGCAGAAACTGGCTTTCAATATCAAGGAAGGCGTGTTTTACAAGGACATTGACAACTACGTCATTTACGTGGAGAAAAAAGGCAAGGACGGCAGCCATATCTATGGAGTGAAAATCTATGACCATACCGACCGACAAGGCAACACCAAGATCATCTCCGCCGACTCGGGCATGATGTCGATGAGCCCCAACCAACGCAACATCATCTTTACCTTATACAACGGCTACAACTACACCGACCTCACTCCCGACAACTATAAGGAAACGCGTCCTTTCGAGCGCATGTCGTTCAAGCAGGAACAGCTCAAATTCAGTTTGGCTTCGTTTGACATGACCCGTTCGGATGAGGACATGTACAAATCGTACCAGCAGATGATGAACATCCGTCAGCTCTCCTCCTCCCTGGATTCGCTTCAACACCGTTACATAGGAAAGCAAGAGGCATTTACGCTAGGTTTCTCACGACGGTGGAGCAACTACAACAGTCTGCACACAGACAACCCGCCTAAGAGCATTGCACAACCCACTTCCGATAGTATTGTTGCCGACACCTGTATTCCCTTAAGCTGGCCACTACTCGACCGCTATGAAGGCGAGGCGCGCTCCACCATCATCAACATGGCCTTCGGAAGCGCTGATAACGCCAAAGACAATGTCGCCTTTAACAAGATGGACTTCAAATCACAGACCGAAAATATCAACAAGCACAAGAAAGAATGGCACAAGAAGTTCACATTGAGCATCGCCTGCATTATCTTCTTTTTCATCGGGGCGCCGTTGGGCAGTATCATCCGCAAGGGTGGTCTGGGACTGCCTGTGGTCATCTCCGTGGTGTTCTTTATCATCTACCATCTCATCTCCACCATTGCCGAGCGCATGGCCGTTTTCGGCGACCTCAATATGTTCCTCGGCGTGTGGCTCTCATCACTAGTGTTACTACCCGTCGGGCTCTTCTTCACCTTCAAGGCCACTACTGATGCCGCGCTTTTCGATGGTGACAGCTGGAAGAAATTCTTTAAAAGACTGTTCAAAAAAGGAAATAAAACCGAGGTTGAACTGCAAAAATAATACTGTCTGGCTGCCGTGGTACGATAGCCCAACAAAGCGACAATTAAACAACTGACTACGTCGAAATCGAAGATTCAACGAAGTTAATTATCATTTCAACGACCAACGATTAAACATGAGGATACTTCTACTCTGCAACAAACCACCCTATCCAGCCTCCGAAGGCGGTCCCATGGCGATGAACAGCATCATCACTGGACTAATGGAAGCGGGACATCAGGTCAAGATCCTGGCGGTCAACAGCGAGAAATACAATGTCAAGGAAAGCGACATCCCTGAAGACTACAAAAAAAAGACCGGCATCGAACTTATCGATATCGACCTGACCGTCAAGCCTTTGAGCGCCTTTCTCAACTTGTTCACCAAAAAGTCCTACCATGTAGAGCGTTTCATCTCCAAAGAGTTTAAGGATAGATTGGTAGAAGTGCTTGACAAAGAGCAGTTTGATGTGGTGCAGTTGGAAATGCTCTATATGGCTCCCTACGTGGAGACCATCCGTGAGCACAGCAAGGCAATGGTTGTATTGCGCGCCCATAACGTGGAACACAAGATTTGGGAGCGCATCGCCAAGGAAACCAAGTTCTTCGCCAAACGCTGGTATATCAACCACTTGGCCAAGACCTTGAAGGAGTATGAGTTGTCAGCACTCGAAACCGTAGACGGCATTGCTGCCATCACGCGGAAAGATGCCGCGCTTTTCAGGAAATACTGTTCCAAGCCCATTATCGACATCCCGTACGGCGTTTATCCTGAACAGTTCACACCTAAATCGGAAATTGAAGGCAAACCCAAGTTCTACCACATCGGCTCTATGAACTGGATGCCCAACGAGGAAGGTATTCGTTGGTTCATCGACGAGGTGTTGCCCAAGACCGTGGAAAAGGTGCCTGATTTTGTCTATCACCTGGCCGGCCGTTCCATGCCCGAATGGCTCACCACACTAAACGACCCGCATGTTCATGTCATCGGCGAAGTGCCTGATGCCAAAGAGTTTGTTATCAATCACGATGTAGCCATCGTCCCCCTGCTATCGGGCAGCGGTATCCGCATCAAAATCATTGAGTCGATGGCTTTGGGCAAAACCGTCATCACCACCCGTGTGGGCGCAGAAGGCATTCAATATGATGAGGACGTCAACATCATCATCGCTGAAAACAAGGCCAAGATGGTGGAGGCCATCCGCAGCCTTAACGAAAACCCCGAAACCGCTGTCCGAATTGGCCAGGCCGCAAGGAAATTGGTGGAAGAGACCTACGATAACCGCAAAATCATCGCGAGACTTTTGATGTTCTATGAACAGATTAAGCCGGGAAGTAAGATCAGTTTCCTGTGAGTGACTATGGCTTATGGCCTATGACTATGGCCGCTTCCCCATAACAAAAGCGTCCATAGTCATTAGCCATTGGCCATAGTTTTAAAAAAAACACTATCTTTGCTCCCTAATTCTCGATGAGATGAAGATTTTTGTCCTTCTGCCCCGCATCCCCTACCCTCTTGAAAAGGGCGATAAACTGCGGGCATTCAATCAAATAAAACAGCTTGCCAAGCACAACGAAATCATCCTTTGTGCGTTGAACGACGACCCGAAAGTCAGCGAACAAGATGCCTTCCATGCTTTGCAACCTTATTGTCAGTCCATCAACTTCATCAGAATCACAAAGCCGCAAATCCTTTTGGGACTTATCCGTGCCTTTTTTAAGGGTTTGCCCTTACAATGCGGCTACTTCTACAACCGCAAGGCCGCAAAAAAAATCGACACCCTGATTGCCAAGCACAAGCCCGACATGCTCTTCGGCCAATTACTCCGCGTGGCAGAATATATCCGTTTCAAAAACCTTCCTAAAGCTATTGATTATCAAGATATCTTCTCCTACGGCATGAAACGTCGCGCCGATATAGCTTCATGCGTCACTCGTCCTATTTATAATATGGAGTATCATCGCCTGAAACGCTATGAGGCAACCATCTTTGAAAACTTCGATGTAAAATCTATCATTAGCGAGCCCGACCGCGACCTGTTTCCGCATGAACGCCGCGACGAGATCCTCATTATCCCAAATGGTGTCGACCACGACTATTTCAAGCCACAGGAACGCGAAAAGCAATATGACCTTGTCTTCACGGGCAACATGAGTTATCCGCCTAATGTAAATGCAGTGGATTATTTGGCTAACGAGATTTTGCCCATCGTGTGGAAAACAATGCCTGAAGTGAAGCTCTATATCGCCGGTGCCACCCCCGACCCAAAAGTGAAGAAGGCCGCCTCGGAGCGCGTCATCGTCAGCGGCTGGCTCGATGACATCCGCGAGGCCTATGCGCAGAGTCGCGTCTTCATCGCCCCGATGCGCATTGGTACTGGTCTGCAAAACAAGCTCTTGGAAGCCATGTCGATGCGTCTGCCTGCCATCACCTCGCCTTTAGCCAATGCCTCGCTTGGCGCCAAACCTGATAAAGAAATCTTAGTCGGCAGCAATGCCGAAGAAATGGCACAACATATCATCACCCTCTTGACCGACAAGGAAAAGGCAGAACGCCTTGCCCAAGCGGGATTCGATTTCACAAATCGCGTTTATGACTGGGGAAAAGCGACAGCCATTTTAGAACACGAGATGCAAAAAGTCCTAAAAGGACGACCCTAAATCAAGCAGGGATTTCAATCCCTGCGCAATAAGCAAAACAAACACAACAGAATATGGCACAAGTAGACGACAAAAAAATCATCTTCTCGATGGTAGGCGTGAGCAAAATCATCCCGCCGTCAAGACAAATATTGAAAGACATCTACCTCTCCTTCTTCTATGGCGCCAAAATCGGCATCATCGGTCTGAACGGAGCAGGAAAATCAACCCTACTGCGCATCATCGCTGGCAAGGAGAAATCCTATAACGGCGAAGTGGTCTTCTCGCCTGGCTATTCGGTTGGAATGCTCGACCAAGAGCCACAATTAGACGACAACAAAACGGTGAAGCAAGTGGTGGAGGAAGGCGTGCAGGAAATTGTCGACATCCTCAAGGAATACGAGGAGATCAATAACAAGTTCGCCGAACCTGACGCCGACTTCGACAAGCTGATTGCCCGTCAAGGCGAGCTGACCGAGCTCATCGAGCAACACGACGCCTGGGAACTCGACAACAAATTGGAGCGCGCCATGGATGCCCTCAACTGCCCCGATGGCGACACACCCGTATGCAACCTTTCCGGCGGCGAACGCCGCCGTGTGGCTTTATGCAGACTCCTCTTGCAAGAGCCTGACATTCTGCTCCTTGATGAGCCCACCAACCACCTCGATGCCGAGAGCATCCAATGGTTGGAGAGCCACTTGCAACAATACAAGGGCACCGTCATCGCCGTCACCCACGACCGTTACTTCCTCGATCATGTGGCAGGCTGGATTCTTGAATTGGACAGAGGCGAAGGCATCCCGTGGAAGGGCAACTACTCCTCGTGGCTCGACCAGAAGACCGCCCGCCTCGCCATGGAAGAGAAGACCGAAAGCAAACGCCGCAAGACCCTTGAGCGTGAGTTGGAATGGGTGCGCATGGCTCCGAAGGCCCGTCATGCCAAGGGCAAAGCCCGTTTGGAATCGTATGAGAAGATGCTCAATGAAGACGTGAAGGAAAAGGAAGAGAAACTCGAAATCTATATCCCCAATGGCGACCGTTTAGGCACCAAAGTCATCGAGGCACACGATGTCACCAAAGCATACGGCGACAAGTTATTATTCGAGAACCTCAACTTCAGCCTGCCGCAAGGCGGCATCGTGGGTGTTATCGGTCCCAACGGTGCAGGCAAAACCACCCTATTCCGCCTCATCATGGGCTTGGAACAACCCGATTCTGGCACCTTCGAGGTTGGTGAGACCGTGAAGATCGGCTATGTCGACCAACAGCACGCTGACATCGACCCTGAAAAGACGGTTTGGGAAGTCATCAGCGGCGGGAACGAACTCATCCAGTTGGGCAAACGCAGCATGAACTCGCGTGCCTATGTCTCGCGCTTCAACTTCGGTGGCAACGACCAGCAAAAGAAGGCTGGCGTGCTCTCGGGCGGTGAACGCAACCGTATGCACCTTGCCCTCACCTTGAAGCAGGAAGCCAATGTGCTCCTCTTGGACGAACCCACCAACGACATCGACGTGAATACGCTCCGTGCCTTGGAAGAAGGCTTGGAGAACTTCGCTGGCTGTGCCGTCATCATCAGCCACGACCGCTGGTTCCTCGACCGTGTGGCCACCCACATCCTCGCATTTGAGGGCAACTCACAAGTGTATTTCTTCGAAGGCTCTTACTCCGAATACGAAGAGAACAAGATGAAACGTCTTGGTAATGTCGAACCCAAACGTTTCAGATACAAAAAGCTGAAAGAATAACCCAAAAAACAGCAATACCATGAACGAAGATACAAAAACCACATGTCCCTATTGCGGGACTTTGGTTGACAAAACAGAAGAAGTCTGTCCTCAATGCTCTGCGCCTCTCAAACCGGCAAAACCAGCCAAACAGCAAGCCAAACTTCTCGCTCCTACTGCCGTCGCCTCATTGGTACTTGGCATTCTCTCAATCAACTTCAGTTCTCTGATTATCCCTGGCTTCATTTTGTCTGCCATCGGAAAAAGAAAGGCTTATGAAGGCTACGACGCCATTGCTGCCAACCCCGATACATATACCGGAGAAGGCATGCTCAATGCTGGACGCATCACTTCCAAGGTGGGACTCATTCTCAGCATCGTGATGATTCCTTTCTGGATTCTCTACTTCACCCTCGTTGTCATAGCGGTCAGCGAAGGTTACTAAAACTGCTCAAGTATTCGTTATTTCTTAATGTTGCTTCGCACCTAATAATAAAACAGTCTTTAGTATTTAAACAAACAATAGTTGAAACAATGAGAAAAACCTTTCTAACCTTATGCCTTGCCGCCCTCACTTTGGGTAACTTGTTGGCCGACCCCGTCAGTCAACAGAAGGCACAAAAACTAGGTGCCAAATTCTTGAGCACCACCGCTATCAGCCAAAAAACCGCTGACATCCAACTGAATCTGGTCTCTGTCGCCGCCAACCGCGACGCCAACGACTATTATGTTTTTAACGTCAGCAACGGCGAAGGCTTTGTCATCGTGGCCGCTGACGACCGCGTGAAGCCCATCCTGGCCTACTCCACCACGGGACAGTTTGACCCGCAAAACGTGTCGGAAGGCTTCCAATTCACCTTGGACGGCTTCCGCGAAGAAATCCAATACGTTCGCGCACACAACCTCACAGCCACACCCGACATTGTCGCTGAATGGAACGCCGTGTCCAAGAATGGCGGCCTCAACCGCGGTGAGCAGACTCGTGCTGTGGTTGGCCCACTCTGCCAAACCCTCTGGAACCAGAACTTCCCTTGGAACAGCCAATGCCCCGAAGACCCTGAAGGCAATGGCGGTCATGTGTACGCCGGTTGCGTCGCCACGGCCATGGGCATGGTGATGAAGTTTTGGGAATGGCCTGCCCAAGGTGTGGGCTCACATAGCTACAACCCTCAAGGTTATGCCCAACAAAGTGCCAACTACGGCGAGACCGAGTACCATTTCGAGCTGATGCCCAATACATTAGACTCAACCAGCACCGAAGAGGAATACTTCGAAATAGCCCAACTGCTACACCACCTTGGTATTTCCGTCGACATGCAGTACAGCGGTAGTGGCAGTGGTGCCTACTCTGACATGGTTCCAGATGCACTTCGCAACTATTTCCGTTACAACTGCGAAGACCATTTAACTAACTACGGAGGCGGTTGGTGGCCAGGCTGGGGCTATAGCAACGAAGAATGGGCACAGTTGCTGAAAGATGGTGGTTTGGACGAGCTCCTGCCCCTTTATTACAGCGGTCAGGATGACAGTGGTGCTGGTGGTCACGCCTACGTGTGCGACGGCTACGACGAGAATGACTACTTCCACTTCAACTGGGGCTGGAGCGGTCGCGACAATGCCTGGTGCCCCATCGGTGCCCTCAACACGACCCGATACGCTTTTAACCAGATGAACGGCTTCACAGGGCACATCATCCCACAAGGCGATGTCTACTACAGCCGTCCCGACAGCGTGGACAAGATGGCTGCCTTTGAGGAATCCACCTTGGATGCTGTCCGCCTCACATGGACCAATCCTACCCTCGACCTTAATGGCAACGCGCTAACCAGCATCACCTCGGTCACCATCCGCCGCAACTTCGAAGAAATCGCTGTTTTAACAGATGCCGAAGTAGGTGCCGATATGGAATATATAGACAACGGCCTTGAACCTGGCCTGTATGAATACGCCATCTACGTGACCAACGAAGCTGGCATCAGCCGCACCACCTATCGCAGCATCCTTGTGGGCGAGAAATGCAACGTCGTTTTCCAACTCCACGACAACGGTGGCAACGGCTGGAAAGGTGCCGCCATCAGCGTGGCCTCCGAAAGTGGCCAGCGCATCGCCATCATTACCATGACCGAGGGTTCAGACCTGGTTGTCGACCTGCCTTTGCTGCGCGGCAACCTCAACTTCATCTGGAACCATGGCTGGTATCATGCCTATCCTGAACACGACACCGATGATGAATGCTCTTTCACCATCCTCGACTATGCAGGCAATGAGCTCTACACCTCGGCAGACCTCGATGACGGAGTGTTTATGACCTACGAGAATAACTGCGAGGAAGCTCCGCTGGCCTGCTACCCTGTATTGAACCTTGACGGCGAATACCTTTGGAACACCGAAGAGGAATACGGTGCTTATCTCACTTGGGACAGCCCTGAAATCACCACTTACCTCGACCATTTCAATGTTTATCGCGCCGAAGCAATATACAAGGATGAAGAGCCCATTACTGAAATTCCCTATACTGGTACCATGCATTACGAGTTTTTCGACAATCTCATTGAAAATCAATGTGGAGGCTATGGCTATTGGGTTACTTCCGTTTACGTCAAGAACAATGAAGAATGCGAATCTACGGATGAAGCTGTTTCGATCACCGTGACAGACGTGGAAGAAAACGCTGATAGCAAGGTCCAAGTCTACCCCAACCCGACCAACGGCTTGCTCAACATTGAAGGCCAAGGCATGATGCACATCACTGTGAGCAACCTCATGGGACAAAAACTCATGGAGGCTGAAGCCGAAGACAACACCACCCTCGATCTGAGCCGTTACGAATCGGGCATGTATCTCGTTCGCATTGAGGGCGAAAGCGGAGTGATGGTGCAGAAAGTCAATTTACGCAAATAAAGGTTTTCCTGTTTTCCGCAATGGGACACCCAATTTTTAGCTTTTGTGGCGGTAAGTGACTATGTCATACAGTTCCTGCTGTTCCTCATCCATTCGCAGAAGTGTGGTCTTGGTGTATCCAGACTGGGGAAGCACATAGGTCAG
>JAFRRE010000161.1 GCA_017428285.1 Bacteroidales bacterium | reverse complement strand
TTTCCCGCATCTTTGGCTGTTTTAGGTTCGACTTTCTCGTTCATTGTTGGCTGCAATGATACGGCTTCTGTCGATTCTTATTTGCCAAAAACTGTCGGTTTTTATTTACCAAAAATTGTCGATGCAAAATTACCGCTTACACTTGAATCATTAAATTTTAAATTCACAATAGTATCAATCTAAAACTTTCGCTTATGAAGAAGCAAACCAAAAAGAGAGGGAAGGCCGTTGCGCTTTCCTTGGCGATGGCGGCGGCTTTGTCGTTGCCGCTTGGCGCGTTGGGGCAAGGCTTGTTTGGAGAGGCTGGCGATAGTGGAGGCGATCAAGGGCTGCTGAGGCGAGGCGACCGAGGCAGCACGGAAGGCATCTTCACGCACCAGACTTTCGGAAACGACTACGAAGGCACCTTCATGCACCAAACCTTCGGAATCAACCACGAAGGCAACTTCACGCATCAGACCTTTGGCAACGACACGCCAATAGGTAGCGGACTACTTATCCTGCTTTCGGCGGGGATAGGCTATGCCGCGACGAAAAGAAAAAAACAAGACAAGAAAAATCAACAAAACAAAAGGAATCAAATCAATTAAGGAGACACAACAATGAAAAGAATTAGCATGATTTTGGCGGCAGTCGCCCTTGTTCTGGGCTTGTCGCAATGCAAGAAGCAGGAACAGTCCGCCTCAAATGAGGATGGAACCGTTGCCATCACCCTTGATGTGAAGGCGCACGACGGCTCAAGGATAAACGTGAACCCCAACAATGGCATGGTGGCTTTCGAGTATGGCGACGTGGTGTACGTGGCCAGTGGGCAGAAGTTCGTGGGCACATTGACTAACAATGGCAACACCTTTGCTGGCAACATCACCAACCCTACCGAGGGCGAACCCCTCTATTTCTTCTTCCTCGGCAACAAAACGCCAGAAGAAACCCTCACCCCAGGCAGCAGCACCTCTTGCTCGGTGAACATCAGCGACCAGACGAGTGGCTATCCCGTGATTTCGTTCGCCACCTCCAACGAGACCTTCACTGGTGCTGGGCTTTACACCGCCTTCTTCCTCAACAAGGCCGCCTTGGTGAAGTTTGATGTGACGACTTTGTCGTCCAACCCGACTTGTATCTTGGGCCTGAACAACAAGGTGACGGTCGATTTCTCGACCAACGGATTCGCCTACAGCCAAGTGGACAACGGACTTGTCAAGCTGTCGGGTTGGAGCGGTGAGCATTGGGCCATCTTGTTGCCACAAACGGCTTTGGCGGAAGGCGACGAGGGTACTGTCTATACTGAGGACGGGAATTATTGGGGTACACGCCCGGCCATTCCTGCCATCACTGCCAACGATTACCTGAACGAAGGTATTGCCTTGGCGGCAACGGTTGAAACCAATCCAGGAACCACCCCGACAGGTGCCGTCAGTGGCAAGTTCACCATCAATGGCAACGGCGACCGCGTCTATTTCTCGCAAGGCAACCTGCAATACAAGGCCAATACGGGCATTTGGCAATTCGCGTCCAACCAATACAACTACATCGGCGATGCCAACGGCAGTATTTCCGAGACCTACGATGGTTGGATTGACCTGTTCGGTTGGGGCACGAGCGGCTACAACCACGGTGCCAACTGCTACCAACCGTGGAGCACTAGCACCAATTACGGCGACTACTATGCCTATGGGGAATACACCTACAACCTGTATGACCAGACCGGCAAGGCAGATTGGGGCTACAACGCCATCAGCAACGGCGGCAACACCGAAGGCCAGTGGAGAACCTTGACCAACGATGAATGGTATTATGTGTTCTACAGCCGTCCCACGCTTTCGGGCATCCGCTATGCCAAGGCCACTGTGGACGGCGTGAACGGTGTCATCCTGCTGCCCAACGACTGGGATGCCTCCTCCTATGACTTGAACAATACCAACAGCAGCGGTGCCAATTTCACCAGCAACACCATCACCGCCACCGACTGGGCGAACACGCTTGAGGCCAACGGTGCAGTCTTCCTGCCTGCCGCAGGCTACCGCTACGGGACTTCAGTCTACTATGTCGGTTCCAGCGGCGGCTACTGGTCGAGTTCGTCCGGCGATAGCTACGACGCGTACTACCTGTACTTCCGCAGCGGCTACCTTAACACGAACAACGGCAGCCGCGACCGCGGGTTCTCGGTGCGCTTGGTCCGCTCTTGCCAGTAACTATTCCTTGTGTGCGCCACGCAACGACGCACACGGGCTTGTCATCTGCGGCGGGTGGGGTGACCCCCAGGGCACCGTGGCCACCCGCTGCGGATGACAAGCGGCATTTATAAGACATACTGTCATGGCTCAACTGAAAGACATTTTGGAAATTGAATGGAAGCGGATTCCACAAGGCCCGCACAACACCATCTATCTTTTCCCCGAAGGCACGTTCTATAGGGCTTACGAATGGAGCGCGTGGCTGTGCTGCCGCTATATGAACCAGTTCAAGGCCACGAGGCGGGAGCAGAAGACGGAATTGAAGGACGACACTACGGCGGTCTTCATTGGGTTTCCCATAACCAGCCTGGCCAAATATTTGCCGGAGGATGCCCAAGTGGTTTCCAACGATGACAAGTCGGTGGCCATCACGCTACAGCCTGCCTTGTCGCCCGAAGCCGAGGATGCCGAATCGTTGGTTGAGGATTTTCGCCAATGGAAAAACTCTGTGCCTATGGCGCAGCCGAAAAGGACATCGTTGAGGGACGACCTGAAAGCCGGTGCGGAGATGCAGCCGCGTCATTTGTCGGAAGTCATGCTGCGCATACTATCTTTTCCCGTCGAGCAGAAAACCCCGATGGAATGCATGGCCTTTATTGCTGAAATCAAGCAGCAGTTGGCATCGCTCCTTTAATTAAGATGAAAAGAAAATACACAAGGAATAGTTCATAGGCGGTTGCGCCCCCATAAGGGGAAAGAGTGAAGCGTGCCATCGGCTCCAAATCATGGTTCTTTTGGCACGGCGTGAAAGACGGCCGCCGACGCATACGCAAGTCTTCCTGCCTGCCGCAGGCAACCGCTACGGGACTTCAGTCAACAATGTCGGTTCCAACGGCAACTACTGGTCGAGTTCGTACAACAATAGCAACAACGCGTACAACCTGAACTTCAACAGCGGCAACCTTAACACGAACAACAACAACCGCAACAACGGGTTCTCGGTGCGCTTAGTCCGCTCTTGCCAGCCCTCTTCCTTTGTTTTTTCTTGTAGAGACGGTGCAAGCACCGTCTCTGCCATTATTTTCAAATCTATAATGATGTTAACCCGAGAACAATTATACGAAGACCTGAATCAGGCCTATCTCGATGCTCGTCGCCACAAACGCAACAAGCCCTACCAGTTGCGTTTCGAGGCCAATCTTGAAAAGAACCTCGAATCGCTCTGCGAAGCGCTTTTGAGCCGCACCTACAAGCCCCAGCCTTCCGACTGCTTCATCATCACCGACCCCAAGAAGCGCGAGGTGTTTGCCGCCCATTTCCGCGACCGCATCGTGCATCACCTTTACTTCAACTACACGCACGAGATGTTCGAGCGCACTTTCATTGAGGATAGCTATAGTTGTATCAAGGGTCGTGGAACGCACTATGGCATAGCCCGCCTGCGGCAGCATATTATGAAAGAGAGCCAAAACTACAAGTATCCGTGTTTTGTCCTAAAGATGGACATTCGAGGCTATTTTATGAACATTGACAGGGCGAAACTGCTTGCAATCTGCCTCAAATCATTGGAAAAGATGTCGGGACATCGTGTTGGCAAACTCCTAAAGACATGTTGGACAGATTATGTCGATATGGATTTTGTGCGTTATCTCACCAATGAGATTGTCATGCTCAACCCGACAAAGGGTTGCCGTATCATAGGCCCTCGCTCCGACTGGGGAGGACTGCCGCACGACAAGAGCCTGTTCCATAGTCCGAAAGGTTGCGGCCTGCCCATCGGCAATCTCACATCCCAATTGTTCAGCAATGTCTATCTGAATGAGTTCGACCAGTTTATGAAGCAGAAACTGCATTGCAAACATTATGGCCGTTATGTTGACGATTTCTTCGTGGTGAGTTGCGATGAGGATTGGCTTGAGTCGCTTGTGCCTGAAATCACGGAGTTTTTGTCAGATAGTCTTGGGTTGGCCGTCCATGATGGGAAGACGGAGATACGCTCCGTGAATGATGGTATTGAATTCTTGGGAGCGTTTGTGTTGCCCTATCGAACCTATTTGAGCCGTGCTACCTTGCAGCGCATGGACGAGAAACTGTTTGCCCTGGAAACGGAAGGCAGGACGGTTCATGAGGGCAATGCACTCAATTCCTATTGCGGTGTATTGTCGCACTGGAACAATTACAATGTCAGGCGGATGATGCTGCTAAAACGCCACCAATTCACCCGATGGGGCATGTTCGACTATGATTTGAGACATTTTTATGATTGAAAACAAAATGAATCTAATGACCGCTGATTTATCGTATTTCGGAAATGGTAAAAAAAGGACGCAAGAACAAAGTCTCGCGTCCCTTAGTCTCGTGTCTCAAGTCCTATCAATCCAGCGTGTGGATGACCAGACCTGATCTGAGTTTCGGCTCAAACCAAGTGGTCTTGGGAGGCATGATGTTGCCCGTGTCGGCGATGTCGATGATTTGCTTCATGCTCACAGGATAGAGCGCGAAGGCGACCTTCATCTCGCCGCTGTCGACGCGACGCTTCAGTTCACCGAGGCCGCGGATGCCGCCAACGAAGTCGATGCGCTTGTCGGTGCGGAGGTCCTTGATGCCCAGAATCTTGTCGAGGACAAGGTTGCTGAGGATGGTGACATCCAACACGCCAATCGGATCGTTGTCGTCGTAGGTGCCAGGCTTGGCGGTCAGGCTGTACCACACGCCCTCGATGTACATCGAGAAGTTGTGCAGCTTGTTAGGCTTATATTCGGTATCGCACTCGCAGTGGCAGGGGAACTCGCAGTTGCACGTGCCGCCGTCCTTGGTGCAGTTGCACTTGCATTCGATGTCGAAGTTCTCTTGCAGGGCCTTGAAGAAGTCCTTGGTGCTGAGGCCGTTGAGGTCTTTTACGACGCGGTTGTAATCGATGACGTTCAACTGGTTGTCGGGGAAGATGACGGTCATGAAGTAGTTGTACTCCTCCTTGCCCGTGTGGGCGGGGTTCTTCTCCTTCTTCTCCTGGCCGACGAGGGCTGCGGCAGCGCTGCGGTGGTGACCGTCAGCGATGTACATGGCCGGGACTTTCTTGTCGAAAAGTTCAACCAAGCGGGCGATGGTGGCCTTGTCGTCGATGATCCAGAAACGATGGCCGAAGCCGTCTTCCTTGGCGATAAAGTCATAGATGGGCTTCTCAGCGGTGATCTTGCTCACGATGGCGTCGATTTCAGCGACGGCAGGGTAGGCGAAGAACACTGGTTCAACGTTGGCGTTGGTGAGGCGGACGTGCTTCATGCGGTCCTCTTCCTTGTCCTTACGGGTCAGCTCATGCTTCTTGATGATCTTGTTCACGTAGTCCTCGCTGTAGGCGCAGGCCACGATGCCATACTGCCAGTGGGCGTTGGCATCGGTCGGGTTCATGCTTTGGGCATAGATGTAGAGCTTTTCCTCTTGGTCTTGCTTGATCCATCCGAAGTCCTTGAAGCTGTTGAAGTTCTCAACGACTTTCAGATAGGTCTCGAGGTCGCTGTCCTTGTGACCTTCAGGCAAGTCGATTTCGGCCTTGGTCACGTGGAGCAGGCTGTAGGGGTTGCCTTCGCATTCCTTGCGTGCCTCTTCGGTGTTCAGCACGTCGTAGGGACGGGAGGCGAGTTTCTGGACGATGTCCACACCAGGACGCCATCCTTTGAACGGTTTGATAACTGACATTGTATTAGGGTTTTAATTGATAGTGCTTTGTTTGTTTTCTGACAGTCAGACTTCTGGGTTATTGACTGATTCATGTTTCTGAAAAGAGAGGATGAGCGCGCCAACCATCTTGGTGAGTTCCATGAGTTCGTTGCGGATGTCAGCTTCTTGGGTTTCGTCGATAAGTGACTGCATCGATGCTAAAGAACAGAGCATCACGCATTTGCCGATGTTCGACTTGGCTTTTTGCAGGTATTCGATGAATTCCGATTTTGAACGGTTGGCACCTTCAATGATGTTGGCAGAGATGTGCCCAGCTTCTGTGAGGAACTGGTCGATGATGATCTTTTGGGCGTTTGTTTGGACAGTGTTGCTGAGGGAAAGGATGGCATTGATGAAATCGACGGATTTATGGTAAATGCGGAGTCCCTCAAACTTGAAAAAATTGGTGGGTTTTGTGTTTTCCGGAATCATTATCAGGCAATTAAGGAAAAGACACCACAAGACGGGCTTGCAGTGTCTTTTTCGGTTTGTTAATTATTTGTTCACTTGGAAGCGCTTGTTGCCCGTCTTGAAGAAATCAGCGATTTGGTTGGCAGCGGCCAGGCCAGCGTTGATGTTGGCTTCTTCGGTCTGGGCACCCATCTTCTTGGGCGTGGCGAAGTAGCGGCCTTCGAAGGCTTTGAACTCGGCATCGGCATCGGGCATGATGTCGGTGATGTACTTGAGGTCGGTACGCTCGGCCATCAGCTTGAGCAGTTCGGGCTCGTTGATGACT
>JAFRRE010000160.1 GCA_017428285.1 Bacteroidales bacterium | reverse complement strand
GAGAGTTCCGAGAGAATTTTGTCAAATTTGTATCACAATTCAAATTATTTGTATTACTTTTGCACACAATTAACAGCAATACTAAGTTATTATGGCAACAACAATCCAAAGAAAACAAACCTCTTTCCGTCTGAGAACCGACTTGCTGGATTTCATGAAACAAGATGCCGAAAGAACAAACAGGACACTCAACAACTTTTTGGAGAGCCTGTTATTGGACTATTATTACAACGAGCCTAATGAAGTCACTAAAGCTGCGATAGAAGAGGCCATGTCGGGTCATAACAGGAATAAGGTTTACACAGATGTTGATGAGATGCTGAATGATATTCTTAATGAAGAAGAGGAATGAAAACGCTGCAACCCACTACGCAATACCGAAAGGATTTGAAGAGGTATAAGCATCAGCCTAAGAAACTGGCCGATCTCACAGCATTACTAAAACTCATAAAAAACGAGCAACCCATCCCATCCGAGTATCTGCCTCATCCGCTTCATGGCAAATACAAAGGCTGCATCGAGTGTCATGTCCAAGGTGATTTCCTTTTAATTTGGTTTGACCCGAAGAGTAATTTCATCGAGTTGGTCAGATTAGGCTCACATTCCGAATTGTTCGGGAAGAAGTAATAACTTCTTACGCCTCGTACCCAAACCTTTTCAGTTCCGCTTCGTTGTCTCTCCAGTCTTTATCAACCTTTACAAACAGCTCCAAGAAGATTTTCTTTCCAGTAAACTCCTCAATGTCAGTGCGGGCTTGCATGCCGAGTTTCTTGATGGCACTGCCACCCTTGCCGATGATGATGGCCTTTTGCGAGTCGCGAGCCACATAGATGATGGAACGGATGTGGATGTGCTTCTCGGTTTCTTCGTAGCTTTCCACCTCGACCTGCACCGAATAAGGGATTTCCTGCTGGTAGTTGAGCAAAATCTTCTCGCGGATGATCTCGGTGATGAAGAAACGCATTGAGCGGTCGGTGAGTTCATCTTTCGGGAAATAGGGCGGACACTCGGGTAACTTCTCAAGAATCTGCTTGAAGATGAATTCCACATTGGCATTGTATTGCGCTGAGAGCGGAAACACGGTGGCGTTGGGTAGCGTTTCGCGCCATTGTTCCACGGCTTGTTCCACCTGCTCCTGCGTGGAGAGGTCGATCTTGTTGATGAGCACGAAGACAGGTATCTCGGTGGTTTTCAGCCGCTCTACGGTCTTTTCTTCGACTTTCTTGTCAGTGATGTCCACCACGAAGAGGATGAGGTCGGCATCGATGAGGGCCACATTGACGAATTGGTTCATCACCTCGTGCATCTTGTATGCCGGGTCTTTGATGATGCCAGGGGTGTCGGAAAATACAATCTGGAAGTCGTCGCCGTTTACAATACCGAGAATACGGTGGCGGGTGGTCTGCGCTTTCGAGGTAATGATGGAGATTTTCTCGCCTACGAGCTGATTCATAAGGGTGGACTTGCCCACATTAGGGCGTCCTATGATGTTGACATAGCCTGCTTTATGCGTCATAATGAAAAATTTTTCCTGTTTTTTGCCTTGCAAAGAAACAAAATTATTATTTTTGCAGCCGATTTCGCGAGCAAAATTTTTTGTTTTGCGAGATTTTATGCACGATGCGGGGTAGAGCAGAGGCAGCTCGTCGGGCTCATAACCCGGAGGTCGGAGGTTCGAATCCTCCCCCCGCTACCAATGAGAAGGATGGTCACGACCATCCTTTTTTCATTTCCCACACTGCAGTGTGGGGTCATAGGAGCAGTCCCACTCTGTCACATCAGTATGAGTCTGCCATACAGGCTCTACACACTCCAGTAGCTTGTCTCCGACACGCCATAGAGATACCTCGATGGGTGTCCTCCCCCACACTATATGTGGGGTAAATAGAATGGTGTGTCTCCGACACACGGCCTATACTATTGCCTAAGTATAGCCACAGCCTGCACAGTTGAGTCCTTCCCACGATAGAGGATGTCGACCCTAAAGTCGGCGGCCTCAGTGTAGATGTAAAGAGGCAAGACCTCGTCTAACTCGGGCTCGTAGTCGAAGTGCAGGTGGATGGACGTGCCTGAGAGGTAGTTCTCATCGGGCTGTAGCGCATCATTGGCATCCAAGGGTCTGATGGAGAACACGGGGTCGGCCATCACGAGGGTGCGCGGCAACTCGATGTTGAGTGTGTTGTCGGGGTGGCTGACCCAGCCCTTGATGGATTTCCAGGCGCTTTTCTCTTCGGTCGGGTCGACCTCGGGAGGCAGCACGGTGATGCCTGTGCGCAAAGCTTTTTGTAGTTTCAGAGGTTCCAGTGAATAGTTGCTGAGATATTCCTCGCGGTCGCGCTGTTGCCATTGGTTGAGGTTGCTGTTGTCGCCACGGTTGGGTGCAAGGGCCTTGGCCTCTTTGTATTTCACCTCATCAATCCAGCAGATGCGGTCATCAGTCATGGCAATGGCGCGAATGCGCGTGATGTCATCATAGTTTTTGTCCTTGTATTTCAGTTCGACGGTTTCCAAGTCGGCGGTGGAACGAGGTTCGATGATGTTTAAGGTCTTAGGCACTTTCACCACATCGTATTCGTCTTTATACATGTCGGTGTAGTGGATGCAGAGGAAGACGCGCACGTTCTCGAGCCTCAGGTCGGAGCGGTTGCTTAGGCTGACGTGCACTTCGCTCTTGTCTTTCCAAAACAGCCAACTTGATGTGGGCTCGACGCTGACATCGATGTACGACTGTTCGATGAGCAGACTCTTGAAAGGCCCGTAGAGGTTTTCCTCACAGAATTGCATGTCGGAGAGCAGTTCGTCGTAGATGCCTTGGTTGCCACGGCGGAAGAAGTGGTTGAAGATTTCCTTGCGGCTTTCTTCCATGTCGCCTTGGTTGGCATAGTAGCGCGCTTTCTGCAGGTTGGGGCTGAACAAGCCGTAGCCTTCCATGGTGGAGGCATAGAGGCGGCGCAGGTATTGTCCCTCAGGGGTCTTGGTCAAGTAGGTGCGCATATTGTAGGCATCGAGCATGTCGGTAAGTCGCTCTGCCTGACGCGGGTATTCCACCGAAGCTTGATGAAAGCGCAACATGGCGGTGTTTTGGTCTCCTAACTGTTGATAGAGCAATCCTTCGAGCATGAGTGCCGGAGCAGTGCGGGTAGGATAGAGTTCAGTGTAGCGTTTCAGCATATCGCTGGCCTCGCGTTGCTTTACGCTCATCGGCAATTGGGGACGTTCTTCTTCTTCATGGTCAGGAAGTGGCTGCCCGGTTTCGATGTCGTTCATGCTGATGCTGGGTATGGGCTGGGTTTCGGAAGCGCTTTCCAAAATGAGTCCCATCGACTGCAAAAGCATGGCTTCGGCGTTGTCGGGATATTTGTCGAGGATGTTTTGGGTATGCTGCAAGGCGTCGTCAGCCCTGCCGCCATAGAGGTCGAAATAAGCTTGGTCTTTCTCTACGCACAGGGCATCGTACTCACCCATATATTTCTTGTAAATGGGCACGTAGTATTCCAAGTAGTTGCGGTACGACTCGCGCAGGCGGTCGAGGTCTTCACGCACCTGAGCTTTCAGCTTGACATCTTTTTCGTATTGTTCGAAGGCTTCGTTGAGGCTTTTTTCGACGTCGCCTCCCGTAGCCAAGTGGAAGAGGGCGAAGATATCGCTATGCATCATCATGATCAGTTCAACGAGGGAGGTATCGTCCATCAGGCTCTCGCCGCCGCGAGCCACGCTACGCATCAGCATCCAGATGTCACCCAACTGCTCGTCTTGTTGCTGCAACTTGTAGGTGTATTCCAGTAGTGGAAACAGTTTGCGCTTGGCCTCCAACACGTCTGGGGCTACACCCGTGTAGTCCTGCTTAGCCATGTAGTCGAGGAAGTCGTCGAAGCTCTCAGCATGCATCTGAGCCAGTTCCATCGCATTGACGACGCGGATGGTCTGTTCCAGGTCGTAGGGTGCGTCGGATTGCAGTTGCTCTTGGCTGTTGAGGGCTTCGTAGGCCTTGGCAAACTCTTCCACAGGCTCGTATTGTTCGAGGTTCATCGAGAGCAGGTCCACACCGTCGGTGCGCTTGCAACCGACACCCGCTACAAGCAAAAGAAGCATCACGGCGAAGGCCGCAATGCTTCTATGTGGAACTATTAATTGCATGATGAGCGTAGTTCAAGATGTGGTTATTGCTTTGTCAGGCTGCCGCCGATGGTGCCGTCAAGGGAAGTGGCACCATTGATGTTGAAGAGAGGATAATGGATTTCTCCCTCGCCATTGCAGGTGCCGTCGAGTGCCAATGTCTCATTTTCAAGTATGCCAGTCACAGCATAGGTGATACTCATCTCAAGTGGGATGTTGAACCCGTTAAAATCATAGTTGTAGGAGACCGTTGTGTTGACTGCTTCGAAGGTCACAGTATTGCCTTCGACCGTGCCTTTGATTTCCATCTCTTGGTCGTTGATTTTGCAATTGCCAATCACTTCGGTCATGGTTTCGCCATCTCTAAGGTCGAGTATGACTGGAATGGCCCTATCGGTGACTTCCTGCTCTATAGGATCAAAGCCCGTCATTTCGGCTTTCATGATTCCAGTAAATAGGGCATCGCCTTCGTAATGTCCGATAAACTTCGCGTTGGGTTTCTCGTTGAAGTGGATGTCAAAGTTTTTCGATGCTGTCAGCCCGTTGACATCGGTCACGATGCCTTTGATGTTGACAGTGCCTATGGCCTCAATGGTAAAACTGTGTTCGCAGTGGTAAGGAGGCACTGGTTCGTTCTTTTGGCTGGTGCAGTCTTCGGTATAACTGTCCAAGATAGTGCCGTTTTGCGACAGTACGATTTCGATTTTGGTCAAGCTCTCACCTGTGCAGGAGAAACCGACCATAATCTCGTCACCCGAATACACTTGGGCGTTTTCGGTAAGATAGCCCTCGCCTTGTATTAAGCTAATGGTGGGAGCAATAGGGTCTTTCTTGCAGCTTGCAAAGAGCATCAGACCGATGCAGCAAGCCAGGAATAAAATGTTTTTTTTCATGATGATAGGTGTTTTTATTATTGTTTTGCCAATTTTCCGTTTATCGATCCCGAGACTTCTTCAAAAATCTGTTCTACAGGTCCTTGTGGGGTGGGGAAGGTGGCTTTGCCGTTGCCCATAAAGGAGCCTACGATGTTCAAGGTGTCGCTTTCAGCTTTTGTGCCTTCCATCTTGAGGTCCAAACTGAAATAATAGTTTTGGTCGGGTTTGTCGATGACAAGTCGAACGGTTTCGAAGTCGGCTTTCTCTTCAGAGGCCGTGCCTGCGGTTTGGTGCGATTCGTTATCGACTGTCACTGTGGCCGTGATGGCGTTGAATTGTTCCGCTTTTGCAATCTCCATCCCGATGTTTTCGATGGGGAAGCTTAAGGTTTGTGGTTGGTTGTTCATCGATGTGATGGTGAGTGTGAACTGACCGAGGTAGTTGCCGACATAATTAGGGGTGTAGTCAACAGGCTCGGGCGTAGGTTCTACGGGTTTTTTGCAGGCGGTAAAGAGGACTGCAAGGCTGCACAAGGCGATAATGATTCCTTTTTTCATAATTAGAGTATTTAGTTATTAAAGTAGGTTGCTGAGTATTGAGCTCGTCGAAATATCGAAGCACCGTCATTCTATGGTCGGCCCTTCGACGGGCTCAGGGACCTAAACTATTTTAAAGTGCAAAAATAAGACCAAATTGTTTTGATTAAACGATTTTTCTGCAAAAAATTGTATTTTTGAGCCTCGTTTTGCGCATTATGAAGAAGAAATGGAGTGTTTTGGTAGTGCTGCTTGCCTTGATAATGGGCATTGTGCTACTGTATGTTTTTGGTCCTGTGGCTGGTACGATGCCGCTGTGGATGTCAATTTTGCCGCCTTTGGTAGCCATCGTGATGGCCTTATTAATAAAGGAGGTGATTTCATCGCTGTTTGTCGGCATCCTGACGGGTACCTTCCTGATGGCCTTGTATGGCGGAGGGAGTCCTGCCTCAGCCTTAGGCGGTGGACTGCTGCGCGTGGTTGATACCTATGTTGTAGGCTCACTCTTCGATGCCGACCATGTGACGATTGTCGTTTTCACCATGATGATTGGCGGCATGGTGCGCATCATCACGGCCAACGGTGGCATGCAGGGCGTGGTCAACTGGCTATCGCGACGAGCACGGGGACCGCGCTCGGGTCAGCTGATGACCTTCTTCATGGATCTCTGCATCTTCTTCGACGACTATTCCAACACGCTCGTGGTGGGCAATACCATGCGCCCCATCGCCGACAAGCTGAAGGTTTCGCGCGAGAAACTGGCCTATATCGTTGACTCCACTTCAGCTCCAGTCGTGGCTGTAGCGTTTGTCACCACCTGGATTGGTGCAGAGCTGAGTTATATTCAAGATGGTATCAGCGCCATTGGCTTGGAAGCCTCAGCTTATTCGGTGTTCTTCCATTCTTTGGCCTATAGCTTTTATCCTTTCCTCACCCTTGGCTTTGTGCTGATGATTATCCTCAGTGGCCGCGACTTTGGCTCTATGCTGAAGGCGGAACGCAAGGCTCGCATGACTTCGGCGATGGAGACGGAAATGGCAAACAGCGTGTCGAAACCCGCGCATATCATCGATGCCTTGATTCCATTGCTCGTGCTGATTTTTGGCACTATCATTGGACTCATTGCCACGGGTTATGATGCTTCAATCTGGAATGAGGCAGGGACAGGCTTCTTCTCCAAACTCTCATCGACCATCGGGGCGGCCAATTCCTACAAAGCCCTGCTTTGGGCTTCATTGGCTTCGCTGCTCACGGCTATTGTGATGACCTTGTTGCGAGGTAATTTGACCTTTGCTAAGATTATGGAAGAGATGGTGGAGGGCTTTAAGTCGATGTTCAATGCGGTGCTGATTTTGACAATGGCTTGGTCCATCGCATTGGTAACCAAAGATATGCATACGGCTGAGTTTGTCTCGCAGCTGTTGGTGCAGTGGTCGCTGTCGCCAATGGTAGTGCCCGTGTTGACATTTGTCTTGGCTGCCTTGATAGGCTTCTCGACTGGTACTTCTTGGGGCACGATGGCCATCCTCTATCCTTTGATTCTACCATCCTCATGGCTGTTATGTCAGGAACAAGGTATGTCGGTGGAGGCAAGCATGCCGCTGTTCTATAATGTGGTGGCTTCGGTGCTGGCTGGTTCCGTCATGGGCGACCACTGCAGCCCGATTTCCGATACGACCATTATGAGTTCCTTGGCCTCAAGTTGCAATCACTTGCAGCATGTCAAGACGCAAATGCCATACGCTCTTACGGTAGGTGGTGTTGCGGTGCTGTTGGGTGTGTTGCCCACGGCTTTGGGTTTGCCCTCGTGGGCGGCGTTTTTGATGGGTTTTGTGGTGCTTTGGCTGATTGTTCGATTGGTAGGTAAAAAAGTAGAGACGTAGCGCGCTACGTCTCTACTTCATTATTTTTATTTTGGTGTGGATTACTTCACCACAAGTTTGTTCACGGAAACACCCTTTTCGCTTTCCAAACGGATAAAATACAATCCGACAGGCAAAGCCAGTGTTGTTTGGTTTTCGATGTCACGGGTGAGCATCTGCTGACCAAGGGCGTTTGTAACAAAGAGTTTACCTGTACCTTCAATAGCAACGGTGCCATTAGAGGGGTTGGGATAGACCGAAAGCAGCGTTGTTTTGTTGTCGGCCAGGCCGTCATAGGTCCTGTATAGCGTGACATCATCAATGTTCAGCATGAATTGGTTGGAACAGTTGAAGTGGACTATGGCCACATAGATGTCCTGTCCTTGGTAAGCTCTGAGGTCAACGTTATAGTAATGCCATGCACCGGCCGCTTTTGCGCTCATGTCGGTTTCCCACACGATGGTGAAGTCGTCGGCGTTGGTGTTGCCTTCTGTCGAGACGGCCACGCCGAAGTGCTCGGCAGGATGTGTAACGTCTTGTGCGCAAGCGATGAAAGAAATCTCTTCGCAATCAAGTTTGTAAGGGCTTACCAAAAAGTTTCTGGGATGCAGAGAGATTCCGTTGAAGTCATCATACGATGCCGAGGTCACGCTAAACGGATTTTCGTTGTTGCCCCAGTTTTGGCGCATCTCCCAGTTGTATCCGTCACCGTCACCGTCGATGGTGGTCCACTGCATGATGCCGTCGTTGAAATCGAAGAAGATGTCGCCCTCAGGTGGTGTGGGAGGCGTGGGAGTGTAGTTGCCCAAGGCATAGATGCCGATGAGGTTGGGGCTCCTGTCCACATCGCCGAAGAAGTAGATTGAGCCGTCGCATTCGCCGATGAAGGCACCGCCCGCACTGCTTGCCGCTCCCCAGCCAGGTGTGACAGAGAAGTCGAAGATGTAGTTGGGATCCATGCTGTCGGCTTCGATGTTGTAGTCAAAGACATGGGCAGTGAAGCCTTCTACGGCAAACAGGTATATGTGAGCTGCACCGTTCTCATCAGTGAAATAGCCAGTGCCATGCACGGTATGTCCGCCGAGGTTGTGTGCTGTCGCAGTCCTAATGACGTTGCCGTTGCGGTCGACAAGCTTGAGGTCGAGATGGAGGTTGGGACTGCTACCTGTGGCTCTCTCGCCCACCCAAAAGGCGTCGTAAACGGGATCGTAGGTGCAAATGCCCAGCTCGCTTAAAGTTGTGTTAATCTGCCCGACAAGAGTCTTGTTGCGAAGGTCGTAACACCAAATTGTGCTGGAATGGGCATCACAGCCATAGACATACTGTCCGTCATAGGTCATGTCGCGCATGTAGTTATCGGAGTTTTCGATTCCAGGAACGTCGAATTCTTCAATGAGGTTGCCATTAAGGTCGTATTTGTAGAACATCGACAGCACCGATGAAGACTTGCCCCAGGCACTGGTATAGATGTGTTCTCCGTCGTAAACCACGCCGTGTTGGCGGCCTGTGGAGCACACGAAGGAGTTCACGAAGTCCCACATGTCACGTGGGGATTGCTGTTGTGCTTGCATGGTGCAAGGTATTAAGCATGCTATGGCTAGCAAAAGGAATATATGTTTTTTCATGGGATTATGTTTTAAGTCGTTGTCATTTGAGTGGGTCGGTATTGTCGCAGCGTTGTCCTTCATACTGCTGCACCTCGTCGTATTTGTAGACCAGTTCGATACCCACAGTGCGGAACATCTCCTCGGTTTCGGCGCCGTCGTGGTAGCGGCGTTCGCACACTACGCGCATGATACCGCAGTTGATAATGAGCATGGCGCAGGTGCGACAAGGGGTCATGCGGCAATATAAGGTGCTGCCATCTAAAGCGATGCCACGACGGGCAGCTTGACAGATGGCATTTTGTTCAGCATGCACGGTGCGCACGCAGTGTTGGGTGACACTGCCGTCCTCGTGGATAGTCTTGCGGAAGAGGTGACCTACATCGTCGCAATGCGGCAGCCCGCGCGGCGAGCCTACATAGCCTGTCACCAGGATTTGCTTGTCCTTCACGATGACGCAGCCACTGCGCCCACGGTTGCAGGTGGCGCGCTCGCTGACGGTGTCGGCCAGGTTGAGGAAATAGTCGTCCCATGAGGGACGGACATGCAGCTGGGTCAATACCTTCTCCACCTGCTGGTGCAGCTGGGGAATGGAGCCATCATTCATGAACACGAAGTCGGCCTCCTTGATGCACGCACCGAGGTTTTGCTTGTTGGGGTCGGTGGCAGTCATCTCGCGCTCCTCGTTGGCCACAAAGGTATCGAAGTCAATGTGGTCGGTCTCCGAACCACGTAAATAGATGCGGTCGTAGCGGATCTTTCTGTCGGCATCGACGGCGAAGAGATAGAACTCACCCTTCTCGCGCAGCGAGTGTATTTCGCCTGGCGTACGTACGCTCTCGATGACAGCGTTTTTGCCTTCGGCCTTGGCACGTTCGAAGAGCTGGTCGGTGATGTAGCTCGGGCAATGCGCGGCGCGCAGGTCGTTGCCCACCATGGTGAGTGTGTCGCGGTTCACCTCGAGGCCGCGGCGTTGGCATTCTTCCGTGATGTAGGCTCGTACCGAGTAGTGTACGAAGCCTTTCTCTTTGACGAGGTAGTCGACGATGGTGCCTTTGCCCGCACCGAGGGTGCCTGTGATTCCTATGATGATCATGATGTATGGTGTTTGTCTGTGTATGAGCAGGGACTTACGTCGCCTGCTTGGTGTGATGTCTTCTCATTGTAAGGGCAGGGACTTACTTACGTCGCCTGCTTAATATCTGTCGCCCCTACGGGGCTGACTCTAACTATTAGCTTTAAACTTGTTCTTTAATCTCATCTACCCATTTCTTTAGCTCAACGGGCTTAAAGTTTTCAATTCCCTCCAGCAGTGCTTTCGGGTTGTCGCTGATGATGAGGTTGTTGGCATGTTCGCGGTGGATGAAACCGTCGCGTGTGGCGCGGTCGAGGAAACGAACGATGTCGTCGTAGTAACCGTTCACATTGAAGAGCGCGACAGGCTTGTCGAACACGCGCAGTTGGCTGAGCACCATCACCTCGAAGAACTCGTCCATGGTACCCACGCCGCCCGGCATAGCGATGAAGGCATCGGCCATGTCCTCAAGGATTTTCTTGCGCTCGGCCATGGTCTCCACGACAATCAGCTCATCGATGTCGGGGCGGCCCACGCGCATGTCTAACAGATGCTGTGTGATGGTGCCGACTATCTTGCAATGGCGTCCCTTCATCACTTCGGCGATGATGTTCATCAAGCCCACATTGCCGCCACCGTAGAGCAGTTCGCAGTTGTTATCGGCCAAGACATGGCCTAGTTCAACGGCTTTTTCCTTATAAATCGGGTCGAAGCCCATGCTGCTGCCACAAAAAATGCAGATTTTCTTCATTCGCTAAATTTTTGCAAAGGTAGTATTTTTTATTTTTGCCGTGCAAATTAATTGCTACTGGCCTTTGGCTTCTGGCTACTGGCTGCTTGTTGATAATCATTGAGCTTCCTTCTTCGTGAAGTCGCCAGTGGCCAGTAGCCAAATTGTGAATCTTTGAATTTTGAATCTTAAATCTTTGAATCTATGACCAGAAATATAGGCATTCTTGGCGCGATGGCGCAAGAAATTGATGAGGTGAAAGCCTTGCTGACCGAAAAAACCATCGTGAAAATCGCTAACCGTGAGTTCGTGGTGGGTAAAATCGGTAATGTGCGCTGTGTGGTGGCCTTCTCCAAATGGGGCAAGGTGGCCGCGACTATTACAGCAACATTATTGGTACAAGAGTTTGGTGTCACCGACCTCATCTTCATCGGCACTGCGGGAGCTTTGGCCGACGGTCTCAAGGTAGGCGATATCGTTATTTCCAAGCGTCTTGTGCAGCATGACCTTGATGCCCGCCCCATCATTTCGCGCTTTGAGTTGCCCTTGCTGAACCGTGTCTATGTCGACAGCGACCCTGCGCTAACCGAGCTGGCAGGCAAGGCGGTGAAGAATCTGTTGAACAAAGGCGTTGAAAACATGGTGGGTGAGGAGGCCGTCAAGGATTTCAATCTCGCACCGACTTTGTATTTCGGCGACATCGCCAGCGGCGACCAGTTCATCAACAGTGTCGAGAAGCGTGATGAAATCCTTTCTTTGTTACCCGATGTACTTTGTGTCGAGATGGAAGGCGCGGCTGTGGCTCAGGTCTGTCTTGAGTTTAATACGCCATTCACGGTTATTCGTACCATCAGCGACACTGCCGACCACAACGCCCGCGTCGATTTCAACAAGTTTATTGCTGAGGTGGCCAATGCTTATTCGAGGGCGATTGTGGGTGAGATTGTGAGGTTGGTTTAAATGAGCGTCCTCTCTAGTATCGCTTTCCATTTTTCCCAATGTGGCATTTCTTTGCTCAATAGGGCATAGAATTCTTTGGTGTGGTTGCGATGCACCAAATGGCACAACTCATGGGTAATGACGTATTCGATGCAGCACCTGGGTGCGCAGATAAGTCTGGGATTCAAGTAGATGTTACCATCAAGGGTGCAATATCCCCATCGCTTTTCCATTTTTCTTATGCCTACACTTTTCGGCTGCACTCCATAAGCTTTGAATTGCTCTATGATGGGTTTGGCATATTCAGGGAACTTGATCTGTGCCCGTTCCAGATACCATAGTTGCAGCACTCTACCTGCCTCTTTTTTGTTTTGGCATACAACCTCTAAGATATTGTTTTGGTAATGCACGGCATTGTGCTCTCCTTCCTTGATTCTCAGCATGTATTGCCGACCTAGATAGAGATGCGACTCGCCACTGATGTATTGTCTTTCGGTAGTCGGAGTGCCAAAAGATTCAAAATAGCGCTTCTGACGAAGGATCCAAGCGGCTCTGTGATGCACTTTGTTGCGTATGTCATCAAGCGTTGCATTGATAGGCGCTTTCAAGGAAACGGTGCCATCGGGAAGCACTTTGATGCCAAGTGTTTTTCGGTGGACAAATTCGATGTCATATTCGATAAGGGTGGCACCATATTGGATGCTGTCTTTTGTCATCGGATCCAGATTTTTGCTACGTCGACGCAGCCGTCAATGATGATGTCCATATCGCTGAATGCGAAATTCAAGCCGTATTTCCGTTTGATGTTGTCAATGAGCTCGTCTTCCAGTTCGATTTTCAGACGGCCGATGATGTCGCTTTTCGATTGCCAATCCACTAGGATGGAACCATCGACAATGACTGTCTTGCGAATGATTTCATCGAAGGCACGAGTGGTTTCCAAAGCCATATCTCGGACGGGCATGTCGGGGAAGAGTCGCTTGTAGTTCTCAAAAGCAATACCAAAATAGGCCTTTGCCGCGTTGTTGTGCTCAAGTTCAGTGGGGAGTTCGCTATCCGTATGGTTGAGCACGTCTTCTTTGTATTGCATCATTTTCTCCAAATATTCATTGTCGGTCAAACGCCCTTGTTCGTAGAGTTCTATGGCTTCCTTGATGAGTTGGGAGAATTTTTTGTAAAATGCTGGGTCGGAGTCCATGTTTTCGCGGATGTATTTTGAAGTGCGTGTGGCGATGGTGTCGGCTTTGGCGGCTGTGCCCACGATGCTGTCCACCTCTTTCTTGAATTTTTCCTTGTCGAAGATGTTGACAAGGTTAGTGATGACCTTCACAGCGTCACTCTCCACATGATGGTTGATGAGTTTTTCGATGCGTGCCTCGTATTTTTTGTAGTCGACCGTGTCAGAGTATCGGAGCTGCACGGCAGTGCGCAGTTTGGCGAACATGTTGAGGTCGTCTTTGTAGCGGTGGATGGTTTTCTCGTCAGTGAGCTCGTGGAATTCCATGGTGGACAAAGCCAACTGCAAGACGGAGGAATAGGCCGAAAGGCGGTCGTAGAACTCGTGACGTCTGTCTTCCAAACGCAGCGATTGGGCATAGGCTTCCAAGTCACGCTTGTTGGGAATGGTCTTGAACATGTCCCACAAGTCATTGTATCGCTGTGGCAGTTCAACGATTTTGTCAATCACGGGCACCAAGGTGTCGCGGAACACCTCTCGATCGTCTTCATCGTACTCGGAATAGATGCTTAAGGCATCGTCCAATTCCCTCAACACGCCGTAATAGTCAATGATATAACCATAGTCTTTCCCTTCGCAAGTACGGTTTACGCGCGCAACGGCTTGCAGCAGGGTATGGCCTTTGAGGTTGCGGTCGAGGTACATGATAGCCACTTTGGGCTCGTCGAAGCCAGTGAGCAACTTGTCTACCACAATCATGATCTCTGGAAACTCTTGGTTTTTGAACCTCGAGATGAGATTTTCCTGGTATTTGGCAGGCGTTCCGTGCTCGTCCATCATCTGTTTCCAGAACGCTTTTACTTCTTGTGGCGTACCGCCGTAGGCAATCTCTTCGCCTTCTCGATCGTCAGGGGCGGTAATGAGCACTTCCGACGATACTTTTCCAATCTCATCTAGATACTTTTTGTATAGGATGGCCACGCGCTTGATGGGCGTCACCAACATGGCCTTGAAGCCAGTTCCTTGCCAGTTTTTCGAGTAATGGTCGGAAATGTCGGAGGCGATGGAGAAGATGCGTTGCTCGGTTTGGTTGAGGATGTCGGTACGCGAGAATTTCTTCTTCAAGTCGGTGGACTGTTCGTAGGTGAGGTCTTCGCAGGCTTGGCTGAAGAAATTGTCGATGGGGCCTTCGCTCACCGTTTGGGGCGAGAGACGTCCTTCGTAGAGCAACGGCACAACGGCCTTGTCATCGACGGCTTGCTTGACGGTATAGACGGGCTTGATGATGCCGCCAAAGGTTAGGGCAGTGTTCTTGTCTTTCTTCATCAAAGGCGTACCGGTGAAGGCAATCTTGCAAGCGTTGGGCAGCACGCGGTTCATCTGGATGGCCAGTTCCTTGTATTGGCTGCGGTGTGCTTCGTCAATCAAGATGAAGATATTGGGATCGGTGAGGGGTTGCTTGATCTTTTTGATGGCCGTGGCAAACTTGTTGATGACGGTGGTGATGACGGCATCGGTGTCGCTCTCCAGCAGTTCTACCAGTTTCCTGCCTGTGGTGGCGTTCTCCACCTGTTTGCCGCATTTGCGGAAGGTTTTGGTGATTTGGTCGTCCAAGTCGGTGCGGTCGGTGACCAACACGATGCGTGGGTTGTGGATGCTGGGCTCTTGTGCGATTTTCTGGGCCAGCATCACCATGGTCAGCGACTTGCCGCTGCCTTGGGTATGCCATACCACACCCCCGTTTCTGTGCCCGGCTTCGATGGTCTTCACGCGTTCGACGGTTTCTTTCACGGTGAAAAACTGCTGGTAGCGCGCCAGTTTCTTGATGCCGGCGTCGAAAATGGTGAAGTGGAAAATGAGTTCCAGTAGGCGCTTGGGATGACAGAGGTTGTAGAGGTATTCATCTTGCAGGGTAGGGGCGCGCATTTCCTCGCGACCTTCGTTGACCAGCTCCAGCAGCCGCTTGTGATACTCCATCTCTGCCTCTTTGTTGATGAACATCTCATGCCATTTGCTCCAGAACTGGGCGGCCGATCCCGTGGTGGCATAGCTGCCGAAGCTGTTGCCGATGGCCAAAAGCAGGGCACTATAGACGTAGAGGCTGCGGATGCCGTCATCTTTTTGGTTGCGTAGGTGTTGCGATACGGCTTGCTCCTCGGCGCCTTTGATGTCGGGACGCTTGCATTCAATGATGACCAGTGGGATGCCGTTCACGAAGAGCACGATGTCGGGACGGTAGGTGTCGCTGGAACCAGAACGAGTGACGGCAAACTCCTCGGTGACGTGATAGACATTGTTTTCGGGGTGTTGCCAGTCGATGTAGCGCATGGTGTAGCTCTTCTTGTCGCCGTCGATGCTTTGCTCAAAGGCCTTGCCGAGGGTGAGCATATTATACACCGCCTCGTTGCCGTTGAGGTAACCGCCTTCCATGGGCACGTTGCGCATGGCGATGACGCCATTCTCGATGTTTTGTTCCGAGAAGCGCGCCTCGCTGTGACTGCCGATGCGGATGGAGTTCAGTGCCCGCAACTGACGCCGCAGCACCTCTTCCAGCAGCACGTTGGAAGTCTTTCCGCCGCGCAGTTCCAGCGCCTCTTCTGGCGAGAGGTATTGGTAGCCTAGCTTTTTCAGCAGTTCCAATGCCGGTTTTTGGCTGATATCGTTTTCTTTGAAGGAGATTCTGTCCATGAGATTATTTATTATCTGTTATTTCCCAATGACCGCTATATCCGCTGCCGACATATTTGATATGAGGGAGTTTGCTTATACGGCGTTTAATAGTCGCCACACCTTTATTGCACAATTTCGCTAATTCTTCTGTTGTTACTTTGGGATTATTCCTTATGTGTGTTTCGATAAATACGTCAATAGATTCTTTTTTGGTGTTCTCTTGAGTGTCACCTTGAGTATCACCTTGAGTATCACTTTGGGTATCATCTTGAGTGACATCTTGGGTGACACCTTGAGGGACATCTTGAGGGACATCTCTGGAATCATCTACTGTTGAAAAAACATTCACGACAAAGACGGTCAATTTGCTAACATCAAACTCTGCCTCCTCGTTGTCGTTTTCACGTAGCATTTCTTGTACACGCCGAATGCCTTGATTGAACATGTTGACGTATTTCATCTCCTTCATGGCCTCGGCCACGATGGGATTGCGATAGTCGTTCACTGTGGGAAAATTCTCAGGACGAGCCTCACCATACAATCCGCCCGCATTCATGATTTCGATGTGGTCGTCAAACTGGTATAGGCGTACAGGCATATTCGATTGGTAATCGCGGTGCATGCAGGCATTCATCAGCAATTCGCGAAGCGCATTGTTGGGATAGTTGATGATGGTTTTTTCCCGAAACAGGCTTATGGAAACAGGCCGTTGGGTGATAATGGCATTGCTGACAAACAGTTCCAGTTCGGGCAGAAGCTTGCAAAGCGGACCTTGGAATCGCCTCTCGTTGAGCACTTCTCCTCCAATGGCTTTTCCTGCAAAGCGGACATATTGGATGTAGAATCCAGGGAAGAAATGGCGAGGATTCTTGCCAAAGAGAATGATGGCCGCATTGGTGGGACAATCGTGCGTTAAATCGTACAAATGTATTGCGGCCAGTTGTTCCTTGATGTCGCGCTTGTCGCCAGCCAACACTTCCGCATCAATGACCTGTGGGAGGTATTCCTGCTTGATAAAAGCTGTGTCAATGTCATCTATTGTTGCGCCCAAGCAGGGCATGGCGTCGAAGGTGGCCATGTAGGAAGTCCTGCGTTCCAACAGGATGCGTTCTTCCGCCTCGGTAGCGATGTCGCGGCGGGGACCGATGCGCACGAAGGTCCGACCACGGTAACGGACGGGCGGAAGCAGCGAAGGGGAGACTTCGGCCACGAGCAAGTCGCCTTCGGGGAACTCGAAACGCTCAACCGACATGATGGGCAAGGGCAGGATGTTCCCATCGGAACGGATGGCGGCAATCTTCTTGAGCAGGGCGTCATCGACTTTTAGTCCTGATAATGTGCCATTGTCGTAGGCCCCAATGATCAAATACCCTTTTTTTCTGGAATTGGGCAAATCGTTGGAGAAAGCACAGATGGCTTCCTGGAACTTATCCATATCGCCGGTAGAGGTGGTGCGCTCCACGCGATAGGTCTCAGTGCTTTGCAGTAGTTCTTGTAGTTCGGGTTTTGTTATCATAATGTTGGCGTTTTATTCGAATATTATTGAAAAAATACTATTTCTTTTTCGTTTTCACACACATTATTTGAGCTATGAGCTTCTCTCCTTTTTTAGTGAGATCCCATTTCTCTTCTTCAAAACTGATTCCTTTTGTTATTACACCACGGGTGAGAAACTGATATCTAATTGTGGCCAAATCATCGCTTGAGATGTAAACATTTGCATCTTTGATGTTCTCCTTGTCTCGAACTTCAAAAGAAATGATTTGATCTATCCCAAAAGCAGTGAATTTTTTGCTGTCTATTGATAATGCAATCATTTTGAACCATTCGAGCCATGTGTATGAGATTTTTATAATAGGTTTTTTATGGCTGTCATAATAATCCCATGGAACTCTTGTGTCTTCTTTTGTAAAAGTGGCGCAGAATTCTTCATCCCAGTCGGCAATGTCAATAGCTTGATTGGCTTCGCTTTCGTATTTGGTTTTGAAAGCTCTTAAATCCTCGAGTTCTTTTCTTAGTTCATTGATTTCTTGCAACGATTCGCTATTTGCCATCAGATTTGCTCGCACCCAACCAGTTCTTGGAAACATTTTGATGGTTTTTGGTAAACTGACTGCAACTTTGGCATTTAAATCATCGGCATTATTCCAATACTGGACCAATCTACCTTTTTCGACTCTTTTGCGGAACTTTTCCAACTTCTTTCTCAGCTTCTCATCCAAATCGGCTTTATTAATTGGTATTGATGAAATATCATGATGCAAAAAAGCCAATACAGGGACTCCTTTTGATACTGCATATTCATATTCTTTTTCGGTGTAACTAACTCCATTATCATCCATACTGCCATATCTTGCTCCCACTATGAGAATGTAGTAATCACAATCATCGATGATCCTTTTTATGAATTCAAACTGTTCTTCGTCCATAGCTGGAAAAAGTTCCATGCCTGCTGGAATACAGTCCAAACTCATGATGGTTTGCATGACTTTTTTGCGCTCGTCTTTTAGATCAGAAAAGGTTGAACTAATGAATATTTGGTATCTTTTTTCCATATTAGAATATCGTTTTAATAATCTTGTCAGTGCCATCAATCAGGTCGTTGATGTTTTCTTTCGTAGGTTCGTCTGTTTTGTTGTGGTCACATAAGTTTCTAATGTCACCAAGTCTTTGAATAAACCTCCATGTAGGAGTGTCAATGACATCATTGTTTTTCAATAACTCATTGTAGTCGTTGATGGCAGGATTCTTCTTTGAAATGGCAATCCCTCTTGTCTCGCAAACTCCGTGTAAATGCTTTTCAATAACCACTCCACAAATAGCGCCAGCGGCTCTATGGAAACCTTTCTTGTTTAGTTCTTTGGCAGCATCTATTTCGGAATCAAATAAGTCTGCTTGTAGTAATTCTTTTATTTCATATAGTGAACTGTCGAAACGCTCTTTCAATGATTCAACAATCGCTAATTGTTGCCTGAATTTTGTGATAATACTAGATGGTTTGAATACTTCCTCTCCCCATCCTCGAGTCACAAGAAGACCTATTAAATAATCTGATACTGTATAGGTTTCAAAAGTAATGGCCTTTCTTTTTGGTTGCTTGTAAAATGACACAAAATCATCATATCGTTCAGGAACGAGTTGCTTAACTAAAGCCAAAGATTCATTGTACCAAGCATTGTATTTGTCTTTAAAAGAACAACTCTTAATTATATCTTGTGCCTTCTTATCTAGTTTCTGTATTTGAGACTTAAATTCTGAAGAGAACTCATTGTATAAACCATATTCTAGGAGTTTTCCCCGTGTTATTAGTGATTCAATGTCCTTTTTATATTTTGAAATATTTGATTCCATATTATTCATTGTTTTGTTTATAATATCCTCCTTTTCCCCGTCAGCAGCACCTGCATCAGCCCCTTCTTCTGCGCCTGCATGGCCGCCAGTTTTTGTTTTTGTATCTCGATTTCTTTGTCGGCATTGACTAAGACTGAGGCAATGGCGGTTTGTTCTTTGATGGACGGAACTTCAATAATTGTATTTTGAATGGCTTGTTTGCCAATGGAGCAAACTTTTATTCCTTGAATTAAGGGTAATAGTTTGCTGTGATATTTTTCCGAGTTAAAGTAATAGCCTAAAAAGAATGGCGCAAAAACTCCGTCTTTCGGACGTAATAACATTGTGTGAAGTCCAGCAAGCACCTTTTTGTTTCCAAGCTTTTGTATTTCACATGCCTTACCAACGGTCTCGTCTTCAGCAGTGTCTGATATTATTATATCACCATCTTTTACATAGTCTGTCATGGAGTCTTTATATGCGCTTTCATTTATAAAAGGCAATACGGTTTTGCTACAGTCCAGAATTGATGGATATTTTATCAAAACATCTCCGTAATGAACATTTTGGACTTCTCCTTTTTCAGGATTGAGTTGGTCTCGGGACAAAGTGTTGTTGCTTAAAAACATTCCTATTTCTCCCAACCTCAATTCTTTCCACTCCCCTTCAAACCCTTTCAGCCGCTTCTTCCCCGTGAGCAGTTGCTGCATGAGGCCGCGCTTGCGCAGGGTGAGTTGCTCTATCAGGGCGGTCTGTTTGGCTATGGCGGTGTCCCAAAGTTGGAGGATGTCTGCAATTTTATTTTGTTCAAGACGTGTTGGAATAACTAATTTGTAACGTACAAGTTTTTCAACTGACAGTCCTGGTTGAGCAGATGATTCAGAGAATCTATTCAGATTCCAATTTTCTAACTTGTATTTCAGCCATTGCATGTTTTCATTAGTTTGAACCGCAATTGCATGTTCTGAAATATAGTTTTTTCCTTCAACATAATTGATGTTGCCACACAAAGCTCCTTGTCTGCCAATCAATATGTAGTTGCCATCATGAGTAAATGTATTAGCATAACCTCTTAAACCATTTCCACCATAAACGGGATATAATCCATCGTCATGAATATCTATGGAGGTGATCGTATTTCCACTTTTGAAGTGTGTGCATATTTCCCCCAACCTCTTCACTTCCCAATCTTCGGGAATTGGGCCGAGGGGCGAGGGCTTGTAGTCGGAGGGGATATGTTGGGGAGTGGTCATATCAATGAAAGTTGTTGTTCGTATTTGTTGTCTTTTTGTGAGAGGTCGTCCCAAAGGAGTGTTATTTTCAAGATGTGTTGGTTGATGTTGTAAATGTTGAAAGTTAGTTCAAAAGCTTCTTGAGGATTTAGTAATCCGAAAGGTAAGAGTTCTGCTCCATCAAAATACATATTTTCATCAACACCTTCAATCCTTATGTTTTTTGCAGGAGCTTTGCCTTTGTTGTAAACTTTCAACACGCGCTTGCCTTTATCATATTTTATGATGTTGCCACAAACTTGTGCTTTTTTACTGTCTTCTTCCTCTTCTTTGATCTTGGCTAATTGATACTCATTGATTTTGGCTTCTTGTCTTTTGATCTTTCGGTCATGGACAATGTATGTAACCAAAGAGCCTAATAATGCGATAATAGATAGAATTATTGAAGCGAGTTCCATGTTATTTGATTTTGACGTTTTTGCTTCCAAATGTTTTTCTCATCATGTCGAGAATCTCATCTTTTACATCAGAAGCTATTTCTTCCTTTTTCTGTGCTATTGATTCGTTGATTTGTTCGTTGTTGCATTCGATGAGTTCGTTGCGACCACCAAAATACTCCTTGCCGCAGTTTGTGCATTTGATGTATGATTCGTCATCGTTGGATTCAAAGCAGTCATCGTAACCACATACGGCACATTTCAGTTTTACCCTAATACTATAATTGTCTTTTAGGTGTTTCATAATGTCATATTTTAATATCCTAACTCCTTCAAATATTCCTTCATTTTCCCCTGCACCTCGGCCAGCTCCGTTTCCAACTGCTCAATCTCTTTCTGCACGGCGGGGATGTCGATTTCGGCCTCTTCCTCGTAGGTGTCCACGTAACGCGGGATGTTGAGGTTGAAGTCGTTCTCACGGATCTCGTCGGGGGCGGCCACATAGGCGTATTTGTCTTCCACTACGCCAGATTGCAGCACGCCATCGGCAAATTTGCGGTAGATGCCCACAATGTGCTCAATGTCCTGCGGGCGGAGCTTGTTTTGGTTCTTGCCGTTCTCGTATTCGCGGCTGGCATCGATGAACAGCACGTTTTCCGAGCCACGACCCTTTCGGAAAATGGCAATGGCGGCGGGGATGCCTGTGCCATAGAATAGGTTGGCGGGCAAACCGATGACGGCCTCCAAAGTGTGTTCGTTTTCAAGGATATACTGGCGTATTTTGCCTTCGCTACCGCCACGGAACAACACGCCGTGAGGGATGATGACGCCTACCTTGCCGTTTTGGTCGTCGGCCACCTCCAGCATGTGGCTGATGAAGGCCCAGTCGCCCTTGCTCTTGGGCGGGATGCCGCGCCAGAAGCGGTTGTAAGGGTCGCTGGCGGCTTCCTCGGCACCCCATTTGTCGAGGCTGAAAGGAGGATTGGCCACCACCGTGTCGAACTTCATCAATTTGTCGTTCATCTTCAGCTTGGGGTTGCGCAAGGTGTCGCCCCAGCGGATGACGGCATTGTCGAAGCCGTGCAGGAACATGTTCATCATGGCCAAGGCCCAGGTGCTACCGTTCACCTCTTGCCCATAGAGCGAGAAGTTGTTGTTGCCCACTTCCTTACCCGCCTTGATGAGCAAGGAGCCGGAGCCGCAGGTGACATCGCAGATGCGAGCACCTGGTTTGCTTTTGGTGAGTTTGGCAAGTAGGGTGGAAACCTCGGCAGGGGTGAAAAAGTCACCCGCTTTCTTGCCAGCCTCCCCTGCAAAGGTGGAGACGAGGTACATATAGGCATCACCAATGATGTCATTGTTCTCCAGATGCGACTCATCCAAGTCAACACCGTTGAAATCTTGCAGCAGGTTTTTCAGACGGGCGTTTTTCTCTTTCGGCTCGCCCAGGTTGGCACTGTTGAAGCTGATGTTGCGGAAAATGCTGCTGCCGTCCTCGCTGCTCATCTTCTCGCGGTTGGCGTCTTCGAGGTCAGCCAGCGCCTCGTCAATCAGCTCACCGATGTTGGAGGCGTTGCGGTGCTCATAGAGGAAATCGAACGAGCTCTTCTCGGGCACCACAAAACGCTCGTGGCGCATGGCACGCTCGGCGCGTTCCACCTCCCCCTCGTATTTAATAAGGTAATCATTCAATTTCGATTTATACACATCGCTGACATATTTCAAAAACAGCATGGTGAGGATGTAGTCCTTGTATTGGCTCGGGTCGATGACGCCGCGAAAGGTGTCGCAAGCCTTCCAAACCGTGCGGTTGATGTCGTCTTGGGTGATTTTCTTGATTTCCATATTTAGTTGTTTAATTTATTCATTATGAGTTGGTTGGTAATCTGGTTTCGTTTTTCTGTGATGGCTTTCAGCAGTTCTTTTTCTTTCTGTTGGAGTTTGGCCAAATCCACGATTTGTTGTTGTGTTTTCAAGTCGGGGATGGCGATTTCCAAGTTTTCAAGAAGCTGTTTTCGGATTAAAGGCGTGCCTGTGCCCACTTGCCCCGCTTTAATGGTGGCTAGTGTCTTTGGTTGGCTCAAATACCAGCAAAGGTATTCGGGAAGGATGTCCCCGTCGCCTATCCTTATTATATAAAAGGTGGTTGAGGCTATGGCGGGCTGCTCAAAACCGACCACACGGCAAAGATTTGATGTCCCTTTTCCGGCAAACAGCAGGTCGCCCCTTCGTAAGAAATGCTTCTCCAACTTTGGGGAATAAGGAATTCGTGAGGCGGTTTTTTCTGGTGATTCTGCCAATAGGTCCTTGATTTGCAAGTAAGCAATTTCGCCTTGGGGCGCCGTGGTCAAGAACACTCCAGATTGGATCTTTGCAAATTCTTGTATAGTTAATATTCTAGTATGATTAATACTATTCATGTTGCAAAGATACAAATAATTCTGAAAATAGCAAATTGTTTTCAGAAAAAATGTAGTAAATGATGTACTAAATTGAAACTATCCTTCCAATTCCAACCTGATAATCTCCCAAAACATCCCCATCCCGATTTTCAGGATGTCATCGGGAAAATCAAACATCGGGTCATGAAGGGCAGGTTGTTCTAAGCCTGAACCGAGGCCGAAGAAACCGATGGGGCAGACGCTGCCGAACCGTCCGAAGTCCTCCGACCAGCGGAAGGGCTCGTCGAGGTGACCGAGACTTAACTCGAGATTTTTGGCGGCTTGCTCTATGGTTTTCACACAGTTGGCGTCGCTGTTGGTGGCGGCGAAGGCTTCGTGTTCTGAGAAACTGAATTCAAAGAGATAATCCTTGGCCTTGGCGCGGCAGAACTCGATGATTTCCGTCGACATCAGTTCCAGATTGCGGTCGTTGAAGCTGCGCAGGGTGAGCCAAATCTCGGCATGGCCTGGGGCAACGCCGAAGGTCTCCTCGCCCAAGATGGCATGCGTGATGACGAAGGTGGTAAGGGGTTTCACGGCTTTTAGTTGCTCGCGTTTTTTCTCCAGATGGTGGATGAGCTGGGCCAATAATTCCGAAGGACTATGCCCCGTCTCAGGTTGAGAGGCGTGTGCCGTGCGGCCGTCGAAAATGAGCTTCAAGCCAAACGATGCTGCCGCGAAACATCCTTCCTTCACCATGATTTGGCCTTTCTCAAAGCCTGGCAGGTTATGTAATCCGTAGGCCACATCGGGTTTGATT
>JAFRRE010000159.1 GCA_017428285.1 Bacteroidales bacterium | reverse complement strand
CAGCCAGGTCTTGGACATGAGCCAATACCAAGCGGGTGTCTACATGGTGCGCGTGGCCTCTGAGAAGGGCATCAGCACCAAACGCGTGACCGTGATGTAATTTTTATGGCTAATGACAATGAAAGGCGACCGCGAGGCCGCCTTTCTTGTTTTCAATACCCTTCTTCGGATTGCTCTTCGCCGCCACCGTCGTCACCGCCTTCGTCGCCGCCCGGACGGTTGCGCTTCAGGTTCTGCTGGTTGATGCGGTAGTTGAAGTTGAGCGAAAACGAACGGCGGTTCCAAGTGCTGGTGTTGTACTGCCAGAAGCCGTCGCCCCACGACTCGCCGCCCCAGCTGCGCGAGTTGAAGAGGTCGCGCACGTTGAAGGTGATGGTGCCGTTGCCATGGAGGATTTCCTTGCTCACGGCGAGGTCCATCCACCAGTTGCCCTTACGCATGCCCAAAGGCTCCTTGTGCGGACCCATGATGTGGGCCGTCAGCTGCAGGTCGAACCAATTGCTGATCTTGAACTTCGACACGGCACGGCCAAAGAGCATCCAAGTGGCATCGTCATAGACCTTATCATTGATGGTGCCTTTGAACTTGGAACGGAAGAAATTGACGTTGCCGTTGAGGTTCCACCACTTGGTCATCTGGCCTTGGGCCACAGCCTCCACGCCGAAGTCGTCAGCCTTGCCGAAGTTGATGGGCATACTGTAAAACACGCCATCGTCTTCATAGGTGTAGTTGCGTATCATATTGGTGCCGTGGCGGTAATAGGTCGTGAAATTGAAGCTGGCATTGTCCCAGAAATGAATGTAACCCAACTCATAGCTATCCATGTAGGTCGGCGTCAACGAAGGATTACCCAAACGGATGTTGCGGTTGTCGTTGAACGAACGGAAGGGGCTCATCTGCCAAAAGCCCGGACGCCGGATACGGCGGGTATAGCTCACCTGGAACTGGTTGAACTCGTTCACCGAATAATTGATGTGGGCGCTCGGGAAGAAGTCGAAGTAAGGCTTGCCGCCGTTGATGGAGTCGTTACCGTCATGGGCATAGCCTTTCAGGTTGGTCAAGATGTCGGTCATCTCGGCACGCAGACCCACCTGTCCCGACCAACGGCCCCATTCGTTGCCCAAACTGGTGTAGAGTGCAGCCACCTGCTCGCTATATTCGTAATCGTAACAATAGTTGTTCAAAGGCTCCCAAATGCCGTCATTCTTCTCCCATACACTGTCGTTGCTCAAAATATTGCGGTTGGTGTATTTGCCGCCAATTTCCCATTGAGCTTTGGTAAGGAAGGGATGCACATAGTCAATGCTAGCCTGCAGGTTGCGCATGCGTTGGTCGTTGCCCGTCTTCTGATAGATGGTCCATAAAGCCTCCTGCGCATCCGAATTAGGATAGAGCGACTCGTTGATGTCGGAGCCCGCATTCTCGGTATTGGTGAAGAAACGCATATTGGCCTTCAGGCTGCGGCCTTTGCGTTCAAAAGTCTTATCATAGTCCAAAGTGACCTCATACATCGGGTCATACTCCCAGTAGTCCTCGGCGCGAACGTCATACGATGCAGAGTCCCAAAGCGGATATTCATCGGAATAACGCACCACGGGATGCGTCTCCAGTTTGCCGTAACGGTAGACGAATGCGGCACTCACAATATCGCGGTCCGTGATATAGTAATCGGCACCCACACGCACGTTATGACCCATACGGTTCATCCTACGCTCGGTGGTCTGGTCGGTGAGTTGGGTGAAGAGGGTGTCGCCTTCAATGATATCGCTGAAGCGCTTGGTCTTATTGACACCGCCGCCAATATTTCGACGGTTGTTGAAGCCATAGCTGCCGAAGAAGTTCCAACGTTTCAGGCGGTAGTTGCCCGAAAGACTCGCGCCGTACATCCAAGGATAGCCACCTCTAATGTTGACCGCGCCATTGAATCCCTGGCGCTTGTCCTTCTTTAGGATGATATTGATGATACCAGCTGAGCCTTCGGCATCATAGCGTACCGAAGGATTGGTGATGACCTCAATGCGTTCGATCATATCGCCTTGAAGGGTACGCAGCGCATCTTGGGTGCTCATGCCCGAGAGGCCCGACTCCTTGCCGTCGATAAGGATACGAACACCGTCGTCGCCACGCAGACTCACGTTGCCTTCCACGTCGACCGACACAGCGGGGATGTTCTCCAGCACTTCAATGGCATTGCCAGCCGTGTTGGCCACGTCCTTACCCACGTTGAACACATGCTTGTCCAAGGTCATCTCGTAGGTGCTCTTCTCGGCCACCACGTTGACTTCATTCAGCATACGACTGTCGGGCGAGAGACTAATCTTGCCCACGTCGACTGTGCTTTTTGTGCCGTCAAGGTTAATGCTTTTGTATGACGTGACAAAACCCATATATTGAAACTCAAGCTCATAACGCCCTTTATCGAGTTCCATCGTAAAATGTCCTGTGGGGTCGGTGACGCAGCCCGAAACAAATGTTTTATCAGGCAAAGTGCAGGCGCGCACCGTGGCATATTCCATAGGATGGCCTGTTGAGTTGTCAAAAACGCGACCTTTAACAGTAATGGCGGCAAAAGAGAATTGGGCGCAGCAAAAGAGCGCCAAAAAGAATAGGATAGTTTTTTTCATAGTAATAATTCTGCTCGTTTTAGGGCTGCAAAAATAGGTCTTTTTGGGCAATACAGCGCTAAAAATGTTGCAGAAAATGAGCATCTTCAATTTCGCTGACCGATACGACACAGCCATAGATGCCCGCAGACGCACATGCCAGCGTTGGCATGACATGGCTGCTGCAATGACAGCCCTACATCGGATCCACATCAATCTGCACCTGGACCGCCTTATACTCGGAATTCTGTTGGAACAAACGAATCTGCTGTGCAATCAACTCCTTCACCTTTTGGGTATTGTAGTCCCGCCTAAACTTCACCATCATCTGCTTGATATACAGATTCTTGACTCTTGAAACCACAGGGTATTCTGGCCCAAGCAAATCCTGCTTGAAGATGGGGCGAAGCATGGCAGCCAATTCCGCCGCAGCGGGATTGAGTTTTTGGTAGTCCTTATGTTTCAGTCGGATGAGGATGAGACGGTAGAACGGCGGATAGCCAAACTGCCTGCGGATGACCATTTGCTTCTCGTAAAGTCCACGGAAGTCGTTGCGCAACACATCCTGCAAAACGGGATGCGCCGGCTCGTAGGTCTGGATAATGACCTTGCCTTGTTTGCCTTTGCGGCCCGCGCGACCCGCCACCTGAGCCATCAGCTGGAAACTGCGCTCATGGGCACGGAAATCAGGGAAGGAAAGCATATTGTCGGCGTTAAGGATGCCAACCACTTTCACCGAGTCGAAATCCAAGCCCTTAGTAACCATCTGCGTGCCCACGAGGATGTTGGTCTCGTGGTCTTGAAAGGCTTCCAAAATGCTTTGGTAGTCGTTTTTCGAACGCGTGGTGTCGAGGTCAAGTCGCGCGACTTTGGCCTCAGGCATGACAAGGCTCAAATCCTCCTCGATCTTCTCTGTGCCAAAGCCGTGCATTCGGATATTGGTACTGTGACAAACGGGACACTCCGTCGGCACACTGGCCGTGTAGCCACAATAATGGCAACGCAACACGTTCTGGCTCTTGTGGTAAATGAGGCTCACATCACAATTGATGCACTGTGGCACATAATGGCATTCGTCGCATTCCAAACGCAACGAGAATCCGCGCCGATTCTGGAACAAGATGGTCTGGTTATGCTCGTCCAAGGTCTCTTTCATTGCATCAAGAAGCGTACTACCGAAGTCGGCTTTCATTGTCTTGCGCCGCCGCTCCACGCGCATGTCGCTGAGGATGATTTCAGGCATCTGCACACCTCCAAAACGCTCAGTAATTTCCACCAAATGATAACGACCACTCAAGGCATTGAAATAGCTTTCGTAAGAAGGCGTAGCCGAGCCTAATACGATATTCGCCTGATGCATGGCAGCCAACACAATGGCGGCATCGCGGGCATTGTAGCGCGGCGCCGGGTCGATTTGCTTGAAGCTGCTGTCGTGCTCTTCATCCACGATGACGAGGCCAATGTCGGAGTAAGGCAAGAAAATGGCCGAACGCGAACCGATAATGATTTGATGTCTAGGCGACTGTGTCTGCCCAAAATCACGAACCTGTTCCCATACCTCTACCCGCTCGTTGTTACCATAACGAGAATGATACACACCCAGCCTGTCGCCAAAATACTCTTTCAGACGGTTGATGATTTGTGCCGTAAGTGCAATTTCTGGCAAGAGATACAGCACCTGTTTGCCTCGGTCAATGGCTTCCTTGATCAACTTGATATAAATGGCCGTCTTACCGCTTGAGGTCACGCCATGGAGCAACACAGGCTTCTTCTCACCAAAACCCGCCTTAATGCCACTGTAGGCCCTCTGTTGGGCTTCTGTAAGCTGGATGCTATCCACATCGGTCTGCACCTTAAACTCCTTTAGACGGCTCACCTTACGCTCGTAGACCTCAAAAATGCCTTTCTCGGCCATGTTTTTCAGTATCGAGGATGTGGCATTGGCTTTTTGCAGCAAAGCCTTGGCCATAATGTCGTTGTCGGCATCGCCTCCTAAAGTGATGAAGGCAAGCAGAACCTCAAGTTGCTTGTAGGCACGCTTGGTGAGGTTGTCCATCAGGTCATGGAGTCTCGCCTCATCGCGGTAAGCAGCCGCAAGCCGCACAAAACGCTCGTATTTGGCCTTGTATTTCTCATTCAGCTCCTCCTCCATCACGAGGATGCCTTTCTCCATCATCGAATGGACAAGGGGCATCACCTTCTTGAAACCGATGATCTTGCTCACCTCGCTGATGGCAATTTTCGGCTTGATTTGCAAGGCTTCGACAATAAGGTACTCGAAGTCGTTCAAGGCTACCGAATCGAGGACATAGTCGGGCGACAAGGCTACGGTGGTCTCGCTGCTCAGCTTCAATGCCGAGGGCAAGGCAGCCTGCATCACCTCGCCGAGATGACACATATAATAGGTCTTCACCCAGTCCCAAAACTTCAACTGTTTCTCGTTGACAATCGGCTGGTCGTCAAGCAAGTCCATCAGAAACTTGACTTCAACCGTAGGCACCTGTTCCGTCAGCCCGACAATCAACCCCGACATGATTTTGGTCTTGCCGAACTGCACCACCGCCCTCTGCCCCACGCGCACCTGTTCGTTCAAAGCGAAAGGCACACGATAGGTGAAGGTGCCTGGAACCGGTATCGGCAACAGGATTTCAGCAAAGAGGGTAATTCTATCGGGTGAAAATTCGTTCACTGTTTTTTTGGATTGCATACAATTGTTTGGCGCAAAGCGGGTCTTCGAATCCCCCTGCCCCCTTAAAAGGGGGAGACGCGAAGCGACAACAAGATTAATGTGAGTTGACCACAGAATAGCCAACCAGCTCATCACAGCCCTTGAGAGCGTTGTAGAAGTAGAAATATAGCTTGTAGACATTGTTAGTTTCCCAGTGGTTACCCGCCGTCATGTCGGTCATGATTTCGTGGGTCTGGTGGTCGAGGGTGACAAACATAAAGTTGTAGTAACCTTGTTTGAGCACCATCGAGCAGGTGTAGCCGCGCAAACGATAGTCATACGTCATCTTGTTGCTCTCATTGAAGCACCAGTCGTTGAGCGCACCCATGATATAGATGTCTTCGTGGGTCAGCGGTGCCTCGCTCTTGTAGAAAAAGTTGACGCGGCAATAGTCGGCCTCAGTCGAATTGTCAAGGTCGTCATTCTCCACATAGATGTATTTCTCGCCGTGGATGTCCTCGTAAGACGTGTAGGCCAGTCTTGCCCGCGACTCACAAGTGGCAATGTCGATTTCAAAGCTCTCGTCGGTCTGGCGAATATGTGCCAAGTTCTCCGATTGGAAATAGAAGTTGCTGGTATTGAAGCGTCGGTATTGGTTAGAAGCCTCAAAAACGGTCTGGGGATGATGCTCAAAAGAGATATAGTCGGGATAGACATAGGTGGGCTTCAAGCCCTCGGCGGCATTGTCCCAACGGCCGTTTTGTCGGATGGTCAAATAGCTATACTGCTGCGTGTTGCCCGTCAAATAGTTGTTCATATTCACCTTGACATTGAGTTGCTGGTGCGTATCGGTGTAGTTGAGGTCATCGGGATAGCGCGGCACAGTGACACCCACGTGGGCCTTTTCATCAACCACCATGAAACGACGGGTGAAATACAGGTCATTCAAATCATCGCCGTAAACGATAAGCAAATAGTTGCCTGAAATGAGCGGCACCATGTCTTCTCTCGGGAACTTGAGCTGATAGTTGACATATTCTATCAAGGTGTTGCGCGAGAAGGCATAATCATCCAAACGGTCCGACTCAAATCCTGAAGCATATTGGAGACGCTGTATGTCGGTAGGCTCCCAGTCGTGGCTGCAATGGATGAAGGTGTAGTTGAGCACCTCGCCATCGCCATCAATGATGTCGAACGAAAGCGTCAAGCGGCCCATCATATCCTCAAGTGGAATGATAGGGTCGTTCAGTTGGTTGTCATCGGCATAGAGCAGCACGGTCTGCACCTCTGGCTTGTAGTTGATGTTGCCACAAAGCAGATTGAAATCTTGGGCGAACATACCTGTCATTACACAAAGTGCCAATAGTAACAAGGTGATTCTTTTCATTATTTCTATATTTGCTGCAAAAATAACAAAAAAAGTAGAGACGTTGCGTGCAACATCTCTACAATTCATAATTGCCGAATCACCTTAAAGGTTCTCCACAATACGCTTCTGCACCTCGCGGAACTCCTCTTCGCTCATATGCACATGTTCCTTCTTGAAGTCCATATCGCCCTCTTGCGAAATAGGAATGAGGTGGATGTGTGCATGGGGCACTTCCAAACCGATGACAGCCACGCCGATGCGCTTGCAGGGCACAGCTTTCTCGATGGCTTTGGCCACTTTTTTTGCAAAGACCATCATGGCAGCGATTTCATCGTCTTCAAGGTTGAAGATGTAGTCATCCTCACGCTTGGGAATCACCAAAGTATGGCCCACGGCAACGGGATTAATATCCATGAATGCGAAGAAACGTTCATCCTCGGCAATCTTATAGCAAGGGATTTCCCCTTTCACGATTCTTGAGAAAATAGTAGCCATGACTTGAGTTTTTATCGGGTAATTTCTATGACTTCGAACTGCACTTTGCCGGCAGGCACCTGAATCTCGGCGATGTCACCCACTTGCTTGCCCAACAGGCCTTGACCTATGGGCGAGTTGATGGAGAGTTTGCCTTCCTTGAAGTTGGCCTCTTTCTCTGGCACGATGGCGTAAGTCATCATCATGCCCGACTTGGTGTTTTTGATCTTCACCGTCGAATAGAGCAACACCTTAGAGTTGTCCATCTTTGACTCATCGAGGATACGAGCGTTAAAGATGAGGTCTTGCAGTTCGGCGATTTTGGCTTCAAGCAGGCCTTGGGCCTCTTTAGCGGCATCGTATTCGGCATTCTCAGAGAGGTCGCCTTTGTCGCGTGCTTCCTGGATGGCTTGCACGATGCGTGGACGTTCGCGAAGAATCAGGTCGTCAAGTTCATCCTTCAGTTTTTGTAACCCTTCTGGGGTAAAGTATTTGATTTCTGACATAGTAATTATGTTTATTTATTTCATTACAGGTTGCAAAAAAGAGACCCTTACCGAAATAAGGGTCTTCTTTTGGTTTGCGACTGCAAAGATACGAATTATTTCTAAACTGGAATCAGTTTTAGAAAATAATTCTCAAGCCCACGCTGTGGGTGCCACCGTAGGTGTAGGTGTCTCTGTAGGAATAATCCACTGCGAAACGCATGGCGTCTTCCTTCTTCGAGACTGGCACATTGATGGACGCGCCAGCGCTGAGGCCACGGTTGATGTTCATGCAGCCATCATCGTAAAGGATGCCTTCCTTCGACCAAATGCCGTTTTCATAGGTGTAACCGGCACGGATCATGAACATCTCCTTCCAGCCATACTCCAAACCCACGATGAATTGGTCGTTGGTGAAGGAGTTGGAGCAGAAGTTACCAGCCAGGGTGATTCTGTTAGTTTCAGCAAACAGGAAGTCGTAGGCGGCTGCGATGCTCAACTGAGTAGGTAACTCGAAGTCATCGACGCGCTGCACCATAGTGAACTGCTGGTTGCTGGTGTTGTCCATGAACACCCTCAGTGAGATACCGTCGCCCGAGAACTTCATGGTAGGTCCAATGTTCTTCAGGGTGATACCGAAGTGGATATTGTCGAAGGGACCAGTGACATACTGGATACCAGCGTCCAAGGCCACGCCAACACCGCCCATATCCTTGATGGACTCGCTGATGATCTTCAAGTTGAAGCCGCCGCTGATACTGTTGGAGAATGCTTTGGCGAACGACAGGTTGATGTTCATCAGGTTAGGCTTGTAGGTACCCAAGGTGTTCGGGTCGGGGTTTCCAACCGTCGTAATCGGGATTTCGCCGAGGCTAAACGACATGAAGGAGAGACCCAACACACTCGACTCACCCACACGGGCCAAGAAACCGAACGAGGAGATGCGGGTGTCGTTGCCCACACCAACCAGCCAGCTGGTGTGGGTGAAGTTCACATCCAGGGTGCGGCATGAGCTGATGCCAGCCACATTGCCGTAGATGGCTTCGACGCCATGAACGAACGACATGCCTGCATTGCCCCAGCCCGATGAAGCGGCCCAGGGATTAATCAACAGCTCGGGAGCGCCAGCTTGGCCTGAACGGTCTTTGTTTCCTGCAAATGCTTGAGGAGCACTTAATCCAAATAGGATTACGAAGCTCAATACGATATATCTAAATGATTTCTTCATGATGATAAGTTATTTACGGTTAGCAATTACATTTGTTTAGAATGTGTTCAGGTCAACTTGACGCATGGCACCGAAGAACTTGATGGTACGTTCGCCGCCGCTGGTCAAATCCTTGATGTGGATCAAGTAGAAGCCACTGGCAACAGGCGTATTGGCAAAGTTCGTGAGGTCCCATTCAATACTCGTTGTTTCATTGTCCTTACGGAACTGGCGCACCTTCGTGCCACTCAAGGTGTAAATCGAAACGATACACTTGTTGGGCAGGTTGGTGATCTTCACCTTATTGGTCAGTGCGTTACCTTCGTATGTGTCGTAGGCATAGTAAGGATTAGGCACCACGGTGACAAGGTTGAGGTCTTTCTCGGTCTTTGTCGAATCGTTCATGACCGGATCCCAACCGTCAATCGAGAAGGTGTACTTCGGATTCATGTTGTTGATCATCAGATCAGGATTCTCTTCCTGCAGCGGGTAGCCGTAGCCAGGAGCATAAGGCTTGGCAAGGCGGATACGGATGCGGCATTCGTTGCCTTCAGGCAGCCATTCCATGCCTTCAATACCCATCGGCATACCAATCCACATGACCAGCTTGTACAAGTTTCTGTTCATGTTCAAGACCATACCACTATTAGTCATCTTCTGAATAGCATTCATTGAGTTGAACAGCAGCTGACCGCCGTCATAACCATAGTTCTTCACTTGTTTCCAAGGTGCAGTACTTACCATTCCGATGGAGTCCATACGCCAGATGTAAACAAAGTGCTTACCACCAAAGACGGGATCGTTGTCCGCACCACGGAAGATGGCCGGGTCATACTCTTGCAGCAGACCTGTAGGATCTTCGGCAGTAGCCTTCTGAACCTTGGCAGGATTGAAGAGCATATCGCGACCACCAAGGTCTTCCAAGTAGGAGTCCTCACCAAAGGCAACATTCAGACGAATGCCGTTTTCAACATCAATGACATAACCTGGGAACCAGCCCATACCCTGTGCACCGATGAAGTTCGGGTCGTTTTCATCATAGCTAACATATTCGGGAGCGTCAGCCTGTGTCCAGAGGTTGAACGGAATATCCTTGTTGTTTTCATCCTTAATCATATAGGGATTACCATCCTTGTCAACAGAAGCGTGTTTACGCAAGTTGAAACGAGTTACACCATTTTCGCTAAGGGTAGGATCCATACACATCTCGATGACGGGGCAGCGGGTCCACTTGCTCTTGTCGGCAGTGAAGACAATATCAACGCTGGTGGTCTTCTTAAACACGGAGTCGACACTTCCACCAACAGCCACAGGACCAGGATCCTGATTGGAGGTATGCCTCGTATTGGTGGCAAAGATCGGAGTTGTCCACGAACGGTTGGCGATTTTCTCCCAGTTCTCGTTCGGGTCCCAAGGCTTACTTCCACCAGTGTCATAGGAACCTGATGACATGGCGTAGTCGTTATAGGCAGATTCGCCATTAGCTCCAGCATGCGTACCAGAACGAATCCAGTTCAAGTATGAGCCGGGCACGTCGATGTCACGGATACCGCTCATCCACTGGTAGTCGGGATTGGTATATTCAATTGACGAACCGATTACACCATTGTTTTTGGCAATGACAGTCTCGTAGTTATGCCAAAGAGTGCCATCGTTGTCTTTATGGTAATACCAGCCAATCCATTGACGACCAAAGTCATAAACTTGCGAAACATTGACAGAGATACCACGGTCGATGAACATTTGTTCGTTCTCATAAATGGTAGTGGTGTCACTATGGATGGTATCCATATCATCCAAGTCGACCAAATACCAACTGTTGACCAAACGAACAGCGGAGTCACCCTTGATGTCAGCGTTATTGGTGACGTTATGCGTGTATTTCTTGTACATATTGTCAAACACCAACTCATAGCTATGTGACTTCACATTCAGCGGGTCGATAATCTTCACATCGATAGGACCATAACCTGCCTCATAAGTAGGATGATATGATGCAGGATAATTTGGATTACCAAAACGGTTGGTCGAATCATTGGCCCTTGGCTTGCTCATGATCTCATCAACCGTAGCCTGGCTCAGCTCAAGTTCATTGAAGCCGTTACCCACACCAACGACACGGGTAACCGCAGGGCTGTCGCCGTATGCTGCACGCAGCACAGTACCATTGACAATCTTGTGAGGAATAGCGGTATACACTTGGATGTTCTTTCTACCTTCGAGGTAAGGCTTCTTTTGACCTTGCAGGCCAAGAGCGTCATCCTGATTGTAGGTCAGATAGTTGTTGTAAGCGTAGGCAACAGCCATATAATAGTAAGCGGTGTGGTTGACAAGGGTCGGGTTGTCGCTCATGGAGAATTCATCCTCGGTGACCACGAAGCTGTGGGTGATACCGGCATCACCGCCGTTCACTTTCAGGCACGGCACGTTGGCTTGCAATGACTCATCGAATTCATAGTTGAGCAAACGACCCACGTTGTTGCGCACGTCGCACTGGAACACCAAACGAGCCTTGTCGTTGTTGCTCAGCTCATCGGCACCCACTTCGGCATTAGCCAGCTGATATACTTTGTAACCTTCGAAACGATAGTATCTGTCGTACACATAAGTGGAATCTTTATATTCCTCTTCGACTTGATAAATACTGTCGCCATCGATGCTAATATACCAAGTGGTATCTTTTTTCACCAACTCATTCTCTGTTCTTCCAGTCGGAATCTCAGGATCAAGTTCAATGTATTTCTCCTTATAGTTGTTGGAGAGCGTACCATTCGACAGATAGATGATGAGCTTTTGGTCAAGCTCACGAATGGTCAAATCAGGAGCGCTGGGGCCGTCGATGACCTTGAAGCAGTTGTCGAACAAGGCTTGGCACTTGTCATCGACCACACGCAGCAGTTCCACAGATGCCCAAGCACCGCCAGAGGTAGCACGAGCCCACGGCACACCGAAGGTGATGTAGTTGACAGCACCAGGTTGCAGGGTGAAGGGACCAGCCGACTGCATGAAACGACGGTCGCTAGGTGGATTGCCGCACTGTTCTTCTGACCAGTACTTACCATTGGTGTTGAAGCCGCCTCCAGGAGGATTACCACCGGTACCCCAGTTCCACGGGTCGGAATCGCCAGGGAACATGAAGTCGCAGTCAGGACCAACAACGTCAGTCTGGAAAGCATCACCACCAAAACTCATCTTGGCACCATTCTTCCAAATACCACGCAGGTAGTTGTAGTACTCAGGAGCAGTCTCCGGGTCACCGTTTTGAGAACTGTTATTGTTGTGATACACGAAACGACGCATACCGAAACGTTCGTCATCGATGATGCCGTTGCCGAAGTTCACACCATTGATGCTTTCGTCAACAATCTGGGTGGCGCTAACAGTATCATAAGTAAAGATGGAGTCGTTGGTAACGGGATCAATATGATGGAAGGTGGCCACAATTTCAAAGGTATACTTAGGATTGTCTAAATCATCAGGATCCATGTAGGGGCCTTGGAAGAAGTCGATACCCAACGCTGGAGGCTGAGCACCGTAGGCTTCAGGTTCACCACTACCATCGATAGCGGTACCGTTATAACCATAACCGAGACCACGACCCACGTCGCAACCTACATAGTCGTCCCAACCATAACCGAGGTCGACGTCGGTCCAAGGTGAGAAGTAAGTACCCGTCAAGGTATAGGTGGAACGGTTGATGATTTCGTAGCTGTAGAAAGTCATGTTGTTGATTTCGTCGTTCGTGGCGAAAGCAAAAGCTTGAGCACGCACTTCGATACCGATGGCTTGACCACCCGACTCAGTGTGGGCAGCACCTTTATCATTGAAGATCCACCACAGGGTCTGGTCGCCTTTCAGCACTTGGTCAGCCAAGATGGAGCCGTGCATGGTACCATACTTTTCTTCTTCCATGGTCGGAATCTTGGTGTGGCAGAGTTCATTGCTGATGTCGTAGTAAGGATAGTCACCATTTTCGGGAACATATTCACCATCACCGTCGGCATCGTAGAAAGGAGCCAGATAGTAGGCAATGCCTTCCGGGTCGTCATCGGCACGGGTGGCAGGCCAATTCTTGATGATAGATGGCATCTGATAACCTTGTTCAAGTGCGTGCGTTACAGGGTCGCAGTGGCTGAGGAATTCATCCACCTCGGCACGAGTAATCTTGAAAATCTTATCCCACTTGGCGCAGGTCTCAGGCGTAATGGAGGCCTTGCCATCAACGGTCAGAGGACCAGTGTAGTAGTCGTTACCAACCTGACGGAAACGCAAGGCAGCGCACTTCAACTGGTTGTTGACGTCGACACCAGCGATCCACAAGGAGCCAGCGAACAGCGAAGTAGCAGAACCGTTGGCGGGAATGAAGTATTTGGAACCCGTTCCAGAGGGCAGGTCCCACCACATGTCACCACCCGCATTGATACGGGTTCTGACATTGTTGATGTCGAGCCATTCGAAAGATGACGAAGGCGTACATCCGGCTGCAGTCTGGGCGCGCTGGCCACTGCCAGTTTTTCCATACTTGTACATTTCAGCCTTTCCGGGAGTCACAGTGCTCGCAATGAGCAGCACCGCTAACAAAAATCGAAATATATTCTTCATAATACTTATAATTTTTCGTTATGAATAGTCTCTCCTATTAGAAATTGAAGCTCAAACCAACTCTGATGTGACGAGGCATCGAGTAGTTGCCGCCACTGTTGACATAGAGTTCATACATTTGGATGTAGGCCTGCGGGTCAATCATGGAGTTGATTTCACTAGCCCATTGAGGTGCCGAGAGGTAACCGTCGTCATCGGGATTACCGGTAGCGTTATACACACCAACGATATTCTTCGAGTTGAGCAGGTTCAGCACTTGCAGGTACACGTTCACGAAAGCTTCGCGACCCTTCTTGCCTTCTTCCTTGCCACCAATGGTGAAGTCGAAGTCCTTGTCGACACGGAGGTCGAAACGGAACGAAGCGGGGATACGGGAACCGTTGTAAGTACCTTGCAGCAGGTTGTTGCCGCCCGAAATGGGTGACGACACGTTACGTGCAGCGGTGAAAGGCGTACCAGAACCACCGTTGACTTGCAAAGCGAAACCAGTGTTGGACAGGAATTGGACACCCTTGATGGTAGGACCATCGTAGTCCTTACCACTGCTGTAACGATAGTCGAGCGTCAGATTGAAGCTGTGACGACGGTCGGCATTGGTCGGGAAGGTGGATCTCAAGTTAGGCACACCAGCAGCAATCAAAGCAGCAGCGGTGGAGGTCGAAGAACCAGTCATGTCAGCAAACTGCAATGTGTAGCTGGCACGGATACGGGCGTTCTTCGTACGACGCATGTCGTAGCTGGCGGTCAAACCCTTGACCGTACCGAAGTCGAGGTTGCTATAGGAGTTGTAAGCCTTGGGGAAGGCACCGTTGAAACGGTACATCTGAATCATGTTACGCAACTCGTGGTAGTAGGCCGAAATCGTCATTGACGAAGTGTTGGTCACTTTCTGGGTGAAACCGAGTTCATACTCGATGGTCTGCGAAGGCTTCAGGTTGGGGTTAGCAACCGTACCCGAGAGGTCGGTGAAGCGGTAGTAGTACAGCGGGCTGCAGTAGTATGCACTGGTAGGACGCTGGGTCAGCACATCGTAGTGAGCGAAGAACAAAGCCTCGTCGGAAATCGGGAAGGAGAAGGAGATACGCGGCATGATGCTCCAAGCGGGATCGTAATCCTTGAAGGATTTGATGTCAACCTTACGGTTTTCCATATTCACATATTCTTTCTTAACCCAAGGCGTAACACCAGTACCCTTGTCAAGAACCTCAGGGTTGGAGATTTCAACACCATCGGCATTGTACCAAGTGTTACCCGTACGGTAACCAACAATTTCAGTGATTTCGCTGATCTTGTTCACATAAGGAACGTAATCGTCACCGATATTGTCAGGAATATAAATATCAGACACAACACCAGCAAAGTTGAAGTCACCTTCGTTCAGCTTGTTGTTGGCAATAGCATTCTTGATGTCGCCAACGGTATTAAAGTCATAAAGAACATAAGGATCTTTCAGCACTTGCTGGTTGGCGTCGAAACGGTCGACACGGACACCGATGTTGAAGATCAAGTCTTTGAAAGCGAACTTGTCTTGGAGATAACCGGCCATGTAGATGGGCTGTTGGGCACCAATCGGACGGTCAAAAACACCATCATTGTCAGTATGGTTGAAGAAATCGGTGAGTGAAGGACGTTCGGTCAAAGCATACTTTTTATGGCCGTCGTAGCTGTAGCCATAGTAGTAAACCGAGAAGTTACCGTCGCGGGTCAGCTCATCGGCGCCGAACATGCTCATGTCGAGGCCACCTTCAACCTTACCGGTTCTCATCTTACCGTTTTCATCGTAATATTTAATGGTATTGTTATCAAAATCGTAGGTATCAATCAAGATCCACTCCGTGCCCTCAACCGACAGGCCCATAGCCTGACGCAAGCGGGCATCGAAGGTGTATTGGGACTTTTCGTCATACAGTCTGTGATAAAGCACTGTGTCAACATGACCATCGTAAGAGTTGGCATAAGGATGATCCAGATCGAGCTCTCTGATGTGGAAGTTGGTCATGTCACGCATCAATGTCCAGTAGTTGGCGCTATACGACATCTGTGAGTTGTTCTGCTGTTCATACTGGAAGCCCAACTTAATATCGTGAGAGTTGTCGCCTCTACCGAGAGTCAATGAACCGTTGACGTTCACGGCAATCTGGTCGTTGACAAATTTGTTGTATGAATCTTGGATGGTGCCAGGCACTGCATACAAGCCATACACATAGTCGGGTGACATGCCATTGATCAGACCGTTGTTCAGGATGATGTTGGAAAGGTTGTTGTAGTAACCCACAGCACCGTAGTCCTTATACAGTTCAAAGTAATTGTTGGCATAGGTTGACAGATCTGGGTTGAAGTTGGAGGGCTTGAAGGTCACCAAAGTGTCGTAGTAGTTATCCAACACGAACACATTGCTGAGGTTCTTGTACTGGCCATTGACCAACACTGAATCGACAGCAGATGACTGGAAGTGGACGTTGGGAGCCCTATAGGTGGTGAACTTACCCAAGTTACCATAGGCAAAGATGTTGTTCCACAAGTCGGGGTCGCCCGATTCGCCATTGAAGCGCGAATAGTCGGCCTGGATGCTGTAATACACGTTGGAAATCAACGAAGTGCTGTTAGGATCACTCTGGAAACGCTGGGTGAAGCGGATATAACCACGATAAGTGCCCTGTTTGGACAGATAGTTCTTGTCGGTGTTGAAGTAATACTGGCTGCGGCCGCTGGGATAGTGGCCACCCGTCATCATCATCGAACCACCGATGGTAAGGTTGGTAGTCTTGCCTGTGCGTACGTCGATCTTACCCGTCAAGTTGACGCTTTGGTTGGTCGTGTTGTTGAGGAAACGGGTATGGAACAAGTCATCCCTTTGAGTATAAGAGGCGGTAGCATTTGTACCGATGCCGATAGTCAAAGGATTGGTTCTGATCTTTTCCATATACTCGTCCTTGGCACGCCAATAACCAGTAGCGGAGCTGTAGCCATACTTGTTGTGCGTGATATCAAAAGCGAGGAAGAAACCGAGGAGGGCTTCCTTGTCGTCCTTCTTGCTCTTGATCAATGGTCCTTGCAAGCTACCACCCAAGCGCGCATGGCCGTAACCGTCAACCGAATACTCGGCTTCGATACCGCCACCCCAAGTACGGCTGGGGCCCTTAGTGGTCATGTTGATGATACCACCCATGGCATCACCATACATGGCAGGCGTACCACCCAAGATAACATCGACCTGGTCGATGGCGCTTTGAGGCACGCTCGTGCTACCGATGACTTTCACACCGTCGATGTAGTAGACAGCACCTTCACGGGAGCCACGGATGGAACCGACTTCACCGTCGGAGGAGAACACGCCACCGACGCTGGCGGCTACACCTTCTGCCGAACGTACCGGCAACTTGGCGATTTCCTCTGAGGTGATGGAGGCACCTTGCGTAGTGTTGTCCTTTGAGATCAAAGGAATCTCGTAGTCGACAATCGTGACTTCACCAATGTTAATAGCTCCACTGGCCATCTTGATGTCGTAGAAGGTGATCTTATTGGCCGGAATAACAATGTTCTTCACAACGAAGGCATTGTAGCCAATACAGCTCGCCTTGAGGTCATACGTTCCCGGAGGAATCGGGTTGATGTCATAATTACCGTCAAAGTCAGAAGATGTACCTCCCACTTGTGTTCCGCCTTTTTCAACAATGACGTTTGCAAATGGTACCGTTTCTCCTGTGTCATCGGTAATCTTGCCTTTGAGTCTTCCTTGCGCTTGTGCCATGGTCATCGTGCAGGTGGCCAAGACGATGGCAAGGGTCATTAGTAAATTTTTAAACATACCTTGTAATTTTATGTAATACTACTTTGTTTGGTGCATAACAGTGCATTAAAAGTCGTCAAAATTACAACCTTATTTGAAAGTACGCAAGAAAAATATGTGTTTTTTCACTTTTTTCTTTGCAATTTTTTGTTTCGGTTGTTTATATTTTTGATTTTCAGTCATTTGTAAAAATTGCATTTCAATGAGATTTTTTCCGCTTTAATCGCGTTTTTTTTAGTTACAACAACTTTTTGTATATTCTAGGAAGAAAAGAACGGATTGCTACGTTGTCGCCGCCTCATACGCTCAGCACGACGCTTGTCCTTCTGCATCATACGTTTAGTTTTCCTGGCCTGACGATTGTAATGGGTCGTTTTGGCTTTGTCGTATTTTTTCTTCGACTGACGCTCCTGTTGCTCAAGTTGGCGTTCGGCCTTGCGCATGGCTCGCGTCCTGGAAGAGGCACACGAACCAAACAGCAAAACTAAAGCCAACAGACAGGCAACAATGCTGATTCGCTTCTTCATGACATACTATTTTGGATGCAAATGTAACATTTTTCCATCATCACGGTACTAATTTGAGAAAAAAACCGTTTCTTTGCTGTTAAGTAGATGAACAAGTTTACATAAAAGACGCGGGACTACGAGACTGCGAGACTACGAGACGGGCAATGCCCCGAAGTCTCGAGGTCCCGAAGTCAAAAATAATACAGTTTTTTGATCAGTTACTTATGAAAAGCGCAAAACTACACCTATTAATATTAATATGCGCCATGCCCTTACTGCACGGCTGCACGAAATATTCAGAAAACCCCAACAGGCCGTTCCTGCCCTATCCCATCACGATTTACCCAAACCAAATGCAATATCAGAACCTGCATACCATTGGCGGATGGGAATACATTACATCAGAAATGGAAAGTACTAGCCGTGGCATTATTGTTTTCCGCAGGCCCGATGCTGACAATATACAAGATGCGTTCGCTGCTTATGACCGCCTTCCGCCGAACGAACCTGATGCATGCACCGACAGCCTAGGCAACACCAAAAGAATGGTTGTGGATTACCCCTATGTCGTTGATCACTGCAACAACGCTTATTATAATATCCTGAATGGACAAATTATCATCCGTGAGCCTGACATGATTCCTAGTTTTCCCACCGATGGCACGCCGGTTTACAATTTGATACAATACCACACTACTTTTGATGGTAACAAACTGACCATTACCAACTAATGGGATTCTTCATCTTGCTCCATGATACGACCCTGTCGTTCGATGGAAGCCTGATGGATGGCCTCAAATACCTTATTAATTAATTCCGGCGACAAACCCATTTCCTCACCCGCGTCCACATGATCGGCAAGGATCTTCTTCCAACGGTCCATCTGCACCACGGTGACATTGTTGCGTTTCTTGTATTCCCCAATCTGCGCGCTGACTTCCATACGACGCGCCAACAGTTGCAGCAACTCGCTATCGATGTCGTCAATCTCGCCCCGAAGACCAGCAAGGTCGCGCTCCACGTTGCACGACTGTTTGGAACGGAAGGTTAAGTTTGCCAGCAACTGCTTCAGTTCTTCAGGAGAGATTTGCTGGTAGGCATCAGTGAGGGCTGCATCAGGATTGATGTGGCATTCAATCATCAGTCCGTCAGTGGCGAGGTCAAGAGCCTTTTGCGCAGTGGCTTGCAATAGTTCGCGGTTGCCGCAGATATGGCTGATGTCCGTGATAAGCGGCACATTCAAGCGCTGCGTCAACTCGATGGGGATTTCCCACATGGGGTAATTGCGGTACGACGTTTCCTTATAATACGCGAAGCCTCGATGGATGGCGGCCAACTGAGTCAAGCCCGCCTTTTGGAAACGCTCGAAGGCTCCCAGCCAGAGGTTCAGGTCGGGTGAAACGGGGTTTTTGATGAACACAGGAATGTCGGTGCCACGCAAGGCATCTGCGAGTTGTTGTACAGAGAACGGGTTGACCACAGTGCGTGCACCTATCCACAAGGCATCGACTTCGTATTTCAAGGCTAACTCGACATGCTCGGGCGTGGCTACTTCGGTCATGGTGGGCATGCCTGTCTCCTGTTTCGCCTCTCTGAGCCATACCAGACCTTCCTCTCCCCTGCCCTCGAAGGCATCGGGACGGGTGCGAGGTTTCCAGATGCCGCCGCGCAGCATTTTCACCTCAGGGATTTGCGCCAAGGCTTGCGCCGTGGCGAGGATTTGTGCTTCGCTTTCTACGCTGCAGGGGCCTGCGATGATCGTATGTGTAAAAGCAGGGGATGAATCCTCCTGCTTAATATCCTGCGCCCCTACGGGGCTTTGTGTACTATAAACCTGCAAAATCGTTGTATATCCTTCCTTTGTCGTTACATTGTTCAAAGTTTGAACGCATACAAATCCATTCTTTTCCAAAACCTTGATGGATGCCACATTTGATTCATATACCTTCGCTACAATTCTATCCAACAATAATTCACGAAACGCAATCCCACAAATCTGGGAAACCATCTCCGTAGCGATGCCCTTTGACCAATGCTCCTTGAGCAACATATATCCGACTTCGCCTTCATTAGGGTCTTCTAGACTACGTTCAACAGAAATGCTTCCAATAATTTTCCCATCCACAACAATAGCACGAAAAACTCCCATTTTACCTTCATTCAATTCAACCATTCCCAACCACCAATCGGCATCCGCATCAGTATAAGGATAAGGCAATCTGTCCGAGAGATATGTTCTATCCACAGCATTGCACAAAACTATCAATTCTGCCTTATCGAATAATGTCCATCGTTTTAATAACACATTCATTTTCATCCTTTTTTATCTGTGTAGCAAAGTCCTGTAGGGACGCAGGACGATAGGCAGGTTGTGAAATGCAATGAAACTCCTGCCGACAAACGAAAATCCGATTCCGATAAAACCCCAGAGGGGTGACAGGAATCCGTCCGTTCAATCCCCAAATGCATATCGTTCATCATATTCGATTCCATACGCTTTCAACGTTTCGCAATATTCGTCATGATACGTTTTTGTCTTATGGTGTTCCGCCTGACCGAAAATGTATTTTGTCGTCCTAGCCATCAACGACGGGCTAACACTAAAAGCACCATAACCTTCCTGCCATTGGAATGGCTCATAATACGCATCCACTGTTTTCAACCACTTGCTGATTTTTGCCTTGATGACTCGCACAAAATCCGACATGGCGAGAGTTTTCGGCAAAGTCATCAAAATATGTATATGGTCAGCAACACCACCCACAGCAAAAGGAATTGATCCTTCACGACGAATAATACCACCTATGAATTCAAACACACGATTTAAATCCTCATCACGCATAACAATACCCGTGCTTTTCGTGTGGAAAACGACGTGGGTATATAATTGGGTGTATGTGTTTGCCATAAGGATAATGTTCGTGATAGGTTTTGCAAATGTACAGCATTTTTGGCGAATCATTGCATTTTTTTTTGTTACTTTGCACTTTGGTTTGACAAGTTCACTAACCCGAATCAAACAATCGACAATATAGAATACATCATACAATGAAAAGAGTAGAAATCAAGCAAGCCTTGCAGATGCAAGCCTCTGACAATGAGATTACTGTAATGGGCTGGGTGCGTAACAAGCGCGGCAGCAAGAACGTGGCCTTCATCGCCCTCAACGACGGCTCCACCATCAACAACCTGCAATTGGTCATCGACCTGAACGTCATCCCTGAAGAAAAACTAGCCTTGATGCATGCCGGTGCTTCGCTTTGGGCCAAGGGCGTCCTCGTCGCCTCGATGGGCAGCGGCCAAGCCGTGGAGCTCTCCGTGAAGGAGATTGGACTGTTCGGTCCCGCCAACCCTGACGAATACCCGTTGCAACCCAAGAAGCATTCGCTGGAGTTCCTGCGCGACATCGCCCACCTGCGCTTCCGCACCAACACCTTCGGTGCCGTCATGCGTCTGCGCCACGCCATGGTGTTCGCCATCCACAAGTTCTTTACCGAGCGTGGTTTCTACAATATCCACACGCCGCTTATCACCGCTTCGGATGCCGAAGGCGCCGGCGAGATGTTCCAAGTGACCACCCTCGACCTTAACAATATCCCTCGCGACGAGCAAGGCAACATCGATTATAAACAAGACTTCTTCGGCAAGTCGACCAACCTCACCGTCTCGGGACAGCTCGAAGGCGAGTTGGCGGCCACGGCCTTAGGCAAGATCTACACCTTCGGTCCCACCTTCCGCGCCGAGAACTCCAATACCACGCGCCACCTGGCCGAGTTCTGGATGATTGAGCCCGAAATGGCTTTCTACGACATCAACGACAACATGGACCTCGCTGAAGAGATGCTGAAATATTTGATCCAATATGCCTTGGACAACAATATGGACGACCTCCAGTTCCTCAGCAAGCGCCTGCAAGATGAAGAGAAGGGCAAGAAGGAAGAAGAGAAATCAATGGAACTCATCAGCAAGCTTCACTTCGTGCTTGAGCATGAGTTCGTGCGCCTGACCTACACCGAGGCCATCGAAATCTTGCGCAACTCCAACTACAACAAGAAGGGCAAGTTCCAGTATCCCGTGGATGGCTGGGGCGTTGACCTACAATCGGAGCACGAGCGTTACCTTGTCGAGAAACACTTCAAGAAGCCTGTCATCCTGACCGACTACCCGAAGGAAATCAAGGCCTTCTACATGAAGCAGAATGAAGACGGCAAGACCGTCCGCGCCATGGATGTGCTCTTCCCCGGCATTGGCGAGATTATTGGTGGTTCCGAGCGTGAGACCGACATCAGCAAGATTCTCGACCGCATGCACGAAGTTGGCATCCCCGAGGAATCCATGAATTGGTACCTCGACAGCCGCCGCTTCGGCTCGGTGCCGCATTCCGGCTACGGCTTGGGCTTCGAGCGTCTGCTGCTCTTCATCACTGGAATGACCAACATCCGCGACGTCATCCCGTTCCCACGCACACCGAAAAATTGCTTGTATTAATATAGTCGGCCCTTCGACAGGCTCAGGGACCTTGGCTTTTCCAGAAGTTGAGAGTGCCTGAGCCCATCGAAGGCCCCGTAAGAAAACAACATTATGCCTAACCAACGATTGACTCAAACCCAGCGGCAGGAACTGAAGCTTTCGCCGCAGCAGATCCAGCTGATGAAGCTGTTGCAACTGCCCTTAATCGAACTCGAACAACGCATCAAGGAGGAGATGGAAATCAACCCCGCCTTAGAAGACGTTCGCGACACCGACTATGACGAGAACGAGCCAACCGTTGATGAGCCCAACGACGACAACGGCGAAAACGACGACTACAATGATGATGAAATAGACTTCAACAAGGATGATGAGTTCGACTTCAACGACTACTTGTCGGAAGAAGACCTCGAAGACTATTCCTATAAGTTGCAAGCCAACAACTACAGCAGCGATGATGATGACTTTGAAGCACCCATTGTCAACGAAGAGACATTCCAAGACTACTTGAACCAGCAGCTCGCCTACCACGACCTGACCGACAAGCAAATTGAAATAGGACAATACATTATCGGCAACTTGGACGACAACGGCTATCTCAACCGCCCCGTCGCTAACATTGTCGATGACATGCTCTTCACCATGAACGTCTCAACAACCGAGGAAGAAGTGGCCGAGGTGCTCCGCATCGTGCAACAGCTCGACCCGCCTGGCATTGCCGCCCGCGACCTAAAGGAATGTCTGCTCATCCAGTTGAAACGCCTTCAGGAAGACAACCCATACCACAACGACTACAGCCTCGCCATGACTATCGTCAAGGATTGCTTCGATGAGTTCACCAAAAAGCATTACGACAAAATCGCCAAGAAGCTCGAAGTCAGCAACCGTGACTTGAAAGTCGCCTTGGATGAGATTCTCAAACTCAACCCCAAACCCGCCGATGCCTCCAGTTCCAGCACCAAGAACATCCACTACATCACACCCGACTTCTTCGTCTATGTCAGAGACGGCAAGGTGGAGCTCTCGTTGGATGGCCGCAATGCCCCCGAACTGCGTGTCAGCAAGTCGTACCTGAAGATGTTGGAAGAATTCTCCAACAGCAAGGACAACCGCAGCAAACAGGAAGCCGTTCAGTTCGTGAAACAGAAGATCGACTCCGCCAAATGGTTCATCGACGCCATCAACCAACGGCAGAACACGCTCTACATCACGATGAAAGCCATCACCGATATTCAGGAAGAATACTTCCTGACGGGCGATGAGACCCGACTCAAGCCTATGATCCTGAAAGACGTGGCCGATAAGGTTGGGCTCGATATCTCCACCATTTCGCGCGTGGCCAACAGCAAATATGTGCAAACACCATACGGCACTCACCTGCTGAAGTTCTTCTTTAGCGAAGGCATCACCAACGAAGAAGGCGAAGAGGTCTCAACCCGCGAAATCAAGAAAATCCTGAAAGATGCCGTCGAAAACGAGGACAAGGCCAACCCCATGACCGACGAGCAACTCATGTTCGTCTTAAAGGAAAAAGGCTACCCCATCGCTCGCAGAACAGTGGCAAAGTATAGGGAACAGTTGGGCATCCCAGTAGGCAGAATGAGAAAGAAGATTTGACAAAGGGGATCGAAAATCCCCAATTCGGCACGGTTGAATTGCAAATCCAGCCGAACTACAATAATTTTCGAACATTATCGTTTTTATCTTTGTGAAAACGAACCTCTATACCAACAAAAAGCATTGGAAATGGGCCTTGGCTGTCGTAGCCCTGCTCATTATCGGTGCCTCCTTGTGGTACACCAACCATTTGGTGAAATCCATTGCCATACAAGAGACGCGACAAGTGAAGATGTGGGCTGCCGCCATGGAGCAGCATGCCGTGATGATGCAGTCGACCGAAGAGTTTTTCAACAAGGTGAGCGAACAGGAACAATTGCGCGTCGACCTTCTAGCAAACGCCTACCGAAGCGTCATCGACATCTCGACCAACGAGAATACGGCCATCTACCTCGATATCATCCGCAACAACATCAGCATCCCTTTGGTCATCACCGACAGCAAGGACAATATCATATTCAAAAGCAACCTGCCAGCGTCACAAGACAAGAAGGAAATCTTCGACGTGGAGATGAAAAGCGCCTATTCCAAATATCCGCCCATCAAAATCGACCCTGGCTACGGCACCGTGCAATGGCTGTACTACAACGAGTCGCAAATCTACACCGACTTGAAAGCTGTGTTGGAGGATATGATCGACCACTTCATGGAGGAAATCACGCTCAACTCGATGGGTGTTCCTGTCATCGTCACCAATGAAGCACAGGACACCATCCTCAGCTTCGGTAATCTCGACTCCCTCATGATGCGTGACACCAACTACGTGCGACAACAGTTGGAAATCATGCGCAACGAGAACGACCCGCTGCAAATCGAGTTCATGAACAAAGGCAAGGCCACCATCTTCTACCGTACCACCGACTTGGTGCAACAGATGCGCTACTACCCTGTCATCCAGTTTGTTGTATTTGCTTTGTTCTTACTCATCGCCTATCTGCTCTTCAGCTATGCCCGCCGTTCGGAGCAAAACCAGGTATGGGCTGGCATGGCTAAGGAAACTGCACACCAACTAGGCACCCCGCTTTCCTCATTGATGGGCTGGATTGAACTTTTGAAAATGCAAGAAGAGCCTTTCTTGGGCACCTACGAGATGGAAAAAGACATCGAACGCCTGCAAATCGTCACCGACCGCTTCTCGAAAATCGGTTCTGTGCCAACTCCCGAACCCACCGACATCAACTACCTCATCCGCGACACGATGGACTACCTGCAAAAGCGGTTCTCCAAGAAGTTCGAGTTTGAAGTCAACCTGCCCGATGGCGAACTGATTATGCCTTTGATTCCTTCGCTGTTCCGCTGGGTGCTCGAAAACCTGACCAAAAACTCTGTCGACGCCATGGGCGACCACGGCAAAATCACCCTCGACCTCATCGACGATGGTGACCACATCCACCTTGACTTGAGTGACACGGGCAAGGGTATTCCGAAGTCGCAAATCAACCAAGTGTTTAACCCTGGCTTCACAAGCAAGAAACGTGGCTGGGGCTTAGGTCTTTCGCTGGCCAAGCGCATCATCGAAGACTACCACAAAGGCAAGATTTTTGTAAAATCCTCCGTCGTGGGCGAAGGAACGACCTTCAGGATTACGTTAAAGAAATGATACTTGTAGTGCTGTCACACCGTGGCAGCCGCTGGGATATTTACCCTGTGCGGCTGCCGTGATACGACAGCCCTACAACATTGCCGTGGTACGACAGCCCTACAACATTGCCGTGGTACGACAGTCCTACAACACAATTATTTCACGACAATTCTTTGTGTTTCGGCATTTCCTGATTGGTCATAAACCTTCAGCATGTAAACGCCTTGACTCAACGAACTGACATTCATCTTCTCAACCAGGCTTTCCATCAGTTTCTGTCCAGTAAGACTATAGATTTCAGCTTTCTGGAAACCTTCGGCCTGAATCTGGATTTCATTCTCGGCAGGCACGGGATACACTTTGAAGCTAGCAGCAGAAACGTTTTCGTTCACACTTGTCAGATCGACATAGACCACTTCAACCCAATAGCCGTAGTATTCGTTACTCTTTTCTCCATTGCCGAATGCCATCTCGATATCACCATCTTCTGACACCCAGTCATAACCTCCAAAACCAAGGCAAAGACCACTCACTGCGTTACCACTGCCGTCATAAGCGTATTCAAACTTCAGATGATTCTCCCAATCCGAGCCGTTCCATTCCTTCACGGTCTTGGTGGGGAAAACATCGCCTTCAAAATTGTAGGTTGTCAATTCATCATTGACCCATGAAGAGCCAACCCAGTCTTGATTGAGGATTTCAGTGACTCTCTCATCAAAATTAAGGGTGATAATCTCTTTCTCATCGTTTTGCCAAGCACCGCCTTGCATGTATTGCATGATAAGTTCGATGGTGTTGCCACTACGGGTATAGGTATAAAGTTCATCAGAAGTCCAATTGGTACCGTTCCAATCCCAATAAAGGACATTGGTCACATCTCCATTATAGTTATAGACCTCTTTCATTTCGTTCACCCAAGTTCCGTCTTCCCATTCTTGATAAATGACTTCACTTAACTGATCGCCATCGTATGTATAGGAAGCGCGAGCCTCGTTTTCCATCACACCAGTTTCGTATGCAGACATGGCCAAAGCTTCAAGTACATTACCGTTGAAGTCGTATTCATAGGTAATCTTGAAATAGTCCTTCCAACCATCGCCTTCATCTATTTTTGTGTACTCTTCAATGAGATAATAATCATACTCATCGTAAGTGTAAACAGTACGATACTTTTCACCATAAGTGGTTTCCCAAGTAGCGCTCTCCGGCACCAAAGTTGTTTCGTCGCGAACGCCATAGTGCTTGAGCACATTGGCCGTCGCATCTGATTTCAGATTCACTTTGTGTTGTGCGAAACCAACATTTCCAAATGCCATCACGAGGATAGCCAAAGTAAATAATCCTTTTTTCATAGTTGTAAGTATTTAGTTTTTAATGACATCGAAATAATAATTGACCTTAGACTTGACATAATAAACTGTCATGTCGTTTTCCACTTTGATTTCATACGTGATATGCCGAGCAAAACCGTGAAGACGGATTTTACCTTGGGCATTTTTATAGACATAAACCGTCAACTCATAATCTGGATGTGCGTTCCCCGAAGGAGCGGTCATGTTAATCAGGAAGTCATCATCAGTAAAACACGGTCTACCCTCAAATGTGCGGTTGAACTCATCGCTCGGGCAATTGACATTAAACTCTATAGCGTTCCCCGAGCTAGCCGTGATATTGATTCTGGCATCTTCGCAGATATGACAATAGCTGCTTTCGGTCAAGTCATCAAAGGCATCCTTGACGTTGGAAAAGGCATATGACCCAACGATTTCCTCATTGGTGTATCCATAATACTTTTCCCATTCGTTCTCCTGAGGCTGTTTTTCGCACGAAACGAAAAGGAAGCTCAGCATGAGCAAAACCGACAAATACTTGATATTCTTCATTTTATTTCTCATTTGATGATTAATTTCTTGGTTTCCATTACCGTGCTAACCTGATTGAGGCGCACCACTGTGTAGCAACCCTTTGCCAAGCCTTCCATTGAAAGCTCAAGGTTGTCCGTTTTGATAAACGTAACGTTTCTCACTTCTTTCCCATCCATGCTAAGGACGCGGATGACACCATCACAAACGCCATTCCAAGTCAGGCGAACCTTGTCTTTGGAAGGATTGGGGAATAGTTGCATCTGCTTCTCCGGCTCGGCATATTCCTCAGTACTGAGTGCTTCCTTGTCCCATACAGCGATGGCATATTCACCCGGCATGACATCATCGACCACAAGACGACCTACTTTCCAAGTGGAGCCTGAATAGATCGTGTGGGCGATTTCGTGCCAAGCCTCCGAAGCGTTCTTGCGGTAAAGCAAAGTGGCCGAATCGTTTTCGGATTGGATGATGTCGCCGTCCTGGGTCTTTGAGTAATCAAACATACCCTTCACCTTAGCCGTACCAAAGTCATAACGGTTGATGAACCAGAAATGCTTGGACGAAAGGGTCAGATTGGGAATCAAAGGATCATTGTAAGGACCCACCAAGTTGTTCTCTACTGCGACAAACAACGAATCTGCCAGAGCGGTGGCCTCGAACCTGAAGCCAGGGCAAACTTGTTGTGCCGATGTCTTCACCATAACGGTCTTCTGCTGCTTTCCGTCCAACCAGTTGTTGTTGATGTCGCTTACCATACACACAGGCTCAAAGTCGAGGATGACTGTTGCACTGCCATGCTGGTTGTCCCAACTCACTTTCTCAGTGACCCACTGAAAGTCGGGGCCAATGAATGTCAGTTCGCAGATGTTGCTTTGGCCTATGTGGGTGTCGCCAATATGTTGATAGTGCAAGTCAAGCGTCACTTCGTATTGACCACCGACTGGTTCGATAGAGATTATTGATGCAAACAGATTAGGCATACCGCTTGAATAGACATAGGTGTCAAAGAAACCGTGCATGTCAATGCCAGAATATTGGGTTAAGGCTTCACACAGTTGCTCGGAGGTAGCTGTCCGATAGGCATATTGTTGGAAATAGGCTCGCATGGCTGCCAGGAAATTCTCGCGACCCATGTAGTTCATCATCGTGTTGACAATGACCGCACCGCGCTCATAGACCGCATCACTGTCGTAGGTCATGTTCAAGGGCATGTTGTTGAGCGGCATCCAGTTGGAGGGGCTATTGCACCATGCTGTGATGGCACTAACCTTATTCGAAATCGTATTCTGGAAATGCTGTTCACCATAAACACCGGCTTCGTAGAATGCACCCCAGAACTGGGCGAAGCCTTCGTTGAGCCACATATCGCCCGCTTCGGCACAAGTCACCAGGTTGCCCGACCACATGTGCGACAGCTCATGCGCCACATACTCCTCGCCCGAGGTGGTGCCGTCGATGATGCTTGCTGCAAAAGCGATATTGTCGGTATGCTCCATGCAGCCCTTGCCCGTGCTGACATAGCCGATACGGTTGAAAGGATAAGGACCAAGGTTCTCTTCGAAGAACGCAATGATTTCCTTGATGTGGACAAAAGTTCCTGGTACATTATTCATTTGGTTGGGTTTGGCGTACACATCGATCAGGATGTCACCATTAAGGCCTTCATAGGTATCTTGCCACAGTTCGTAATCGCCGATGGCGAACGAGATGTGATAGGTCGAAATCTCTTGAGGCGTAAACCAATGCCAAGTGGAAGTACCATCTCCATTGTCATAATGTTCCACAAGGTTACCGCCACAGATGGCCTTCTTGTCATTACTGACGCTGATGATCAGGTCGTAGGTGGCCTTGTCGGTAAAGTTGTCCACGCAGGGGAACCAAGTCTTGCCGAGATTGTGTGGTTGGCTGTCGAAACCCACGCCAAGGTTATAGACATAATCGGCGCCCCACCATTCCACGCCGCCCCAGGTCTCGTTGAAGGTAGATCCTCCATAGCGCACGTCTAAGGTGACATGCTCGTTGGCGGCTATGGTCTCATCGAAAACGATGGTAAGGAAATCGCCCTCTTGGCTGAAACTCTCCACACCGTAGTAGTCGGAGGCCACGTCGGTGACGGTGAGGGTCTTCAGCTCCAGCACGAGGGTGGAAAGACTGGCTGTTGTGTTGAAGTCAACAAAAGCCTCACCTTGCAGCGTGCGATTGGTAAAGTCGAAGCCCCAAAGGTGGATTTCATAGTGCGTAACATCAATGTTCTCGCCAACGGTTTGCGCTTGTAAACTGGCAAAAGTCAATAACAAAACTAAGAATAATAAAAGTCGTTTCATATTGCTGTATTATTATTTCATTGTAGGATTAGTAAAAATGGGCTCGGTCTGTATCACATTGCTTTCATGCAATGCACGGTCAAGGATACGAATCTCAAACTTCACCGTGTCGTTGGGTGAGAAAGGATTTTGTACTGTAAGCTTGTACTCCATCGTGCCACTGATGGCCTTCGGTTCCTCCGAGTCACGAAGTCGTTTGAAACGGGCATTGAAGGTCACCGTATCGTAAAGCACAAGCGTGTCGGCAGGACTGGTCGGCACATGAGGACTCAGCAGCGGCGTCTTTACGAACTCGCCATTGACACATTTCAGGTAATCAATCACCATATTATAATAATGTGCGTCGTGGAAGCCGAAAGGCGGCAATGTATCGCTGTCGTCAAGGCCAAGGTCACCGTCGCCATCGGTATAAGAAAAAGCAATGATACCCTCACCGCTGAATGTACTGTCAGCATTAATCAAATAGGTGAAACCCTCGTATGTAATCTTTGGCTCGATAGGATACTCCACGGGCTTCTGACAGGAACATACCGCCAGAGCTAAAAGTAGTAATCCGATAATCGTACGAATCTTCATTGCGTTGGATTGAGGCGGTAAAAGTACGAAAAAATAGTGAAATGACCACAACAATTATTGAATTGGATTATCTTTGATTTTCAGATAATTAAAAGGAAATCCCCAAAAAATATCGTGGAAAAGTGTGGAAAAGTGTTGACACATTCACATTTTTTGTATCTTTGCAGCGTGAATTGGCATGAAATATGTCATCACAAAAACGAGCAGAATTATTATTTGATGCCTAATTTATATATCATATCAGGATGTAACGGAGCTGGAAAGACCACAGCCTCCTTGACTGTTTTGCCTGAGACGCTGCAGTGCAAGGAGTTCGTCAACTGCGATGAAATCGCCAAGGGTCTGTCGCCGCTCAACCCCGACGGTGCCAAGGTCGCCGCAGGTCGCCTGATGTTGACATGCATCAAAAAACACATCGCTGACAAAGTTGATTTTGCCATCGAAACCACCTTGGCTGCCAAATCCTATCACTCCCTCATCCTCAAGGCTCGCGAACAGGGCTACAAAGCCAGCCTTGTCTATTTCTGGCTGCAAAGTCCCGAACTAGCCATCAAGCGCGTGGCGGAGCGAGTGAAGCATGGCGGTCATCATGTGGACGACAACATTATCCGCAGGCGCTACAAGGCGGGCATCAAGAACCTATTCCACCTTTATTGCCCCGTCGTTGACTATTTCCTGTTCATTGACAACAGCATCATGCCCTCCGAAATCATCGCCGAAGGAAACATCAAATCCATCAAATTTTACAACGAAGAAAAATTTAAAAAGATCAGACAATATGACAACAGTAACAGTGAATGCCAAGAAGAATGAAGTATCCTCCTTCACCAAAAAGCTGATGAGTGGCCTCGACCTCTCCATGCAACGCTTGCTCACCATGCGCTGCCGCCACAATGGCACCTTCTGCTTCTGCGATGCCGATGGTAACATCTACACCGTGAAAGCCAAGGAAGTCAAAGCCCTGATGGAACAGGAATAATCTCCTTCGTCACATAGAAACCTACCACGATTTGCAGTGCGCGCTGCGAATCGTGGTTTTTTCGTATCTTTGACGCCATAAAAGCATTTTGATCATGAATAAAAAAGCCATTCTATTTGCATTATTAAGCATCATTTACACTTTGTCGTTCGCCCAAACCGACGACCAACTCCCAGAAACCAACCCCGTCATCACCAATCGTATCAGCCAATGGCAGGACCTGAAATTCGGCTTCATGATGCATTGGGGCATCTACACCCAATGGGAAGTAGTGGAGTCGTGGTCCATCTGCAACGAGCCTTGGATCAACCGCAATGGCGCCGATTATTACCAATATAAGACTGATTACCAAAACCTTAACAAGACCTTCAACCCGCAACAATTCGACCCTTCAAAATGGGCCGAGGCCGCCAAAAACGCGGGCATGAAATATGTCGTCTTCACCACGAAGCACCACGACGGCTTCTGCATGTTCGACACGAAGGAGACTTCCTACTCCACTGTCGACCCAAGCTGCCCATTCTCGAAAAACCCGAAGGCCGACATTACCAGAGAAGTGGTGAAAGCCTTCCGTGACAAAGGTTTCTGGACAGGCCTTTACTTCTCGAAACCCGACTGGCACTGCGATGACTATTGGGCACACGAATGGGCCACCCCCGACCGCAATGTCAACTACGACCCGACCGCCATGCCCGAGCGTTTTGAGAAATACAAACAATTCACCCATAGACAGATACGCGAGCTTACCCACAATTATGGCGACATCGACATCCTATGGCTCGACGGTGGCTGGGTGCGCCCAGAATGGAGCGTGAACGAAGAGACACGCCCGTGGCTCGGCTGCCAAGGCTACATCCAGGACATTGACATGCCCAAAGTAGCCGAAATCGCCCGCGAAAACAATCCCGACCTCATCATCGTCGACCGCTCGGTAGGCGGCAAATACGAGAACTATCAGACTCCCGAACAGCAAGTCCCCGATTCACTCCTACCCTATCCCTGGGAAACCTGCATGTCGATGGGTAACTCGTGGTCGTATGTCTCCACCGACACTTACAAAAGCACCAACAAACTCATCCATCTCTTGTGCGACATCGTGGCCAAAGGCGGCAACTTCCTCCTCAACGTGGGCCCCGATGCCGACGGCAACCTGCCCGACACCGCCCTGCTCCGCATGAAGGAAATCGGCGAATGGATGCAGGTGAACGGCGAAGCCATCTACGGCACGCGACCCATCTATCCTTTCACTTACGGCAAGTTCCGCTTCACGCAGAAAGGCGACAAAGTCTACGGCATTTTCCTCTTGGATGAACAGGAAAACCCAGTTCCCGACACTTATTGGTTTGAGGCCAAGGACATAAAGCTGAAGACAGGAAAAATCAAAGTCTTAGGCAGCAAGAAAAAAGCTTCCCTTTGCAAGGAGGCTGATGGTCGTTACCGCATCGACTTCCCGAACTCGTTCGAGATGCCTCATGCGGTTGTGTTTGAGATGCAGAAAAAATAAAAAAGGCACCATCAGACACTTTGATAAAATAAAAGCTAATAATATAAATGTAGGATGTTTGAAAAAAACATGCTGACTAATTCAATAACGTCGCCAAACAATTAAAAAAACCAGCATAACGTAGCAGTGACGATGGTGCCGTCTTGCTTCATTTTCCGATTCCAAAAATAGATACATTTCAACATTCACCAAATAACAATCAGTATGAAAAAATTGTCATTTAGTCGGTTTATTGTGAATAATTTGGACAATTAAAGCTATTTTTGTAGGCAAAATGTCCAATAATGACAAAACCAACAAACGAACTGGAGAAAATGAGAGAGCGAATCACCGAGCGTGGTTTGATGCTGTTTGACAATATCAATCGAATGCCCATTTTCGAAAAGCCCTACACCTCGCCATATATCGTCATCAGTATCAACCATCGGGGATGGATGAAGGCCAATTTCGACATGAAGCTTGTTGAATTCCGGCCACATGACCTCGCCATGGTTCCCCCAGGGCATATCCTGTTTGCAAAAGAATTAAGCGAAGATTATCTTACTTCATTACTAGTCATTTCACCTCTCTTCATTGAAAAGTTGAGCTACAACAACCATCATTTCACTGTCAATCCTCTTGAATATCAATACAATTCAACTTTTCATCTAAGCCATGAGCAATACGAAGGAATGCTTGGAAATTTCAGAATGCTCGACTGCATTAGCCAATTGAATCACCCCGATCGCGATGAATTGCTTGCCAACCAAATGGAAATCGGAACACGATTGATGGAAATCTACCTTCATGAGAGAGGCATTGTGTCGACACAAGTGTACAACTCACCTCAACAGTTACTCAATCGTTTCCTAAACGCTATCGTAAAGCATTTCCGAGAGAGCAAAGAGGTGCAATATTACGCCAACCTGCTTTGCTTGTCACCCAAATACTTTGGGACCATTATTAAAGAGAGCACTGGCACTAGCGCATCCGATTGGATTTCGCATTATGTCATCATCCAGGCAAAGTCCCTGCTTCGTCACAACAAGGACCTCAACATTCAGCAAATCAGCTACCAACTGGGTTTCCCAGACCCTGCCGCTTTCACTCGCTATTTCAAGGCGAATGCGGGACTATCGCCCAAGGAATACCGGGCGCAACAATAAAACTGAGTAGAGACGTAGCGCGCTACGTCTCTACAAATTAATTATCCTACTACGATATTCACAATCTTCTTCGGCACGTATATCACCTTGCGCACCTGCTTGCCCTCAATCCATTTGGCGGCTTCGGGGGCGGCAAGCACGGCGGCTTGCACCTCATCTTGGCTCATCGTGACAGGCAATTCCATATTAAAGCGCATCTTGCCGTTGAAGCTGATGGGATAGTTAAAGCTATTCTCTACCGTCTTGCTTTCATCATAAATGGGGAACGCAGCATTCACCACCGAGGTCTCATGACCCAGCAAGTGCCACAATTCTTCAGCAATATGCGGCGCGTATGGCGAAATCATCACCGTCAAAGGCTCAAGGATCTCACGCTTGTTGCACTTCATGTCAGCCAGTTCATTGACGCAGATCATGAAGGCTGAGACGACCGTATTGAACGAGATGCTCTCGATGCCATCCTCTTCCTTCTTGATAAGCTTATGCAGGCTCTTCAGTTCAGGTGCAGTGGCAGGTTCGTCGCTGACGCAGAACTCGTTGTTCTCGTTGTGGAACAGTCTCCAGAACTTGCGCACGAAACGGAACGTGCCTTCGATGCCTTGCGTGTCCCAGGGCTTCGACTGCTCCAAGGGGCCAAGGAACATTTCATAAAGACGGAGCGTGTCGGCACCGTATTTCTCCACGAGGTCGTCGGGATTCTGTACATTGTATTTCGACTTCGACATCTTCTCAATCTCGTTGCCACAGACAAAGATATCGTTGCCATCCTTGTCCTTTTCGAAGATGAACTGGGCATCTTTAAGGTCATCGCGCCACAGGCGGAACGCCTCCACATCGAGGATGTCGTTGCGCACCATGTTGATGTCCACATGGATCGGGTCGCTGAACTGCTCACGGCCTTCCAGATTCTTCGAGATGAAGATAGGAGTGCCATCATAAGCCTCACCTTCGACAAATGTGGGAACTTCCCTCCCTGCGATAAGGTCCTTGATGCGCTGCTCAACAAAGTCGGTGCCGTTCTTGTAGTCATTCACCACATCGATAATCGGAACAAGCAACAGTTTGTAACCTTTCTCGGAAGCATAATCCATCCACGGATCGGCTACCTTTTCGAGGTTGCCCATACGGTTAATCTCAATCAAGATGCCTTTCTCGGGGCAGAAGAAGTCGAAACGACGGCGGCCATCCTTGAAGTCCTTTTCGAACTTCACACCCAACTTGTTGTCCTTGATGAGACGCCAGACACCGTATTCGCAGAGCTTCTCCATGTTGGCACGATAGGCAAAGCTCGAACGGCCTTGGATCATGCCCTGGTTGATCATCCTTTGGAAAGGCTCGTCTTTGCATGACAAACCAATATCAAACAAGAACTTGCACCAGAAACGGCTGTAAATCAAGTGGCCAGTGGCGTGTTCGGCACCACCGATATAAAGGTCGACATTTTGCCAATAGTCGTTGGCTTCACGGCTGAAGTATTCCTTGTCGTTGTGCGGGTCTTCGTAGCGGAAATAGTAACCACTTGAACCGGCAAAGCCCGGCATGGTGTTGGTCTCGATGGGATAGCCTTCCTCCGTGACCCAATTCTTGGCACGGGCCAAAGGCGGCTCACCCGTTTCGGTGGGCTTATATTCACTGATGGCAGGCAACTCAAGCGGCAGTTTCGACTCATCCATAGCGTAAGGCATGCCGTCCTTGTAGTAAATCGGGAAAGGCTCACCCCAATAACGCTGACGGCTGAAGATGGCATCGCGCAGGCGGTAGTTGGTCTTGCCCGTGCCGACGCCGAGTTTCTCCAATTCTTCAATCATGCGCTCGATGGCTTTCTTCACGGTCAGGCCGTTGAGGAAGCCCGAATTGACTAATTCACCGTCCTTGGCATCGAAGCTCTCTTCCCATGTAGCGGGATCAGTCGGCTCGGTACCTGGTTTCTTCACCACTTGGATGATGGGCAGGTTGAAATGACGGGCGAAGGCAAAGTCGCGGCTGTCGTGGGCAGGTACAGCCATGATGGCACCCGTACCGTAACCCATCAACACGTAGTCGGCAATCCAAATGGGCAGCTTGGCACCCGTGATGGGGTTGATGCCGTAGGCACCCGTGAAGGCGCCGCTCACCTTGCGGACTTCAGCCATGCGCTCGCGCTCGCTGCGGTTCTTGGTGCGAGTGATGTATTCCTCCACCTCGGCGCGTTGCTCGGCGGTAGTGATTTCCTTTACCAACTCGTGCTCTGGTGCCAACACCATGAAAGTAGTGCCGAACAAAGTATCCGCACGCGTCGTAAACACCTCTAAATCGATATCTTTACCATCCACCTTGAAGATCACCGAAGCACCCATCGACTTACCGATCCAATTGCGCTGCAGGTCTTTCACCGACTCGCTCCAGTCCACGGTCTCGAGACCTTGAAGCAGGCGGTCAGCATAAGCGGTGATACGCAGTTGCCACTGCTTCATCGACTTGCGCTCCACGGGGAAGCCGCCACGCACCGAGAGGCCGTCGGCCACCTCATCGTTAGCAAGCACCGTACCCAGGCCAGGGCACCAGTTCACCATGGCCTCGGCTTGATAAGCCAAGCGATAGTTCATCAGCACCTCTTGTTGTTCTTTCTCACTCATCGCCTTCCACTCGGCGGCGGTGAAGCTCAACGGCTTGCTCTCGGCCACATTGAGGCCTTCCGTACCTTTTTCCTCGAAACGGGCAATCAACTTACTGATGGGCTGGGCTTTCTGGCAGCCGTTGCAATAGAACGAGTTAAACAACTGGAGGAAAGTCCATTGCGTCCACTTGTAATAGCTCGGCTCGCAGGTGCGCACCTCGCGGTCCCAGTCGTAGCAGAAACCGATCTTGTCCATCTGTTCGCGATAGCGGTTGATGTTCTTCTCGGTCGTCACGGCGGGATGGGTACCCGTTTGGATGGCATATTGTTCAGCGGGCAGACCGTAGGCGTCGTAACCCATGGGATGCAGCACGTTGAAGCCTTTCAGCCTCTTATATCTAGCATAAATATCCGAGGCGATATAGCCCAACGGGTGACCCACATGCAGGCCCGCGCCCGAGGGATACGGGAACATATCCAGAACATAGAATTTCGGCTTACTGTGGTCAATATCAACCTTATAGATTTTGTTGTCGCGCCAGTATTGCTGCCACTTTTTCTCGATTTCAGTAAAGTTATAGTCCATACAACGAGGTGTTTTTTGCTGTTTTTGAAAGAAACTGCAAAAATACAGTTTTTTAGAATGTAACAGCCGCAAATTCTTGACCTAATTGATGGATTTGTTGCAAAATCTGTTGTTCTCGTTCTTGGGAAGGTTTTTTGAATCCATTGATATAGTTACGAAGCAATCCAGCATTAATACCTGCCTTCAATGCAAACTGCCCCACATTGATTTCCGGATGGGTCAAGAAAAAGCGTTGCAACTCAGAGGGTTCCGCCTCATCGTAAGTGAAACTCTCAAAACTGACATCCACATCCAATTTTTGCCAATGTATACCGATTGTACTGATTTCATATTCTTCGCGTTCCGTATCAGAAGCCTTTAACAAATCTTTATACCAAAGCAAGGACTGACGATAGATCTTCCCATCGTCACCACGGCCATAGAGCCATTCACCTTCAAACCATATTTTATTAATCTTCATCATCTTCTGGTTTAAAGATTTCATACCAACGATTGATAATGATGTCAGCGTTCTCGTGGATGGCGCGTTCAATACGTTTCAAGTCATTAGCTTTGATGTTATTTGAACTCTCCAAAACGAAGCCTTCCCCATCCCAAACAAATTTGGCATCTCCGTTATGGCCTCTCACATGCACATGGATAGGCTCATGTTCATGGGAAAAGAACATAAAAATAAAACCGTACTGTCTAAATAATTCTGGCATAATCAGTTTGTTTAATTATACCGCAAAGATAGGTATTATTTTTGATTCCCAATAACAATACAAGAAAAAACTCCTAAGCTCCGATTATATTTATGGGTTTTTGCAAGAGGAATTGAATTGACAAACTACTCAAACAACGTCATCTCTCCAGTAGGCTTAATCCGAGTTTTCCCCAAATGCTTATAAGCCAAATCGGTGCATTCGCGGCCGCGGGGTGTGCGCATGATGAAACCTTCCTGGATGAGGAACGGCTCGCAGACCTCTTCGATGGTGCCGGGGTCCTCACCCACTGCCGTGGCAATGGTATTCACACCGACTGGCCCACCCTTGAACTTGTCGATGATGGTGGTGAGAATCCTGTTGTCCATGTCGTCGAGGCCATGCTCGTCGACATTGAGGGCTTTCAGGCCGATTTTTGCGATATCCAATGTGATGGTGCCGTCGCCTTGGATTTGGGCAAAGTCGCGCACACGGCGCAGCAACATGTTGGCGATACGCGGTGTGCCTCGGCTGCGGCGCGCAATCTCAAAAGCTGCCGTGTCGTCGATAGGCACACGCAGGATACCTGCCGAGCGCTTCACAATCATCGACAAGGTCTTCGCGTCATAATATTCCAAACGCTGCTTGATGCCAAAACGCTCACGCAAGGGGGCCGTCAGCATGCCACTGCGAGTTGTGGCACCTATCAAGGTAAATGGATTCAGCGTGATTTGAATGCTGCGCGCGCTGGGACCTGTCTCAATCATGATGTCGATGCGGAAGTCCTCCATGGCGGAATAGAGATATTCTTCCACCACAGGACTAAGGCGGTGAATCTCATCGATGAACAGTACATCGTTAGGCTCAAGGCTAGTGAGCAAACCCGCAAGGTTACCTGGCTTGTCGAGCACGGGACCCGAGGTCATCTTCATGCCGACACCCAACTCATGAGCAATGATATACGACAAAGTGGTCTTGCCCAGACCCGGATGCCATACAGCAATGTATGGTCGAGGGCTTCGCCACGCTGGGCGGCGGCCTTCACGAAAACGCGCAAGTTGTCAACCACCTGCTTCTGTCCCGCAAAGCTTTCAAACATATCGGGACGCAGGGCGTTTTCGAGGTCCTTCTCAGCCTTCGACAAATGAGAGGCATTCGCGTCAAGATTACTATTCATGCGTTTGTTTTGCGCCACAAAGATACAACTTTCGCCGAAAATTGGGATATTCTCAAAAAAATGTATCTTTGCAGCCTAAAATGATTCCATTATGAAGCGCATCCTCTGCCTTTCCATACTTGTTGCTTGGGCAACCCTGACCTTCGCTCAAAGCCATGGTTCATTGCATGTTGACCAAGACAGCCGCATCGAAAGCCTTATTGCAAAACAACGTTCGCTTTACAAAGTCGACAGCTCGTTCAGCGGCTACCGCATCCATATTTTCAGTGAAATCGGTAACGAAGCCTTGAATCACGCCAAAGCCGTAAAAAGCCGTTTTGAGCGGGCCTTCCCCGACATCCCAATCTATTTGACTTACGTAGAGCCCCATTTCCTCCTGCGTGCGGGCGATTTCCGCAACCGTGTGGAAGCCGAGAAATGTCTGCGCCAAATCAAACCGAAATTCAAGGAGGCATTCGTTACAGCTGACAAGATTTATCGACCAAAAGTTAGCCTTTATAAAAACGAAGAATGACGCAAATTTGCGTCATTCTTCGTTTATCCACCTCATCACATTGTCCACCACAATCCCCAACCGAAGGACAAAAGCCTCTTCGGTGGCGAAACCAATGTGTGGCAACATAACGAGATTAGGCGCATCGAATAGCGGATTCTCGGGCTTCAGAGGCGGTTCCGTGCCATAGACATCTGTGGCTGCACCAGCAATCTTGCCTTGTTTCAAGGCATTGGCTAAAGCTTGTTCATTCACCACGGGGCCACGTGCCGTATTAATTAATATGGAGCTTAGCTTCATCAAAGCAAAATCCTTCTCTGTGATGAAATCCCGAGTCTCGGCATTCAAGGCAATGTGCAAGGTGACAATGTCAGACTCTTTCAACAAGGTCTCTTTATCCACAAAGGTCACACCTTCGATTTGTTTTGGGGTGCGGTTCCAAGCCAATACCTTGCAGCCAAAGGCATTCGCCAACTTGGCCACACGTTGACCAATGTTGCCCATACCGATGATGCCCAAGGTCTTGCCTCCGATTTCTCGGCCAGGCATGACACCCTTACGGTTGCATTGGCGCGTAATCGCATCGTTTTCAAGCACTTTGCGATACACATCAATCATCATAGCGACGGCTAGTTCGGCCACGGCCTCAGTACTGTAACCTGCCGCATTCTTCACTACGATGCCGCGACGCTGACATTCCTCCATGTCGATGTGATCCAAGCCCGTGAAAGCGATGGAGAGCATCTTCAGATTCGGACAAGCATCGAGGAAGTCCTTGCGCAAAGGGATATTGCTCTCGATGATGACTTCAGCACCCTCGGCACGGCGTTTCAACTCACCAAGGTTCTCGTTGCGGTCAGGATAGACAACCACCTCGTGACCCGCCTTTTTCAAACCTTCGCAAGCGGCTACAATTTGGCTGACTTTTAAGCCTAACGGCTCCAAAAAGACAATTTTCATTTTGCGGCAATCATTTCGATTTCGACCAAAGCCTTCTTGGGCAGTTCCTTTACGGCAAAAGCGGCACGGGCAGGATAGTCGCCCTTGAAATACTTGCCATAAACGGCATTCATCTCGCCAAAATAGCTCATATCAGCAAGATAACAAGTCGACTTTACCACATTTTCGAAGGTGCAGCCTGCCTCGTTGAGGATGGCTTCAAGGTTTTTCAGGCTCTGTTCGGTCTGAGCAGTGACGCCTTCAGGCATCTCACCCGTGGCGGGATTGATGGGAAGTTGGCCCGAAATGAACACCATTCCGTTGGCTTCAATGGCTTGAGAATAAGGACCGATGGCTCCGGGAGCCTTTGTTGTTGCAATAACTTTTTTCATGATTACTGAATTTTCAATGTATTGTTGATAAATTTATTGGATTTCTGAGCGCAAAAATAAGAAAAAAGGTCGTTGAGTTCATCGAAATATATTACCTTTGCGGTCTGAAATATTTTGGCAAGCACAACATCCTAGTCCTTATGTCATTCAGGGAGATCTTACGCAAACTCAACAACCGCTATGTGTACGCCACATTGCTGTTTCTCATTGTCATACTCTTCATCGACCAGTTCAACCTTTTCGAACAAATCAGGCTCTCGAAATCGGTGAAAGACAAGAAACAGCAAATCGAATACTACGAAAAACTGGTGCCGGAAAGCAAACAGTATCTCAACGACCTGCAAAACGACACGGCCACTATGGAGAAAGTTGCCCGCGAACAATATCTGATGAAGCGTGACAACGAGATCATCTATCTAACCGAGACACAAGAATGAAGCCCTCTTTGCGCATAAAGGTCTTCCCGTTTCTATTCCTCGTTTTCTTTACTCTTTCTGCCAATATTCTTTATGGACAGACGCATACCCTAAGTGGCAAAATCACCGATGAGCGCAACCGCCAACCCTTGGCTTTTGTCAACGTGGTCATCAACGAAGGGCAGCAAGGTGTCATCAGCGACATCGACGGCAGATACACCATCACTGCCAACGAGCCCATTCAGAAGGTAAAATTCTCTTCCATCGGCTACGAGCCCAAAGAAATCACGCTACAACCTAACCAAAAGAAGTGCAACGTCGCCTTGGCACCCATGACCTTTGAATTAGGCGAAGTCACCATAGAAGCTGTCGAAAACCCCGCCCATCGCATCATCGACAGCCTGATGGCACACCGCAAGGCCAACAATCCCAACTCGCTCGAATCCTATCGTTACAACATCTACGACAAGATGGTCATTACTGTGGACAGCAGCAGCTTCGGTCAAGCCTTAGCCAACGACACCGCCATGGAAATGACCGACTTGCACTTCTTCGACAGCATCATGAAAAAGAGCGACTTGATGGTGATGGAGACCGCTTCGGAGGTGCTGTTCATGTCGCCCGACCGCAAACTGCAACATGTGCTTGGCACCAAAGTGGCAGGTATGAAAGAGCCCACTTTCATGTATCTGGTGAACAGCATGCAAAGCGTCAGCTTTTATGAGGAAACCGTCAACATCACGGGCACCGAATATGTCAACCCCATCAGCCGAGGCAGCAAAACACGCTATTTCTTCACCTTGGAATCAGTTCACCCCATCGGTCAGGGCGACTCGCTCTATGTAATCTCCTTCCACCCGATGCTCGGCAGCACCTTCGACGGCCTGCGCGGCACGATGACCGTCAACAGCGACGGCTGGGCGCTGCAAAGCGTGAAAGCCGCGCCCGATGGACAAGGTGGAATTTTCAAGGCTGACATACAACAGCTGTACCAAAAAGTGGAGGGGCAATGGTTTCCGAAACAACTGAATATCAATCTGATATTTCCAAGCATGCTAGTCAGCATGGATGACTCTAGTTTTCCCATGGCTGCTATTGGCAAAAGCTACTTGAGCGACATCGAAATCAATCCCGACATCAACAAACGACAGTTCTCCGACATCGAAATCAAGGTAGACCCCGACGCCGCTTTCCGCGATGAGACCTTTTGGGACAAACATCGCATCGACTCGTTGACAGAACGGGTGAAAGCCACCTACATCCTCGTTGACTCCCTCACCCGAGGCACCGACCTCTTCGACCGTGTCCTTGGCCTAACCGACAAACTGATGAATGAGGCAGCCCTTCCTATCGGGTGCATCAACCTTGACCTTGGCAAGATTGTCAGAATTTCATCGAATAGAGGATGGTATTTCGGTTTGGGAGGCCGCACCAACGACAGACTTTCGCGATGGTTCTGTCTCAACGGTTCGTTCGGCTATTGGACTCGCCTCAAAGCATGGGACTATAGTGGAGGACTGAAGCTAAATCTCAATCGACAGCGACAGATGGAACTTGCTTTGCAATACAGCCGCATGTCGGAACCCATGGGCGAATTTGGTGGCATGCTTGAGAAAGAAACCAACTCCGAGCTTTCCACTTCAAACTACAAATATACCTTCTACGAGAACATCCGCACGCGGAGAAACCGCTTCAACCTCACCTTCTCGACCCGCTTCGCACAACATTTCAAGGCTTATCTCAACCTTAGCACAAGCCATAAACACTACAACCAGCAGTTCTATCATGTCCCTACCGACTCGCTAACGGAAGGACGCTTCACCGTTGCAGAACTCAAACTCAGGTTTGCCTATAAGGAAAAATTCCTCAGCACACCACAGGGCATCCGTTCCTTAGGCACGCTTTATCCCATTGTATGGGTGTCATACCAACATGCTTTCCCCAACATATTCGGCAGCGAATATGAATACGATCGCTTCAAGTTTGAAGCCTCAAAGAACTTCTACACGCCCTATCTTGGAGTCGCCAAGGTTCTCGTGCAAGCCGGATATGCCACTGAGTCGTGTCCCGTTATGGAGACTTTCAACATCTTAGGCACCTACGAACGCTTCGGGCTATATTCACCAGGCAGCTTCAGCACCATGCGATTGGATGAATTCTTCTGCGACCGCTTCGCTGCCCTTTATCTTAGCCATAACTTCAGCGGCATGCTTTGGAAAACGAATTCCGAGTGGTTTAATCCCGAACTTTCCATTATCACGAATATCGGCTGGGGCGACATGAAACGCGCCGAGGCTTACCCTGACAAGAACTTCAAAACAATGGAAAAGGGCTACTTCGAGAGTGGCATCGTCATCGACGGGCTAATGACCACGCCCCTGACAAAAGTCGGCGCAGGTGTGTTCTATCGTTACGGCCCCTATAGCCTGCCCAACCTGTGGGACAACTTCGCTTGGAAATGGAGCGCAATTATAGACTTTTAATTATGAATAGAATAGCTTTTCTCATCGGATTTTTGGCCTTACTCGCCTCCTGTAACCGAGTACCGCAAAAGATGGTGCTTCAGGGCGAAGCACAAGGCTCTTACTATGCCATCACCTATTTCGATGAGCAAGGCCGCAACTTCCAGCAGGAAATCGACTCTATCTTTCATGCCGTGGATGTGTCGGTCAACCTTTGGGTCGACATGTCCGTCATCTCGAAAGTCAATCGCAATGAAGAAGTCAAACTTGATTCCATCTTTGTTGACAATTTCCGCATTGCCCAAGAAGCCGCAAGCCTTTCCGACGGTTACTTCGACCCAACCATCTCGCCCATCGTGGCCGCTTGGGGCTTTAGCTACAAACATGGAGACACCATCACGTCTCAACTCATCGACAGCCTAAAGCAATTGGTCGATTATCGAAACATCCGCATCGAAGAGGGAAAAGTCGTCAAGGCAAATCCCGCCATGACCTTGGATTTCAATGCTATTGCACAAGGTTACACCTCCGACTTGATTGCTTCCTTTTTAGACAGCCGAGGCATCAAGAACTATTTGGTTGACACTGGAGGTGAAATCATGGCTCGTGGCGAAAAGCCCAATGGACAGCCGTGGATTGTAGGTATCGAGAAGCCTGCCGACAATTGGGATTCGGAACAAGTGGTGCACACCCGCATCGCCTTGCGCGACAAGGGCTTGGTCACCTCGGGCAGTACCCGCAAATATGTGGAGCGCAATGGCAAACGCTATTCCCACTGCATCGACCCGAAGACTGGCTATCCCGTTGAACACAATGTGCTCAGCGTGACCGTATTGGCCGAAAGTTCCGTTTGGGCCGATGCTTTAGCCTCCATCTGCATGGTGATGGGCTTGGAGAAGTCGCTGCCGCTCATCGAAAGCATGGACGGTGTGGAAGCGTACTACATCTATGTCAACGAGCAGAACGCATTGGAAACCTTCGCGACGGATGGATTTGCAAAGCTTGTTGTGGATTAATGGATATTTTGCTCACAGTTTATACTCCCTGCGGGGGTATAAAAACAACGAAAGCCACTGAAATCAGCGGCTTTTCTGTACTCCCGCAGGGGGTCGAACCCTGGACACCCTGATTAAGAGTCAGGTGCTCTACCAACTGAGCTACGGAAGCATCGTTTTAACTACGTTGAACCTCTCGGTTTGTGGGTGCAAAAGTACAACCTTTTTTCGTTCCCACAATGCTTTTTTATGGAAAAAATTTAATGATTACTATAAGTAATTATAAATCAAATACTTATTTAGTAAACCAAACTTTGAATTCAGCCACACGCGCCTTGCTCACAATGATCTTCTCGGGCGTTTCAACGAAAAGGTTGATGGCCAACTTGTTGCCAAACCAAACCGACACATCCTTGATGGAACTGCGGGCAACGACAAACTGACGGTTGGCGCGGAAGAACTCATGCGGATCGAGTTCGCTCATCACATCGTCTAAGGTGTGGTTCATATAGAATGTCTTCCCATCCGTTGTGATGATCTTCAGCGTCTTAGCATCAATATAAATGTAGACTATATTGCTAACCGGCAATGGAATAAACTTGTCACGCTCGGGAAGCAGGAAAAAGTTTCTGTATTTTTTCTTCTCTCCCAACTGGCTCAGGAGCATGCTGAGTTGGTTGGTATCAACGCTTTTCTCCACCAGCGAATGATATTTGTTCATGGCACGCTCCAATGCATCTTTACTGATGGGCTTCATCAGATAGTCGATGCTGTTCACCTCAAAAGCCTTGAGTGCATATTCATCGTATGCCGTGGTGAAAATGACCGGACATGTGATGGTAACACGATCAAAAATGGCAAACGATGAGCCGTCGGCCAGATGAATATCCATAAACATCAGGTCGGGCATGGGATGGTTGGCAATCCATTCAACGCTGTCTTCGATGGATTCAAGCATGCCAACGATTTCAATACCTGGGCTGACTTCCAGAAGAAGCTTCTTCAGCGTCTTCGCAGCCATGACTTCGTCTTCAATAATCAGTGCTTTCATAGTGATTGTTCGTTTAGTTTAAGAGGCAAAGTTACGCTAAAAATCTTTCCGTCGTTAAAAATTTCAACATTTTCGTTCCATTTTATCCGATATCGCTCCGAAAGATTGGCCAATCCAATCCCCGTTCCTTCTTCTTTTCCAATTTTGGGTTGAATTTTATTACTGACTATCAGATGATTATCATCATCCGTATGAATATCAATCGTCAGTGGCTGTTTTGAGGAGACCACATTGTGCTTGATGGCGTTTTCTATTAGCCCCTGGATTGAAAGTGGAAGGACATAGTAGTTATCGTATTTCTCATGTTCGATATGATGGTCGAAAAGCAGGTTGTCGCCATAACGAATCTTCATCATCTGGCAGTAGGGACGCACACATTCAAGCTCTTGGGCCAAAGTAACCACTTCCTCGTTTTTCAATGTATAACGAAACACAGTCGACAACTGATGGACAAAATCGCCAGCCTTTTCGACATCGACTTCAATCAATGCTTTCAAGGTATTCAGCGAATTGAAAAGGAAATGTGGATCCATCTGCGTCTTCAGGGTCTCATAGCGTGAGTTAAGGTTCTCAGCCCGAAGTGTTTCGTTTTCAACGGCTGCTTTTTTCTCAAAATAGACCGAACGCAACAAATAAGCCGACAGAACTGCAATAGCATATAAAGGCAAATCACCCAACCAACCCTTTACTATACAAATGAATAGCGAATGCGGCGGTCTCCAACTTGGCCAACAATACCATTGAAAGGCAATACACAACGAACTCATTATTATGCCAACCAATAATGAACCTATGAGAATCGTACTAAACTCATCCCTCTTCTTTTTGAGTTTTAGGCTCATGATTTTCTTGTCGAAAAGCAACAAAATGAGAACCATGATAAATGTAAGGGGAATATTCACCAAAACCTTATTCAAAAACCGTGGCTTTTTATGATCTAAAGGTTCAGGATGATAATTTCGAGATTCATGAGGCATTGAGGGACTAAGTCGCGTCATTTCCTTCAATTGAAGCGTATCACCATTCAAAACCACAAAATCCTGGCCATCCAAACTCTCTATCTCGATTGGATTGTCAAACATGGGTCTACTGAAATAATGCGTCAATATGAATATGGCATAGTATGCTAAAGTAATAGTCAACGATAGCATAACTATTCGCTTCAGCGAAATGTAATTATCCACTTCATTAAAAGTATCCTTGTTCATGGTCTACATTTTAATCATTCATACCTCAATGCATTAATCGGATCGGTGCGCGAGGCCTTCAAAGCGGGGAAGAAGCCCGAAATGAGGCCCAAAATGGCGCAGGATATAAACGAAATAAACATCCAGGCCACATTGACAACGTAAGGCATCGACATGGCCATTGAGACGACATAGGAGAGCAACAGGCCCAACAGCAGTCCAATAACACCTCCGATTAGGCTCAAAATGATGCTTTCGGTAAGGAACTGCATCAAGATGGCAGAGTTTTTTGCTCCGATGGACATGCGCAAACCAATCTCCTTGGTACGCTCTGTCACCGTGACATACATGATGTTCATGATGCCGATACAGCCTACCAGCAAAGAAATCAAGGCAATGGCGACCAAAACCGTAGTGATCATGCCCGTCATCGACGACATCATCTCCAACATCTCCTGTTGGGTGCGAACCTCAAAATCATCGTTGCCTCCCTCTGGTATCTTGTGGGATGCTCGCAGAATGCTCTCAATTTCTTCTACAGCGGCTTCTGCCACGTTTTCGGAAGCAGCCGAGCAAACAATCTGCTGGATATAATCGACGCCCAACATACGCTTTTGTACTGTACTGTATGGCATCACCACGAGGTCATCCTGATCCATACCCATGCCATTCTCGCCTCGTTCTTTCAAGGTCCCAATAACTTTGAATGGCATATTACCCACTCGGATAGTCTTGCCTATGGGGTCTTCACCATCATCGAAAAGATTCTCCACAATGGTCTGCCCAATCAATCCCACTTTAGCGTATTTCTTCACATCTTCATCCGTGAAGTTCACACCAGTGGCCACCTCATACTTCTTGATTTCAAGATACTCTGGAGAGCCACCATATACTGTGCCCGACCAGTTCTTGGAACCATTCACCAACTGACCACCACTATTGACCACCGGGCTGACCATTGTGACGTTTTTGGCGCCTTTGGCAATCAACTCACAATCCCTAACCTTGAGCGATTGAACATTGGATGAACCCATGCTCACGCCACCACGACGCTGGTTAGCACGCATCACCATGATGAGGTTGGTGCCCATATCCGACAACTGATTGGCCGTACTCTGCTTCAAGCCCTCACCCAAGTTGACCACCGCGATGACGGCAGCAATACCAATCACGATACCGAGCATGGAAAGAGCCGTGCGCGTCTTGTTACGCAGCAGGGCTTTCGCCGAAATCCGTATGAGGTTCAGAATATCCATATCAATAATCGTTATCCTTGGGTAATGCCGCCAATGCTTCTGCCGCCGATTTGGTCATCACAGGTTCATCCCGAAGGATGTGACCGTCGCGAAGGAAGATTGTTCTGCTTGTAAACACCGCAATATCAGACTCATGCGTCACAAAGGCAATAGTCTTGCCCTGTTCGTGAAGGCTCTGAAAGAGGCTCATGATTTCGTATGAAGTACGCGTATCGAGGTTACCGGTGGCTTCGTCGGCCAACACAATGACAGGGTCGTTCACCAAAGCGCGGGCAATGGCCACACGTTGCTGCTGACCACCTGAAAGCTGGTTGGGCATGTGTTCCATTCGGTCCTTCAAGCCCACCAATTCCAAAGCATGTTGTGCCCTCTCATGGCGCTCACGATGCGATACATCCGGATTGTACACTAATGGCAACTCCACATTCTCCAAAGCTGAAGTACGCGGCAAGAGATTGTAGGACTGAAACACGAAGCCAATCTTGCGATTACGAATTTCCGACAGCTCGTTTTTGCTTCTTTCCCTGACCGAAATACCATCAATGTAATACTCGCCTGAGGTGGGCTGGTCAAGGCAACCAAGGATATTGAGCAAAGTAGACTTGCCGCTTCCCGATGAGCCCATGATACTCACAAACTCGCCCTGACAAATGTCGAACGACACACCCTTCAGGGCATGAACTTCCTCACTACCGACGACAAACGTCCGCTTGAGGTTCTCAACCTTGATGATGGATTGCCGTTCGCTCATGATCATTTCTGATTACCTTGGTTTCCGCCTTTACTATTATTATTCCGGTTCCTACCAGGAGGGCCTGGCATAAAGGGATTTTCGCCTTTCATCACTTCTTTCTCCTTGACAACATACTGCGCTGAAAGCACCACTGAGTCGCCAGCCTGCAAACCTTGCTCTATAATCTTATAAGCGCCATCACTCATGCCCACCTTGACGGGACAGGGCATCATATCATCGCCTTTCTTCAGCCACACCCTGTTATGACTGGCTACTTGCCCTCCTTCATTCATCTGAGGCTTTTGGCCTTGTGGTGGCTCGGGACGCTGTCCATCGGGTTTTTCACTCTTGCGAATGGCTTTTAGCACTTGCTCGTCTGGGGTGAAATTGAAGGCCTCGGCAGGCACAGCCAAGCCTGTCTCTTCCTCCGTGACGATGGTCACACTGGCAGTCATGCCCGGAAAGAGCTTTTGGTCGGGGTTGGGAGCCTCGATGATGACCGTATAAGTCACCACGTTACTCGTGGTTGTCGGTTTCATACGGATTTGGTTCACGGTACCTTCAAACACATCGTCCATATAAGCATCCACGGTAAAGCTCACCCTCTGCCCAACTTTCACCTGCCCGATGTCGGCTTCATCTACGTCGGCTTCCACCTGCATCTTAGTCAGGTCATTAGCCAAAGTGAATAAGGTAGGCGTGCTGAATGAAGCAGCTACCGTCTGGCCCACCTCTACGGCACGATCGAGCACGATGCCGTCGATGGGTGAATAGATTTCGGCGTAGGCCAAATCAACCCTAGCTTGGTCGTATGAGGCTTGAGCGTTTCTCTTGCTCATCTGAGCCTGCGTGTAGGTGTTCTGCGCTTCCTGATAGGCGGCCAAGGTGGCGGCATTCGACTCGTAAAGCTGTTTCGTGCGTTCGTATGTGAGTTTCGCATAATTGAGTTGGCTCTCCGCCGAAGTGAGGCTAGCTTTAGCCCTACTCAGGCTCTGATTAAGCGTCTGCTTGTCCAATTCGGCCATCAGCTGACCTTTCTTCACCACGTCGTTGAAGTCGACGTAGATTTTTTCCACCTTGCCCGACACCTGCGTACCCACTTCGACAGTCTCCACTGGCTCAATGGTGCCCGTTGCGGTCACTGTGTTTTCAACGGTATACTCCCCAACCACATGGGTGCGGATGACCAATTCCTTGTTGGCTGATTTCATAGCCTTGATGATGATTATCACAGCGATGGCCACGACAACGACAGCCAGGATAATCAACCATATTTTTCTTTTTTTCTTCATATATCGTATTATTCGATTTTCGTTCTTCTTGCGGCTGCCACGGTGTGACAGCCCTACAACTCTATACCTACAACTCTATTTGTTTGCCCATATACACGTCCAGAATCTTGCGTTTCATCAGCAAAGAATACTTGTTCTGGATATACGAATTAAGGGCGTTCAGATAATTGTTCTGTTGTTGCAGCAGTTCCACCGTCGTAATGGCACCATACTGATACTGGATGTTGTAAGCATTGAAACTCTTGCTGTATGCGTTTTCTTTGACTTGTGAGACCTTATAGGCATTGTAAGCAGAAATCACATTACGGTAGGCTTGCACAACGGTTTGGCGCACCGCAAGAGCCGATTGTTCATAATCCAACTGGGCTTGCTCCAAGGCAATGCGACTCTTTTTCACGTTGGCTTTAGTTTGACCACGACTGTAAATCGGGATGCTCATCGAAATGCCTGCTGATTCTGTCGGCTTACCATACCATTTCGAGTTGCCATCAGAATCGAACGACAGTACACCCATGCCTACATTCGCATTGGCAGAGATGGAAGGGAAGTAATTGCCTCGCGCCATGTCGACGCTCTTCTCGGCCAAACGAATGTCATAGTCGCTCATGCGCAAGTCGGGCATATATTCCATGGCGAGATTAACGGTTTCTTCTTCTGAAGGCAATGAATCCTTCAGGTCATCCAGGTTGTCGGTATTCGGGGTGACGATCTCCAAATTGTCTGTCGGGTTCATCGAAAGCAGCACCTTCAAATCCAGCAAATTGTTCTCAATATTAATGCGCGTGTCGACTACGTTGTTCGAATCACTGTAGTATTGCGCCTCGAGCAACAGCAGGTCGCTTTCGAGAATAGTACCCACATTATGACGCACACGTCCTTGCTTCACCTGCTCGCGGCTAGTGTTGAGCACTTCGAGTTGGTAATTCAACAGTTCCTGGTTGCCGAGAATGGTTAGGAAACTCTGCAAAATCTGAGTGGCAAGCTGGTTGTCGTATCGTTCCAACTGCACTTCGTTACGCTCCACGTTTAGGCGGCTCTGCTCAATAGTATTGTTGATGTTGCCACCCTGATAGATAGTCACAGAGGATCCTACACCAACATTGCCTGAAGTGGACCAACCGTTTTCGTTGTTCGACAGGTTTTGTCCAATCGAGGCGCTTAAGTTGGGAAGTCTTTGCTGTTTTGATTGCTTGTAGGTTGTCTCCAACGACTTGCCTGTCAACTCCATTGATTTGCGCTCGTAGCTGTTTGCTACAGCAAAACGCAGGCATTCCTCCAATGAAAAACGATAAGATTGGCTTTCCTGTGACATGACAGAGCATGCCAATATTAAGAGGAAAAAGGTTAGTATTGTTATGCGTCTTGTCATATTTTATATTAATTAAAAAAATCCAGATCAGTTAATAAAATCAACTTAACCTGGATAAAACAATTTCATTAACTTCATTAACTATGCAAACACAGCATAGCTATCGCTATTTCTGTCGATTAAATCTATAAAACAGAAAACTAAAAGCGTAAAACCGCAGAAAGACAATCGAAGTGATTAGGAGTTATTCTTGCTCCTTCTTTCTTTTTCCAATAAGATAAGCACCGCCAAGGCAGCCCAAAACAAGGATTCCACTGCTCAAAGGCGCGTAGTTTTCCATGGAAATTTCATCATCGTGGATAGAGACACTATTAAGATCATTCTCCGACGCACTAACTCCGCCACGCAAACTCTTTTCCAATGCCTCATCGTTGTCAAAAATGTTCTGCGCCATAACACTTTGCATCATCGTTGGACCACACAGCATTGCCAAAACGGCCATAACGCTAATGATTCTCTTTTTCATTTGTATTGTTTCCTTTCTATATTTGTTTATTTATTGATGCCCTTTTTGGACTTTCATACTTTCATATATAGATTGCTCTAAATATGAATTATGCTGCAAAAATATGGCTTTTTTGTGATATTTTACAACAATTTTACTTTTTTTTTCCACAAAATTATTACATAATTGATTATCAATATGTTAAATAAAGATGTTTTTCGTGATGGTATATAGATTATTTCTGAAAAAAGGATAGAAAATCATCTCCTGTTTTATTCGATATTTTTTGAAAAATATTGCCTACCACAGAATATTTTGTACATTTGCAGTGTCCCAAAAGAATCTTGTCAAGGGACAACGAAAAAGGCAACATTATCAAACCAACTAATAACTAACTTAAAATTAAAACGTTATGAAAACAAGTAACAAGTTTTTCGCCGAATTGTTCGGCACATTCGTTTTGGTATTTGGCGGTTGCGGTACCGCTTTGTTTGGCCATGTAGGTTTCCTTGGCGTAGCTATCGCATTCGGTCTCACCGTGGTAGCTATGGCCTACGGCATCGGCCACATCTCAGGTGCCCACCTCAATCCCGCCGTCAGTTTCGGTGTCTTCGTTAACGGCCGCATGAGCTTAAAGGAAATGCTTGTCTATTGGCTCGCACAATTCATCGGTGGTATCATTGCCGGTGCTTTGCTCCTCGTGATTTGGAATGCCATCGGTGGTGGTGCTACTGGTGTCTTTGCTTCCAACGGCTTTGGCGAAGCCTTCCAAAAAGCTTGCGGCGGCCCTGAAACAGGTTATCAAGCCATTTCCACTGTTGGTGCCTTCCTTGTTGAAGCACTTTTGACCTTCGTGTTCCTGATGGTCATCCTCGGTGTCACCGATGAACGTCATGCCAACGGCAAATTCGGTGGTCTGGCCATCGGTCTCACCCTTGTACTCATCCACCTCATCAGCATCCCGCTGACCAACACTTCGGTCAACCCTGCCCGTTCGCTTGGCGTTGCCCTGTTCTCGAAGTGCGGCGAATGGAGTGCCATGGGTCAAGTGTGGCTCTTCATCGTTGCCCCGCTTGTCGGTGCCTGCCTCGCAGGACTGGTCTACAAGTGCCTCGGCGGTTGCTGCAAAAAAGAGAAATAATCTTTGCTAAATAGGCTAACTACAAAAACTACTGGCCGTTTCATTCGCTGGTGATTCCGGCAAATGAAACGGCCTTTTTGATTGATTAAAACAAACAATTATGAAAAAGACACTACTGTTGTTTGCCCTCTTCACCCTTTCATTAGGCTTGGCTGCACAGCAACCTGCCACACGAGCTTTCATCGACGAAGACGGCATCATCCAAACCGAAACCGTATACACTCAACTACCTCCGGCAAGCCGCGATGGACTGAACCCCATGCCTGGCTTCCCCTTGAGTTTCGGCTCCAACACCACCTACAAACCTATGCGAGGTTTGGCCTTGGCTGACCTCAACAACGACGGCGCCGATGAAATCATCCTCTGTCACAACGAGCAAATCAACGTCATCGACGGACAAGGCAACGTGCTTTGGACACAGGCCCTTGTAGGCGGCATGGCACAATATCCTGCTGCCGTCGGCGACATCAACAATGACGGCATCCTCGAAGTCGTGGCACTCACCGCATACGGCAACGCCCGTGGCGGCCTCAATGTCTTCGATGCTTCGGGCAACATCCTGCTGGCCACTGTCACCAACAACGACCCGCTCATCTGCGCCCCAGTCTTGGCCGACATCAACAATGACGGCTTGTTGGAAATCATCTTCAACGGCCGTGGAAAAGCCTCGGCCGGCATCTCCGCAGGCATCCATGTCTGGAACCTGCAAGGCGAAGAACTCCCTGGCTTCCCCTTCGAGATGCCTTCGACACCTTCTTTTACGCCCACCTTAGCCGATCTTGACGGTAACGGCTTCTTGGAGTTTTTCACTGCAACCACCTCAGCACTCTACTGCGTCAGCCATACAGGCGAGGTGATTTATACAATTGATAGTCAAGAAGCTTACAAGTATTCCTACCAATCGCCGCTCATAGTCGACCTCGACGGCAACGGCGAATGGAACCTTGTCGGAGCCTGCCATGGCGACAATCCACACCATTACATCCGCAACGCCCACACGGGTGAATACCGTGAAGGCTGGCCCAAACCCGTTTCAAGTTGGACCTATTCTGCTCCGACCGTGGTGGAAAACGGCGACAACCACGCTATCTTCATGGGTATGTCTGGTGAAGGCAATGTGTTCTACCAATATGATGCCGATGGCAACGTGGCACCTGGCTTCCCACTCAACCTAAGTGCAGGCATTGAAGGCTTCGTCGCGGTGGCCGACATCGACGGCGACGGCGAAAACGAAATCATCACCGACTTCAACCTGATGGAGGGAGGCTTGGGCTACATCCGAGCTTGGGAGATGGACGGCACCGAGGTGACCAACGGCTTCCCTCTTCGCCCACAAGGCCTCTCTTACATGAACGGGGCCAACTTCGGCGACATCGACGGCGACGGCCTGTTGGAGCTGGTCACCTTGACCTATGTCCAGAACTTCTCACCCGACGACCCCGTGTACGTCACCGCATACGCTTTGAACCAGTCTGTTAAGGATCTCGTTTTCGGAACTTACAAGGGCAGCAACGACCGTATGGGATGGATTCGTGAAGAAACCGCTCCGGTTCAATGTTATCCTATTGAAAACCTAACATGGGAAACAGGCGGTGATTATTTCTATATTGGATTGTTTTGGGACCTTCCTTCGGAAACCTCTACGGGCGACTTGATAGCGCTCCAGGTTTATCGAGATGATGAGCTGGTAGCTACGCTTCCCGCTGACTATACGTATTTTAACGATGATGACTTCGGAGATGCTTACGAGACCCACCTTTATTATATCAACGCCGTGTATAGCGACGAATGTGAGGCGATGAGTGAAACCATTGAAGCAATGTGGATTCCCGATGAAGTCAATGAACATTTGGGACAAAGTTGCATCTACCCAAATCCCGCAAAAGACATACTCCGTGTTGAAGGCAAGGGCATCCTGAAAGTTGAGTTGTTCAACATCGTTGGACAAAAGGTACTGAGCATCAACAAAGGCTTTGAGGCTATCGACATCAGTCCCCTGCAAAACGGCATCTATTCCATCTGTCTCAAAACCAATGAAGGAGAAAAAACTATCAAACTGGTCGTCAAAAAGTAAAAGCCATATCTCTATATTCCAAACCTTAAACTAAAAAGTTCCGCAATTGCGGAACTTTTTATAATTTTGCACTATGGCTGGCATCTACATTCACATTCCTTTTTGCAATTCGAAATGCGCCTACTGTGGCTTCTACTCCATCCCTTCCTTGAAGCTGAAAGAACTGCTTTTGGAGACATTGAAGGCTGAGATTGTATCGCGGAAAGACTATTTGCAAGGCGATGCCGTCAATACGATATATTTCGGTGGCGGCACGCCTTCGCTGCTTTCCAAAAAGGAAATTGGCGAACTTCTGAACCTTATTAATGCTACCTATCCTGTCGTGAAAGACCCCGAAATCACCCTTGAGGCCAACCCTGACACGCTGTCATTGGAATACCTCGAAGGTCTACGCAAGATCGGTGTCAACCGACTCAGCATCGGCATCCAGAGCTTCTTCGACAACGACCTGAAATACTTAAGCCGTCGCCACGACTCACAACATGCCCAACAATGCCTCGACTGGGCAAAACAGGCAGGGTTTAGCAACATCAGCATTGATTTGATTTATGGTTTGCCCACCTCCAATGCAGAGCAATGGAACAAGAATCTGGACCTCTTTTTTGCATTGGAACTCCCTCACCTCTCAGCATACGCACTCACCTTGGAACCCAATGCCATTTTGACCAAACAAATCGAATTGGGAAAAGTGCAACCCGTCAGCGAGGAAGATGCCTTACGCGATTATGAAATCCTATGCCAACGTGCCGCCGAAAACGGCTATCTGCATTACGAGATTTCCAATTTCTGCCGTCGTGGCATGCATTCCAAGCACAATGCCAGTTATTGGTTTGGGACACCATATGCAGGCTTCGGGCCTTCGGCGCATTCCTACGATGGGACCTCACGGCAATGGAATGTTTCCAGTGTTGAACGTTACTGTGAAGTTTTCTCTGCCGCATCACGTCATTGCGAGGAACGAAGCAATCCAGAAACAAAAGCTCCATGCCTGGATTGCTTCGTCGTTCCTCCTCGCAATGACGCAAAGCGTGTCCAAGATCCAGTATCAGAGATTGAACGATTAACTCCCGAGCAGCAATACGATGAATACGTCATGCTCCGCTTGCGCACCCATTGGGGCATCGACCTGAAATGGCTCAAACGCGAGATGGGCGAAAGGTTTTCTTCTTACTGTGAACAACATGCCCAACCTTTGATTGCCCAAGGTAGGCTCTCACAGACAAGAGAATTCCTCTACCTCACCGACAAGCAGATGCTCTTCGCCGATGGAGTCGCTGAGGAATTGTTCTGGGAATGAATCTTTTTATTCCAAAACATCAAAACCTACCGTTTTCTTTCCTATTTTTGGACTTCTAAAACAAAAGTTAAGGTCCCTGAGCTTGTCGAAGGGCCGATTCAATTATCAATTCTGCTTTATCATGCTTAAATTCAAATCATTACTCCTATCTGCTCTTCTGCTCATCGGTCTGAACACGATGGCACAAGATGAAAACGAGCGCCTCGTTGGCGCCAATTGCACCAGCATCATGGTGGGCAAAAAAGCCTCCACCGACGGCTCAGTCATCACCTCCCACACTTGCGACGGCCGCTACCGCACCTGGATGCGCTGGGAACCCGCCGCCGACCACGAAAAGGGCGAGATGCATAAAGTCTACAAAGGCACCATGCACACCGAAGACCCCTTCGACAACCGCAAGGTGGAACTGGCTGGCGAAATCCCACAAGTGGCACACACTTACGCTTATCTCAACACTGCTTACCCTTGCCTCAACGAGAAACAATTGGCCATCGGCGAAACCACTTTCTCAGGTCCTGACACCTTGGTCAACAACAAAGGCATGTTCATGATTGAGGAACTGGAACGCGTGGCCTTGATGCGCTGCGACAATGCCCGCGATGCCATACAACTCATTGGCAAACTGGTGAAAGAATACGGCTATGGTGACGGTGGTGAATGCATCACCATTGCCGACAAGAACGAAGTCTGGCAAATGGAAATCCTCGGAGAAGGTCCCGATAAAATCGGCGGCGTGTGGGCCGCCAAACGCATCCCCGACGATGAAGTGGGCGTTTCGGCCAATATTGCCCGTATAGGCAAACTTGAGCGCAAGAGCAAAGACTTTTATTGCTCCGACAACTGTGAGACTGTAGCGAAGAAATATGGCCTCTGGGATGGCAAGGGCGACTTCATCTTCTGGAAGGCTTTCCGCGCTTCCTATGGCGGCGGCAAGAACTACAGCGACCGCGAATTCTTCATCCTCAGCCAGCTGGCACCCTCACTGAACCTCAACCGCGACATGCCCGAGCTACCCTTCTCGGTAAAACCCGATGAAAACGTCGACGTTCGCAAGGTGATGGAACTCTTCCGTAGCACCTACGAAGGCACCGACATGGACATGACCCGCAACATAAAGATGGTCGCAAAGAAACGCCAAGATGACGGCTCGGTGGTCGAAGACACCATCATCAGCCCCGTAGCCAACCCCTGGGTGAGTAGCGCCATGATGAACACCATTAATTATCTCGCTCCTAGCACCATCAACTTCCAACGCACCGTGGCTGTAGCATGGAGCAGCTACCACCATATCATCCAATGCCGCGACTGGATGCCCGATGAAATCGGCGCCATCTGCTGGATGGCCTGCGACAACCCAGGACAAAGCCCACGTATTCCCATTTTCTCAGGTTCCACTTCTTTGCCCGAAGGCTTCGACAAATGTGGTCAACTGCGTTACCGCGATGAGGCTTGGGTATGGCATTACCGCAAGGCCAACAAGTTGGCCACCGTGCAATGGGGGCGCACCAAACAGACGCTTCTTGGTACCGCCAACCGTTTTGAGCAAAAGGCTTTCGATGAGATTCCCGCCGTTGAAGAAAGGGCAAAAGCCTTGCTTGCTGAAGGCAATAACAAGGAAGCCACCGAAATCCTCAACCAATACACCTCCGACTTCGCCGCCTCAACGCGCCAAGCTTGGAAGGAAATGGAAAACAAGTTCTGGTATTGGTTCAGCTTCGGCTTTTAAGCCACCATATGCCAAAAAAGAAGGGGAAAGCGTTGCTTTCCCCTTTCTTTTTAATGTTGGTTAACTGTAATGCTAACACTATTCCCCATCTCACCACTCAACTTGACATGTCCCGTTCTTGGTCGAAAGCCTTCCATAGCATCAACCGTGACGGTAAGGATCTTATTTCCAAAATCACTCAAAGGATCACAATGGATCCACTCCACATCGGTATTCACCGTCCACGATTGGTTTGATGACACCTGTATTTCGAAACTACCTCCTTCGGGGCGGACATCGAGTTCGGTTATATCGGCTTCCAAGGTGTCAACCTTACCCTCCTGAACGACAATCATTGTGCCCAGCACTTGTCCATTATGAATGGCTCTCACAAAGCCTATCCTTTCATTAGGTTCAGAATTGCTGTTCACCACAATGTCAAACGTGGCATCACCTTCGCCTGAACTGGTAATCAAAGTAATCCAACTGCTCACCTGTAGCTGCCATGTAGTGTTCGAAGTCAATTGCAAAGTTTGCACACCACCATTAAAAGAAACAAACATGGTATCAGGCTCAAAACCGGCCATAATCGGCTCATCTCCAGGTGCTTGACTTGCAGTTAACTGAGCATTCAAGACTCCCGACTTGATCCTAAAATCCATTGTTCTCGACTCTAAAAGCATATTTGGCTCGGCCGTCAGAACAACAGTGGCATTGCCCGTCCCCGACTGTTGTGAGAGTGACAACCAGTCGCAATCCAAATCAAATCCCCAATCAGCGTCGCAACTCACGCTAATCTCTCTCTCGCCACCTTCTTTTCCAAATTGGAATACGAGAGGTGAAACCTCAAGGAAATGCGGGTTGGGAGAGGCCTCCTGCCTGATGACAAGCACAGCTTGGGCACCTCCAACCGTATTAAAAACGACATTGGTCTGACGCACTTCATACACGGGGTTCTCCCCTACGGTCACGCTGATTTCAGCAATACCCTGTCCTTCATTTTGATTCAACACAACCCATTCTTCTCCAACAGTGGCTATCCAGCTGTCTTCAGCGGTCACCGCTACAGTCTTAGTTTCACCAGTGCAAGCAAAACTAAGGTTTTCAGGAACAACTTGAATGCTTGAAGACGGTGACACCGACTGGATGACATTTACCTTAGCGGAAACTGATTCAGGACCACTTATGACAACCTCTCCTTCACGGTTACCAACATGATCGCCTTCCATCGGGCTAATGGTCAATGTAAGGGTTGCGTCATTGGAGCCATCCATCATCGAACTGGTCACCCACTGAGGTGTTATGACCTCCCACTCGACATTGGACGACACCTCAACTGTGAACTCGCCCCCTGAAGCACCACAAACAATGTCCAAAGGGTTCACATTAACATAATACTGAGGTGCATTCTGAGTCAAAGTCAAAACGGCAGTGTTATCTTTGGTGCTGGCTGTGATTTCAGTTGTACGGCTCTCTCCTGTCGTATTTGGAGCAACAGTCAGGGTAAGTGTGGCATCGCCGTTTCCCTTCATCGAGGAAACCATAACCCATCCCTCGGTCATAGCGATGGTCCATTCACCATTCGACTTCAGCGACACCTCTATGGAGCCTCCTTGTGCGTCAATCTCTTGCGTTGCTTGGTCAAACGACACTTCAACAGGCTTACGGCAGCCCATAAATGCAAAAGCAATGGCTGCGACAATCAATAAAGTAAGTTTTTTCATAGGATTTGTATTCTGTTTCTAATTATTTCTCTTTTCCCTAAAACGCAAATTACATCAGATTAGTACGTTGAAACAAAAAAAGGTGCGCCGATAAAGCCGACGCACCCATTTCTCTAAACAGCAGAACCTTAGAAAATCTCGGTTCTATTGTCCTTGATCTTAACGTTGTTTCTCAAAGCGTTGTACACACCATTGTTCAACACTCTGTTGGAGAACTGGCTGGTCTTCTCTCTGATGATGCTGCTATAGTCAGTAGTCTCTTCAGGAGCCGCGAACTTCACGTTCTTGATGATGAAAGCGCTAGAGTTGCCGGCAACGGGACCGACTTCCTCACCTTCCTTCATGCCCATGAGCATACCAACAATGTCGCCCTCAACACCAAAGTTGCTCAACACACGCGATTCAATATTGACATCGGAAACCGTGGTGGATTCAGCACCAAGCTCGTTCACCATTCTGTTCACATCGTTTCCACAAGCCTTCATCTTCTCGACGGCCATCTCGCCCTTCTTCTTGTTGAGGATTTGGTACTTGGAACGCTCGGCAACGACCTCCAAAGGAGCATAACCTTCATGGATGATGCCTGTCAAAGCAGCTACGACTAACTGATTGTTGTCGAGTTCAAAGATCTTGTCGGAGATGTCGCCCTTCTTGGTCTTTTCATCGAAAGCCCAACGGACAATTTCACGCGGACTTTCAAGACCTGTGATTTGGTAAGTCGACTTCTGGATGCCAGGCATCGTGCGCTTGGTGAGACCTTGCTCCTCAATCGCCTTATTGAATTGGTCGTAAGTTCTGTTTTCAGCAAAGAACTTGTTGGCCTCGGCATAAACGTTCTGATAGGTCTTCGTGCTCCAAGTGATTTTGTGCTCCACAAAAGCAAGACGCACCTTAGGCTGAGCCTCGGTTTTTCCAGTGACCTTCACAATATGATAGCCAAAGGGTGTTTCCACAACGCCCAACGAACCCACAGGATTGTTGATCACGTATTCGTTGAATGCAGGAACCATAGTGCCATCGGTGAACCAATCGAGGTCGCCACCTTTTTCCTTAGTGCCATCGGTGTTGTATTCAGCGGCCAGTTCGGCATACCGCTCATCGTTATTCTTCATGGCTTTCAATTGAGCCAACAGCTCGTTGGCCTTGGCTTCAGCTTCCTCTTTGGTAGTGATGGTATCTTGGCTGCTCATAGCACCCTTGTAACCAATCAGGATGTGGCTGGCACGCAGCGAATCAGGACGGTTCTGCATGTCAACGATACGCACCAAGTTGAATGCGTCTTCATCTTCGTAAGGACCATACACATAGCCTACGCCATTGCCATTGTCGAAGATAGCTTGCTCAATCTTTTCGGGAACGTCCTTGCGACCCAACCAAGTACTATCGTAGCGCTTGTCGGAATTGTAGCTGTCGTTCACATAATTGGCAGCGCTTTCAGCAGCCTCAAATTCGGGCTTTCTTTCCTGCACGAATTGCAGTGCTTCCTGACGGTCTTCCAATGAAGGCTTGATTTCAAACAATACGTACTCGATGTCACGTCTCTCATCGGTCTCATAGCGGAACTTGTTCTCCTCGTAGAAAGCCTTGTTATCAGCATCGGTAACAGTCACCGTCGAATCCGGGATGGTAGTGTAGCGCAAGGCGATGACATCAGCCGAAGCCTTCATATTCTTGTTTTCATAGTATTTCTTGGCCAAAGGAGTGGGAAGGAAATAGGATGCCTTCACCAAATTGTCGAACTTGGTCTCCAAGCGGTTTTGCTTCAAGGCTTTTTCGAAATCGAGCCAGCGGTTGTAATACTCAGCTGGAAGGTTGCTGAGGTTTTGAAGATACTCAGTCACCTGTTGTTTGTCAACATTGCCGTTACCATCACCAAAGCTCTGGACCACCCACTGGTGAGGTTTTTCGCCAGTGATTTGGTCCATCAGTTCCTCAGTGGTGATGCCGATACCAGCGGCCTCATATTCCTTGGTCATGATGTTATCCTTGATCATCTCTTCCAAAGTGCTGTTGTAGATACCATAAGTCTCGGAGGAAGAGAGGTTGTTGTTTGAAGACCTTCTGTTTTCAAGATTCTTTTCCTTGAGTGCTTCATAGTCTCTCACCGAAATCTTGTCGCCATCAACAGTGGCCACGGTGGGACCCGTGTTTCTTCCCTGACTTTGGAAAAGGTCTTGTAAGACAAACGCTAACAATGCGATACCAATGATTGCAATCAGCAATCCGGAGCGTCTTCTGATTTTTTCAATTGCTGCCATAATTCTATTTTCTAATTACTATTAAACTTCAATTTTGAGCGTGCAAATTTAGTAAAGATTTCAACTCGCAGGGACAAATGTTCCATTTTTATTTTCCAAAAGCATCAATTTTTGCTTTCTATTTCTGAAACAATTTGAAAATCAACTACTTATTTTGAATTTTCAACTCCACTTCATCCAATTTCATATGGGAAGCTTTCAAGATTTTGACCTGATAATTGCCGATTTTGAGCACTTGTCCCTGCTCTGGAATGCTCTCACAATAATGCAAAATCATGCCCGCCAAGGTCTCATAGTCATCGGAAACGGGCAAATCGAGCTTATAGGTGTCGTTGAGGTAGTCGATCTCAAGGCGGGCAGAAAAGACGAAGGTGTTGTCGCCTACCATCTTCTCAACCTCATCTTCCACGTCATATTCGTCATCAATTTCGCCAAAGATTTCCTCCACCACGTCTTCCATCGTTACGATACCGGCAGTGCCGCCAAACTCATCGACGACAGCCGCCACGCCTTGACGTTGCTGGATGAAATGCTTCAAAAGCCTATCGGCGGTATAGGTTTCGGGGAAAAAGTCAATCTTCCGTATGATGTCAGCCAAAGCCACTTCCCTATGCTCTGCCACGACACGCACCACATCGTTTAAGTGGACGTAACCCACTATATCATCAATGCTCTCGCCAATGACAATCAGTTTCGAGTGTTTGGTCTCCTCGAAACGGGCTTTCACAGCTTCAATGCTGTCGGAAAGCTTCACTGACTCAATCTCGTTGCGCGGTCCCATACACTCGCGAAGCTTGACCGAACGGAACTCCATCACATTCTGGAAAAGCTGTATCTCCTGCTGCATGTCCTCATCGGCTTCCTCAGGGTCGGCATATTCGGCGATGTAGTCGTTGAGGTCGACGGTGGAAAACCGGTATTCCTGTCGGTCCACTTTGAGGCGAAGGATGTGTCGGATGATGAACTCCGAGATGCCCGTGTAAACGAGTATCAGCGGATAGAGCAAACAATAGCAGATGAAGGTCGGCAAAGCGAAAAACGAAAGGATGGCATTGGGATTAATACGAAACAGCATCTTGGGCAGGAACTCGGCCACCAGCAACACAAGCAACGTAGAGAGGATGGTTTTCGCCAACAACACCATAAAATCATTGTCGAGAGAAATGTATTGTAACCAATGGTTGACAGGTGCATCAAGTAGCTGCGACATGCTCATGCCATATACAATAAGGGCAATGTTGTTGCCCAATAGCAAAGACGTGAGGAAGCGCGACTGGTCTTTCAGAAACAACCTAATGATTTTGGCAGAGAAGGTGTTTTTGGTTAGCTCCACCTCAAGTTGCAGGCGATTAATACTGTTGAAAGCGATCTCAAGCCCGGAACAAAGGGCTGAGAAGAACAAAGTGATGGCGACGATAACCCAACTTCCCATAACTCAATCCTCCTCATCCACATCGAGCAAGGCACTGCCCGAATACATGGTGTATTCCGAAAAATCCTCACGCGCCACAAGGCTGTCAGCCTCAATCTGCTTGTCAGGCGTGACAATCTTGACGTGCGATCGGGTATATATCATCTTCGTATCTTGATACCAAAACAGCTTGTCGGAATACATGGTCTCGTTGCTGCCAAAGTTTTGCACGATCACGTTGCCTTGGGCTTCAATTAATCGCATCTTTCCATAGTCCTTACCGTAGTCGGCATGAAGCTCCGTGGTTTTTTCACCCTTGTCGTACATATACACGTCGAAGCCAAGGGGAAACTCCATAATATCATCTTCGGTCTCCATACGTACCATACGAGGCGTGTGCAACTCAAGATTAATCACACCCGAGTCGCTGCGATAGAAAACCACGCTATCGGCGATGATGCCCGACAGCGTGTCATCCGACCCCATGGCTTGCACAATGGCATCGGGGTTTGAACACGAAAACAACATCACAGCCACGAAGGCTGTGATGTTGAGTATGATTCCTATTTTCAGGATGCGTTTCAATTACTTTCTAGCTCTGATGGTGGTTGTTTCACCAATCCAGCCGCCAACGTTGAAGGACTGGCCTTCACTATAGTCGTTGAAGAAGATGGTCTCTGCCTTCGGGAAACCTGCAGTGTAGGAGCTGATCATGCGGTTAGCTCTGTCGGCGATTGAGGAGTCGATGGATTTGGCCTTCTGGCACTTGTCGACAGCAGCCCAATACACGGCACCCTTTTCAATATCATCGTTGAACTGTGAGGCACTTGAAGCATAGAGTTGGGCGATGATGAGGTAAGGCTCACCAGCGGTCGGGTCAACCTGTGCAGCTCTTCTTGCGATATCGCGGGCTCTGCTTAAGCTACCCATGTTCTGGTAGCACATAGCCAAGTTGCGGTAGGCACGATACTTACGGTCGTTGTTGTCGGTCTTCGTGGCTTGCTCGAAGAAGGTGGCAGCTTCACTATACTTCTTGTCCTTGAAGAACTTGATACCCAAGCTGTAGGAAGCCTCGGGGCTGGGTTCCAGCTCATTCAGTTTGACAGCGGCATCAAGGAAGAGCTTCGAGTCGGTGCAATCCTTCTTATCAAGAATGGTGGTGATGCGCTTGAGCAACGTCACATCGTCAGGCGTCTCCTTCATCTTGGCGCTGAACACCTTGATCAGGTCGTCGCAAGAAGCAAAAGGAGAGAACAGGTTGTCGAGGTTGTTCTTCACACCCTTGTTGATGTTGATGTTCTTTTCATTCTTCTCCATCTGTTTTTCGAAGCCGGCTACAGCTTCGGAATCGCCACTTGCCAAAGCCTCTTCCTTGGCAGTCTCAAGTTCCGTCTCAGTCGTAGCCAAAGCACCGATGTTATTATCAAGCACTTCGGAGAGCTCCTGATAGACATTGATGATGGTCATCTTCTCAGCCTTGTCGTTGTTCACCATGTCGATGGTAGCCTTGAAGTAAGCATCGATGTAGGCGCCCTGCAACTGTGAGGCATCAAGATCAACGGCGGATTTCAGCACGTTGTAAGCCTCTTCATAGCGGTTCTTGTTGTAGGTGTAGATGAGCAAGCCTTTACGGCCCATGATGCCAGCCACCTGCGATTTGCCCGTCTTCGGGTCGACCGGGAAATACTGGGCTCTGTTGTCCATCATCATGCAAATCGTATCAATGTAGGCATCTTTCTGGGCGGGGTTGGTGCGGATGAAGTAGTCCATGATCTTCTCACCTCTCGTGTAGATAAGTTGGCTGGAACGGGGGCAGTTGAGGAAGACCTCTCTCCAGGCGTTGACCATTTCGGTGCTGATGGCTTCCGGCGCAAACTTGGCCGCTTCCCATTGCTTGTAAGCCTCACCATAGATGGACAGATTGGTCACGCAGGCCACGCTGTCGGTTCCATACTTCGACTCTGACACCTCTTGGGCGGATACGCTCATTGCCATTCCAAAGATAACGGCAATCATCATTAATCTTTTCGTTTTCATCTCTTCTTATTTTTAGTGTTAGACTTGTTTGCTCTTATTCAAATATCATTCCAAAATGTTTTCGCAAGATTTCCTTACTTGTACTTGCGCTTCATGAACCAATGCTCAAACACGGAAACGCCGACGCTCACCTTGGCATAGCGTTCCTGTATCAGGCCGCCTTCGCGAGTGCCATATTGACCGGCTTCGAGAGCCAGGTTGACCTTCGACAAGGTCTTGGGCAAGGGCATCGATATACCTGCCGTAACACCCACCTTATTAATAGAATGGTCCAGTCCATCGTTACCTGGCAGGTTGATGAAACCATGTTCATAGAAGCCGCCAAAGCGATAGGTGACACGCGAAAAATATCCGGAAATAGATGTATGTCTTGGTGTAAATTCGGCACCTGCTGAAGCCCTCCATGAATCCTGCAATCTTTCCGTCTTTCCCTGACGTGCAAACTTTGACCATTGTGTCCAATTGAAGTCGGCGCCCACAGCCCAATCATCGCCCTTCTGCAAAGCCACACCAAAGCCAATGCCTTGAGGCATGGTGGTCTTGGAATCCTCAACAACGTATGTAATGGTGTCAATCAAATATTCCACGTCCGTCTCGATGTCTTCTTCAAACGAACGGATGAACAGAGTCTGATCACCTTTGAGATTAATCTTTTGCTTATAGGTGAGGCCAAAACTCAATTGCATATCATCGCCAACACCGGTGTTGAACAACATGCCATAGTCGAACATGAAGGAGCGTACCATCACATCGACACTACGACGCGAACCGATGTAATAGGCCGAGTCAGGAAAATAGAGTGAGGTCTCAGCTTGGCTGTTGCCGAAAACATAATAGGCATTGGCGCCCACGGCAAAGTGTTTGCCGATCTTGAAGGCATTGCCCCAGAAGGCTTGGTTGAGGCCGCCACTACCCTTAAAGCGTGTGGTGGTCTTGCCAATGCCAGGCTCGATATCATCAACGAGCATATTGTAGCCCGAAGTGCTATAAGGCTGTACGCCTAATGCCATCTTCCACCAAGGCATCACGCCAAAGGCCATCGAAACATAATCGAACGAGGCGTTGTTCGCCTTCTCCGAAAGAGAGGCTGTGCTGAAGGTCGAAGTCTTGAAATAGAAACCGGCGTCAAAAAGGAAGGCCAGCGAGTCAATCTTGGCATAGGAAGCGGGATTCTCAGCATTAATGATGCCACCGCCAAACATGGCGTTGGCAGCACCTCCCATACCTTTCAGTCTCACGTTCATCGAACGCCCATTCACCTGTCCGATGCCGAACAAGGAATATGGCGAATCCACATCCGCCTGAGCATTGGCACCAATGCTAAAACCAGCCAACAGGCAAACGAGTATGATGCTTTTCAAAAAAAGTGTTCTCATAACCATAACATCTTACGCACGCTCTACCCCACCTTCCCCCCTTTAGGGGGGACTGAGGGGGGTAAGAGCGTGCAAATATCCGATTTTTTAACTCGTTGAGCAAGTTTTTATTGTTTTAATTGTGAGCACTATTTGCTATATCATTGAAAACCAATGTAAAACATTTCAAAAAACAAAAATTTCTCAGTTTTTGAAGTTTTTTTCTTGCCAATTGAGAAAAATGTCGTATTTTTGCAGCCACAAACGGAGGTACCGT
>JAFRRE010000158.1 GCA_017428285.1 Bacteroidales bacterium | reverse complement strand
GTCTCTTGCTTGGCTAAAAAGTCTATAATGGCAACACGTGCTGGATTACCTAAAGCCTTGGCATATCGTGCCATACGAATCTGTTTTTCGGTGTATTCTTGTTTTTCCATGCCTAAATTTCATTGGTTTGACGCGGCAAAAATACACATTTTTTGAATTGTTCGTAATTTTACGAATATTTTTTTCATTATGGCGGTTGGGTGCTGGCTAGCGGGGAAGTGAATTTTCTTCTTGTATTAACTTATTGTTTTTCAGCAATACTTACAAAAAGGTTTGTGTATTGACAAAAGGTAAGTGATTGAAAATTAGAATTTTTTATATATTTTTGTGGCATCTAAAAGAAAGACCATGAACAAGAAGGAAATTCAAAGTGCCACTGCACCCGATTGTCCGATACGCAATGTCATCGCACACATCACCGACAAATGGTCTCTGCTGGTGCTTTACACCTTGGAGCAAAATGAAGTGCTGCGTTTTAAAGACTTGTGGCGGCAAATCCCCGACATTTCACAAAAGATGCTGACCTCGACGCTTCGCCATCTTGAAGACGACGGCATCATCAGTCGAGAAGTGTTTATGGAAGTGCCGCCAAGGGTGGAATACCGTCTCAGCGAGCGCGGACGGAGCCTTATGCCGCATTTAGATGCACTGATTTCATGGGGCATCAAGCACCAGGAAGGCATTCTCAAAGACAGGACAGAACACTCTAAGTCAAATAATTAAAACCTTACAAAATGAAAAAGATACTTATTGTCAACGGAAGCAAGAGAATGAAGGGCAACTCCTACGCCTTGGAGGCCCGTATCGTCGAACAACTGAAGGGCAAGGCCGAGGTGACCTGCCTTGACATTGCCAAAAAGGATGTGCGTCCCTGCCTCGCCTGTGATGCCTGCAAGCGTCAGCACACCCCGAACTGCATCCAGAAAGATGATTTCACGGCGTTGATTCCCGAAATCGACAACTGCGACGCCATGCTCCTCCTTGCCCCTGTGCATTGGGACCAGCTCCCGGCACAGCTCAAGGCCTTCCTCGACCGCACCTATTCCTTCATGGACTTCACGCAGCCTGACTTCTCGATGGCCACGCGTAAGGACAAGAAGATTGCAGCCTTCCTGTGCTCCGGCTTCGGCCCCGTGCCTGTCTATACCCAGATGGCGGAAGCCAACCTGAAACTCTTCGCCACAGCTGGCTTCACGGCTTGCAAGGCGCATGTGGCAGGCGATGCCAATGTCCCTGGCAGTATCATGGAGAAGCCTGACGAGCTGAAAGCCGCCGACGAGCTGGTGGAATGGCTGCTCGCCTGATTCTTTCACTTACAATAATACCAGTTGTCTTGTCGTTTCAATAAGGCAACTGGTTTTTAATGCCATGGAAACAGAAAAACTACATAAAGCCTTACTCGAAGCCGACGCTATCGTCATCGGTGCAGGCGCAGGCCTCTCAACCTCGGCTGGCTTCGCCTATAATGGCGAACGCTTCCAAAAGTATTTTTCCGATTTTATCGAGAAATATGGCTTCTCCGATATGTACACAGCTGGGTTCCATCAGTTCCCGACTGAGGAGGAACATTGGGCCTATTGGAGCCGACATATCTACTACAACCGCTATGTGCCTGCCCCGAAACCCGTTTACGACAACCTCCTGAAACTCGTGCTGGACAAGGACTATTTCGTCATCACCACCAATGTTGACCACCAATTCCAAAAGGCGGGCTTCGACAAACAACGGCTGTTCTACACCCAAGGCGACTATGGTCTTTTCCAATGTGCGAAACCTTGTCACCAAAAGACCTACGACAATGAGGAAACCATCAGGAAAATGATTGCGGCGCAAAACGATATGAAAATACCGACCGAATTGATTCCCCATTGTCCCGTCTGTGGCGGCCCCATGAAGGTCAACCTGCGTGCCGATGACACCTTTGTGGAGGATGAAGGCTGGCACAAGGCTGCAAAGCGTTACCTCGATTTCGTGAACGGCCACCAACACGGCAAGGTGTTGTATTGGGACCTCGGCATAGGCAGTAACACCCCGACCATCATCAAACTGCCGTTCATGCAAATGACATACAAAAACCCCGAAGCAACCTACGCCACCATCAACCTCGGCGAGGCGTTCACCGTGGAACAAATCAAAGACAGGTCGATTGTGATTGATGGAGATATTGGGGAAGTATTAGAAGAACTGTTGAATCGTTGATTGTTTAATCGTTTAATTGTTGATGATGAATCGTTTAGATTATTTGATTGACTACCTTCTAAAAGAAAATCCGCAATATTCCGAGATGGAGATTCCATCGGATTTGCAAGGCAAGCGCGACCTGTTCCGTGCCCTGCGCAATGTGCGTTGGCCGAAACCCGTCAGCGAGGAATTTCTGCGTTTGCAGGATGAAGAATTGCAGGAACAATTGAAGGGAAAGGGGGTGGTTGAATTAAACGCTTGTGAAGACGCGATTAATCGCGTCTCTACCAACAAACAATTGTTGGTTTGGCAGGGAGATATCACCCGATTAAAGGTAGACGCCATCGTCAATGCGGCCAATAGCCAGATGTTAGGCTGCTTCCATCCTTTGCACAAGTGCATCGACAATGCGATTCATTCCGCTGCCGGCGTACAACTGCGCGAGGAATGTTATCAACTGATGCTCCAACAAGGTCACGAGGAGCCGACGGGGCAGGCCAAAATCACGAGGGCCTATAATCTGCCGTGTAAGTTTGTCATTCATACAGTGGGACCTATCATCCCCAACGGCATCCCTACGGAGTTCCAAAAGGAGCAATTAGCCTCATGTTACCGAAGTATCATGGCTTGTGCCGATGAAAATCATCTTGAAAGCATCGCCTTCTGCTGTATCTCCACGGGCGAGTTCCGCTTTCCGAACCAAATGGCCGCCGAAATCGCCGTGCGAACCGTCAAAGATTACTTGACCGAGCATCCCGATTGCAGTGTCAAACAAGTGGTTTTCAATGTGTTCAAGGATGTAGATAAGGAAATCTATCAACGGCTTCTATGATTGAAGAAATCCGCAATTCAGGCGAAGGCTTGGGTTGCGGATTTTTTTTGTTTCTTTGCAGCATCAAATACAGTAATACAATGAAAGCACACATCATAGCAATTATTGCGGCATCCCTTTTGTTTGCTGGCTGCAATAGAGGACCAACCGAAACTCAACAGGACAATGCCCACTTTGCCTATCAACTCGACTGGAACAATGCTGGGATTGATGTCAGCCTGACCCTCACCCATCC
>JAFRRE010000157.1 GCA_017428285.1 Bacteroidales bacterium | reverse complement strand
TTCGTATTCATCGTTCGAGTATTTCATTTCACAAATGCTGATGCACTTGTCGGAACGGTCGATGAGGAGATCTATCTGAGCCCCGTGTTTCAGGTCTTCTTCCAAATCTTCTGATGCAGTCTTGGGAGGACGGTAGAACCACGAGCAGGGTTTGTTGATAGTGCCGTCGATGCCCAAAGCTTGGACAATCTGGTCTAAGTGGTTGAGACACACGATTTCAAAAGCATAGCCACACCAACTTTCATAGAGGGCTGTGGCTTGCATTTTTTGCCAATACCCTTTCAGATAACTTCCAGGGTTGCCCATAAAACGGAAATGAAAGAGCGTAAAAGGGTCAATCAACTGGTACAATGTATCTTTTTTGCTCTTTTTGAAGGGGATATAGCTTCGGATAAAAGAGCATTCCTCAAGTTCTTTAAGCAGGCGTGTCAGGTTTCCGTTGTTGGTTTGGTGGGCAGCTTCTATGATTTCTTGTCGTGTCATGCCCATTCCTTTCTTTTCGAGTGCAGTCACTACAGCAATGTGGTTATCGGCTTTCTTGAAAAGCGACTTGAAGATTTTTTCGAACTCGTTCACCATTTCGCCTCCTCGGGTGAAGCAGAGCGACTCGATGTTTTGTGCCACACTCTTGTCGCGCTCGAAAAGCGAAAGATAATAAGCCACACCGCCCACGGCCATATAACTTTCAATGATTTCCTGGCGCTCGTAAAGGAAGCCTTGCGACTTGAAATAGAGTTCCGTCTCACCCAAGGTAAACGGTGAAAGAAGCATGGTGTGTGTGGCTCGGTTGTGCAGGCCGCCTTTCGAGTTGACCACTTTATTGAGCATCCATGTGGTTGCACTGCCGCATACGATGAGTTTGATGTCGTTGCGGTAAGCGGCCCAGTCATTCCAAAAATGTTCCAAAGCGCTTACAAACTTGGACCCTCTTGTGTCGAACCAAGGCAGTTCGTCGAAGAACAGAATCTTGGGACCTTCTTCTGCTTCATGCTCAAGGTATTTCTCAAGTTGATGGAAAGCCTGAGTCCAAGTTTTAGATATCTCGGCATTTTCGGTGTAATTGTTCAAGGCGTAATGGAAATTTTCCAACTGTTCTTTGGTGTTGGCGTTTTCTTTGCCTGTCATTCGGAAGGCAAACTTTCCTTCGAACAGTTCTTTCACAAGGAAAGTCTTGCCGACACGCCGTCTGCCATAGATGGCGACAAATTCAGATTTCCCGCTTGCCAGGTATTTCTCCAACTTGATGATTTCCTCTTTGCGACCGATGATATTGTCTTTCATATTTGGTGAATTTTGGCGCAAAGTTACAAAAAAATTGAGATTGCGCCAACTTTGTGAAAGAATTTTGGCGTAATCTCGAATTATTTGTTAGATAAAGCCGAATTTAAGGTTTTCCTTATTTAATGACAACCGTTTTTTATGATGGCGTTGAAGAAAGAGTAGGATGTTACTCTATTATTGAAATTATTGTTATTGAATTTGGCGATATTTGGAAAAAATAGCTTGTCATAACACTTCAAGAACATAGCTATCGAATAGTTACGGGTTTTAAAATCATGTTGAATATCAATAAGTTAAAAAATCTCTTGATGACTTATTGATAGCTACGCGCCTCCAAGCCCTTGACAAGGCTGTTTTTCGAGCTAACTTTGCAACATGATTCAAACGAAACGGCATCTTATCCTTTTGGCCTTTGTGTTGGCTGTGTTTTTGGGCTCCTGCCAATCCAACACGCGGCAGCTCGAAAAAGCCCAGGCTTTATATGAACAAGGTCTCGAGCTTTCGACGGACAACTCCGTGGCTGCCGCCGAGAGCTATAGCCAGGCCCTTCTTGCACTTGACCGTTGCGACCAACAACGCCCCGAGGTGCGGCGCTTGAAAGGGCAAATCGAAGACCAGCTCGGTACCCGGTATTGGAAACACGGCTTGAAGGACGAGGCATTGCGCCTTCATCTGGATGCCACCGAACTGTTTCGACAAACTGCCGATTCCGCCTTGCTGATGAATGCGCTGCGTAATGCTGGTAGGGTGGGAGCCTCGCTGCATGAAGTGGAACAGGCAAAGCAATACTATGAGGCATCTCTTGGGTTGGCTAACGCCTTGAACGACACTGTGTTGTCCAATGAACTCAAGCTTGAGATTGCCCGCGACATCTATATGGAACAAGGTGATTACGAGAAAGTCATCGGGATGGTCTCTGAAGCCCTCGCCGATGGAGCCCGTCCCGACCTCTGTCATCTGGCCTTGGGCCTGGCGTATTATTATGTTGAAAACGACAGCCTCGCCATCAACCATTTGAACTTGGCGACACAAAGTGAGAAAGCTGGCGTGCGGATGCCAGCCTATCAAGGATTGTATCAGATCAATGAGCTTTATGGGAAGTACCAAGAGGCCTTGGAGTGTTACCGGCTTTTCAATGAAAACATGATGCAAGCCCATCGGGAGCAGCGTGGCGAGGAGATGCAACGCATCCAAAGGGACTATGAACTGCAAATGCAGAAAAACGCCTTGCAGTCGGAACAAAAGCTGAAGGCCTTGTATCTCTATGTGGTTTTGGGACTGCTGATCGTGGCCTTGTTGGTAACGCTCTTGCTGCTACGACAGAAGACGTTGAAAAACAAGCTTAAAGACGAGGAAAACCAACGGCAGTTGGAGCTTGCCTTAAAGAAAAACAAGGTCTTTGTGACTGCCTTGGCGCTGGCGGAACAAATCACAGCGAGTACGGTCGATTTCAACCTCGAAGAATCGGAATGGAACGATTACCTGGAGCTTATTGACCTGGTTTACAACGGTTTCACAAAGAAGTTATTGGAGCGTTACCCCACCTTGACCAAGGCCGACTTGCAGATTTGCAGCCTCACCCGTCAGGGCTTCAGCAACCAAGTCATCTCCATCATGATGAATCTGCAAACCAACTCGTACGCCCGACGAAAGTACCGCATCAAACAGGAAAAGATGGATGGGGATGAAAGGAGTTTCGAGGAGATTGTGAATGGGATAGAATGAAAGAAGCAAGAAGACAGAATAACAATTAAAAAACACAATAATATGAAAAAGCTTTTATCAATCATCATCGTTTGCTTCGGCTTGTTTGGAATGCTGACGGCACAAAATGTTTGGAAGCCTATGAACTGCCACAACTATTTTCTTGGTGCAGATTCTGAAGGCAATCTTTTTGCCATGGGTGGCTATAGCGGCCTTCTTCGCTCCCAAGATGAAGGCGAGACTTGGACGCCAGTTCTCGGCTATTATATGCGTTATGTGATGGCCTTTAGCCCCAATGGTCGCATCTTCGCGTTTCCTTCGGACCATGACTTTGTATGCTATTCCGACGACCATGGCGACACGTGGCAGGAAACCGCAAACCATCCGAACTATTATATGTCAGATGCGTATGCCGTGAACAATGACACCTTATTGTTTTGGAGCGAGGATCATCTGTGCTATACGTTGGATGCGGGTGACACCTGGAACACTGTTGATGCGAGTTTGCTAATTCTTGGCGACGAGTATCATAGCATTGGCGATGTGATTGCCAATGAAGCGGGGGATGTTTACGTTAGCAAATGGTATTATTCTGGTGAGGCGAGCGGTATCTTCCATTCCACACTTGACGACATGCAAAACTGGGAGTTGGCCGCTTTTGACGGTGCTGTGGTGCTGCACATGGAGTTCGACCCCGAGGGCAATGTGGTGGCTGGCTCCTATTGGGGCGGCATCGCGGGACCCCAACAAGAACCGGGTTTCTATCTCTTGAATGGTAACCAGTTTGCGGTGGCTGACAATGGCGTCATTTACGATCTGCGCGGTGTGAGTAACGACGATGACCTTTATGTGCAGTTGCGCTATTCTGGCGACCATGGCGTGACTTTCTGTGAGTATGGCGAGGCTTTGCCCATTCAACAAGTTGCTCCTGGCGGCGAAGGCGATGGCTATCTTTGGAAAGGCAACGACGGCCATTTGTATTTCCTGGGCAACAACGTCTATAAGAGAAGCGTTTTCAACCTCAAAGACATCCATTACATTGAAGGCGAAGTCGTGGTGTCACCCTATGCTTTTGCCTTTGGAAATTATCAATACGGTTCAGCGTTAGCGATTCGTACTGCCGACAACCATGAATATCCCCTCACAGTGGACGGCTTTCGTCCCGATCCCACCATGTTGGATAGACTTATCGTGCGCTATGACACCATACCGGTTGGAACGGTCATAGGAGCGTTTGGAACCATTAAAGAGATGCATGATTATGTGGGTGATTCTCAGTATGTATTTGATATTCAACAAACCACAGCTCATCACTATGATGCCATAGTCGCACAACTCTTCCCAGATGATGATAAGGTGAAAATCCGTCTTCCCAAGCCACCTTATACATCCTATTACATCACCATCAATGGCGAAAAGCAAGACTGGCCATTGGTTTTCAATGGTGTTTCGTATTATGACACCGACCTTCTAACTTTCATTGGGCATTGCGAAATCATGCTTGATCCCTACGCCAATCATTTTTATGGTATGGAACTGCAAGATATCCAGCCGTTTAAGGATTACACCTTTGAACTTGATGGCGGTTGGCTCACCACAGATTATTGGGATCCGCCCTGTCTTTCTTGTCCTTGTGAAGAAGATGAGGACCAGCATTTTTTAACCTATTTGATTGGTGATTTCACGTTCCCCACTCCCTATTATCCCATGCACAACGGACTTCTTTACAAGGATTCATTTATCAACAACGACATTTTCAGGGAAGGCATGCATGTTGGCTTTAAAGGAATCCATCACCTTCGTTATGATATCACCGGTGAAGGGGTGCATACCGTCGAATTGGTGGAGATGGACGCCCTTGACGAAACTACCTTAACAGGAACTATAGAATGGGCTCCCATGCCCCACACCACGTCTATCCCGCTTCCTGGAGTGGTGTTGGCCTTGACGGCGAATGGAGTGACGTATTATATCGACAACGACGATGATCCCTACGATGAATGGTTGATCATAGGCAACGATACCATGGCTGTCGGTCAGGAAATTACAGCGACCTTCACTTCAAGGATGTTGATTGACAATGACTTGAATTATTATTATCGGATTAATATCAATGAGGCGGGACCTGTTCATGAATACTTTCCCATCAGCACCGAATGGTACTACGAAATCAAGCACTTGACAGGCGAAATCACTTATCAACATCTTGAATATACGGCAGATACCGCTATCAATAGCAAGCGGGTGAAAATCATCACGGAGACCAACACGATGTATGACAAGTCAACATGGATCGATTACGAATACATCTACGAGGAGGGCGACCGGATTTATTGGTGGAACAAGGACTTGGAGGATTTCACTCTGCTTTATGACTTCGGCGCCGAAGTGGGCGACGAATGGGAAATCAATGGAGGCTGGTTTACCATCACCGTTCATGTGGATGGCGTGGAAGAAACAACCATCCAAGGCGAGACCTATCGGGTGCTTCATGTGACCGATCCAAACTATCAACTGTTTACTGGCGACATCATCTGCGGCATCGGTCACCAAAAGAGCTTTTTCCCAGGGACTCCCCTGGCCAAGGATTATGAGGTGGATGGCTTGCGTTGCTATTGGCAGGAGGGTGAGCTGGTCCTTACCATGGGCGAAGAGGATTGTGATGCCGTGTATTACGAGATCCATGGCGTGGAGGAAGGCGATGATAAGGGATTCGTGATTTATCCTAACCCGAGCAATGGCATCATCACCGTTGAGACACAAGGTATTACGTCTCAACAACAAGAATACCGCATCACCAATTTATTGGGTCAAACGGTCAAATCAGGCTACATCACCGCTGACCATCAGCAAATCGATATTCATGACTTGACCGAAGGCATGTATTTCATCACCGTGGGTGGAAAAACGAAACTCCTTCTCAAATCATTGTAACGTTTCTTTACACCGTTGTAAAAAAACGTTACAGTTTGAGAAATGAGCGATATTATATTTTGTTGATTTTTAATAAATTAAATCTTTGGCACGGTAGGTGATTGACCTACCGTGTTTTTTTATTGGAATCAAACAGCTACGAATATGGAACACTCAATGGATCGTAAAATCGAGAAGAAAAAAGGAATCCGCCGCGCATTCACAAAAAAGGCGTTGCCGTTCTGGGGCGGAGCATTGCTATTGGCGTTTGTCCTTTGGCTCTTCCTAAGGGATGACTCGAAGAAACTCCGCATCGACGCGGACAACATCACCGTCAGCACCGTCACCTCGGGCGAGTTCAACGACTACATCCGCATCAGCGGGCAAGTCGCGCCGATGACGACCATCCAAATCAGCCCCTTGGAAGGCGGCGTGGTGCAGCAGATCGTCACCGAGGAAGGCAGTCGCGTCAAGGCTGGTGATGTCATTCTTATTTTGAGCAACGAAAACCTCGACATGCAAATCCTCTCCTCCGAGGCCGACCTCGCCGAGAAGGAGAATATCCTGCGTAACACCATGATTCAGATGGAACAACAGAAGCTGAGCGTGGAGCAGGAGAAACTGCAACTGCAGATGGAGGTACAACGGAACCGCCGCACCTACGAAGCGCATAAGTCGCTCTACGACGACGGCCTCATCGCCCGCGAGGACTACCTGAAGGCCGAGGAGGACTTCACGCTCTCGAACAGCCGCCTGAAGTTGGTGGAGAACCGCGCCAAGCAGGATAGCCTCCACCGCTCGGTGGAAATCGACCGGATGCGCGAGAGCCTCGAAAACATGCGCGTCAACATGATGATGATTCGTAAGCGCAAGGAAAACCTGACCATCAAGGCACCCATCGACGGCGAGTTGGGCCTGTTGGATGTGGTGTTGGGCCAGTCGGTGGGCGCAGGCTCCAAGATCGGGCAAATCAACAACCTTGACAGTTACAAGATTGAGGCCCAGATCGATGAGCATTACATCGACCGCATCACCCCTGGCTTGGAGGCAACCTTTGAGCGGCAAAGCGAGCGGTATCAAGCGCAGATCCGCAAGGTATATCCCGAGGTGCGCGACGGCAAGTTCAAGGCCGACTTCAAGTTCATGGAGCAGCAGCCCGAGAACATCCGCAGCGGTCAGACTTATTACCTCAACCTGCAGCTCGGCCAGCCCGTGGAGGCGGTGCTCATCCCGCGTGGCGCCTTCTACCAAAAGACAGGTGGCAAGTGGATTTATGTGCTCTCGCCCGACGGCAGCAAGGCTACGCGCCGCGACATCCGCATCGGGCGACAAAACCCGCAGTATTACGAGGTTGTCGAAGGCCTGGAGGCCGGTGAGAAGGTGATTACTTCTTCGTATGACAACTTTGGGGAATCGGAGGTGCTGGTGTTTTGATAGATGAGATTCCCCTGCGGGGAATGGAGGTCAGGAGTTGTTGTTAACTGCGGCGGCCAGTGGCGCTACAAATAGGAAACTTGTTCTTGCCGCCGCTGTATAACTAAAACAAACACTCCATTCCCGAAGGGAATCTCAACAAACAATTCAACAGTTAAACAATTCAACAATTCAACAATTCAACAATATGAACAGATTCAAAGACACACTCATCAAAATCCTATCCTTAGGCATAGGTCTCGCCATTGGCATCGTGCTGATTGCCAAGGTGTGCTTCGAGCTGTCGTACGACAGTTTCTATAAGGATGTGGACCGCATCTATTGCATCCAAATGGAGACCACGAGTTCCGAAGGCGTGAATGTGTTTCCGCGTGTCAGCGGGGCCGTAGCTCCAGGCTTCAAGGCCGAAGTGCCGGGCGTGGAGGAAGCCACTCGCATCGTGGACCAGACTTGGAACAAAACCAATTACACGAACGAGGAAGGCCAAATCCTTTTCG
>JAFRRE010000011.1 GCA_017428285.1 Bacteroidales bacterium | reverse complement strand
GCCCGACTTGTTGACCTTCCGACGTACAAACATGCCGCAAAGATAGCACGGGACACCCAAAAACGCAAATTCTTGAAAGATATTCTACTGGAATTTAAGCACTTATAAAATCACAACTGAAAATCGCGGAAAACAGGAAAAGACTTTTGTTACTGGTGATGTGCGTGATGGGGCTGGCATCCGTGGCACAGCAACCACCCATCTCTCACATCGAGACCAACAATGTAAGGGCAACCATCCTCGGCAATGGCAGCGTCTTTGTCCCACAACGTGGTACATATTATGAACAATGGGACACCTATCACAATGATTGCCCCACTTGGGAAGTGCCCCAAGGCAGCGGCAAAGAGACCATCTTCCAACATTCGCTCTGGTTTGGCGGTCTGGATACCGCCGACAGTCTTCACCTTGCAGCTTTAAAATTCGGACAAAACTGGGAAGGGATTGATGGAGCTATTAACGACTATTGGGCAGGGCCTCTCAAGACAGCTGACGCCACAATCGACCTGATGACGGCACTGAAGTTCCATCGTGTATGGAACCTCACTCGCTCCGAAATCGAACAATTCATCGCCAATCACGGCAACGCAGGCTATCAAACACCTGAGGACATCCTAACTTGGCCAGCCCATGGCGATGCGGGCTATGCCGAAAACCTTGCGCCTTTTGTAGACGTGAATGGTGACGGACATTACAACCCTGCCGAAGGCGACTATCCCGACATCAAGGGCGACCAATGCCTCTTCTTTGTTTTCAATGACTGCTTTAGTAATCATCTTGAATCGGGAGGAGGAAAGATTGGCCTTGAGGTCCATGCCATGGTGTATGCCTTTGATGCCCCAAATGATGAGGCTTTGAACAATACCGTGTTTGTGAACTACAAGTTCTTCAACCGTTCCTCCAACGATTACCACGACACCTATCTCGGTCTTTGGAACGACTGGGACATCGGCTATGCTTGGGATGACTATGTTGGCTGCGATGTGCAACGTGGCTCAAGCTTTGCCTATAATGGTGTCCCAATGGATGGCGATGGGCAGCCATGGGCATACGGTGATAATCCACCTGTTCAGGTCTGTACTATATTGGCTGGTCCCTATATGGATGCAGACGGGCGTGATAATCCCGCCTATAACGGAGATTGTGGAACCTTGTTCAACAACTCGCATCCTTTAGACAAATATGCCTACAATGGCTACAATTTTGGTAATGGCATCGCCGATGATGAACGCTTGGGTATGTGCGGATTTATGTATCATGTCAACTCTGTAGGTATCAATGGCGATCCAAGTTCGGCTTTACAATACTATAATTATTTGCGCGGTATATGGAGAGACGAAACACATATGCAATATGGTGGCAATGCCTACAGCGGTGAAAATGTTGTCGGTCCCGAATGCAGCTTTATGTTCCCTGGTGACACCGACCCTTGCAATTTTGGCACTAATGGTGTGGCCCCTAATGACGACTACAACACCAATGGCAAATATTGGACGGAAGAAGAATGTAATAATGAACCCACCGACCGCCGTGGTCTTACTATGGTTGGGCCGTTCAATTTTGTCGCCGGCACTACGCAAGAATTGGACTATGCCATGATTACCGTATGGAAAAATGACAGCCAGTCGGCTCTTGAGCGCAAAGGCGAATTCATCGACCATATCAGGACATTGTTCAATAATGGCTTTGGAAAATAAAACAAATGTCTAACGATTTAATACTGAACAAAATGAAAAGATTATATATTATGATGATGCTCCTTTTGGCGGGCATCATGGTCGAGGCACAGACCAGCGTTTGGGACGGCGGCAGAGCTGTTTGGACCAGAGGCAACGGAACTGAAAGCAGCCCATACCTGATTGAATCGGCCCAAAACTTGGCTTTCTTGGCTTATATGGTCAACAAAGGCTTTGATACGGAAGGCTTGTATTTCCGTCTCACCACAGACATCGACCTAAACGGCAGTGAGGACCAAAAATGGGTGCCCATCGGGTTGTACAACAAATGGTTCGATGATGACGGCTGTGATAGAGGCAACCAAGGTAGTATTTCCGGTTATAATCCAGAAACTGTGTTCAGAGGCCACTTCGATGGTGGAGAGCACAGCATTTCGAATATGTATGTTGATTCGGAAGCCTACTACTATGATTATGGCGTTGGCCTTTTTGGATGCACTGAAGGCAGACTAATCGGACAAGATGTGGAACCGGCCGTTATCGAGAATGTATTTGTCACTAGTGGTTATGTTACAGGAATTATTTGTGGTGGCATTGTAGGAAATGGCTCGTCCTCCACATTGGTGTCCCGTTGTTGGAATGGCGCAACCGTAGTCTCCAATGATTCTAGATCCGGCGGCATCGTTGGGTCTAATGCCTATCAAGTCTATAACTGTTACAATATTGGTAATATCAGTGGCCAATATGCAGGTGGTATCGTTGGTTTTGGTACCACGGAAATTGCAGAATGTTACAATAAAGGAGAGGTGTCGGGGGCCTACTCGGGTGGAATCTATGGCTTTTCTCTTAATGGAAAAGTGACAATAAACAATTGCTACAATACAGGAAGCATTTTCGCTGACGGTACAGTTACAGGCACTGCTCCAGCAGGACCTGCTGCAGGTGGCATCGCTAGCTTCTTGCATAATGGTAATTGTGTGATAACCAATTGCTATAATGTAGGAACAATTTCCAGCACCGAAGATGCCGGCTGTATTTTGGCCTATGGCAATAATACAACACTTGAAAACAACTATTACATCAATACGTGTAGTGCAGGCGGCGAAGGTGTGGCATTAAGCGAAGACTATATGCGTAGCCTTGATTTCGTGGATTGTCTCAACGGCAATAATAGCGATCCTGTGTGGGCTCAGGATGAGAATAATATCAATGAGGGTTTCCCCATTCTTGAGAAAGACAATCTCGCTGTTGCAGATGGGTCTGTAACTGCCTTCAATGTCTATCCCAATCCAACCGACGGAGTAGTGAACATTGAAGGAGTGAAGGTGGCCCAAGTACAAGTTTACAACAACCTCGGGCAGGCTGTAAGAACCTTTTACAATACCAATATAATCAACACAAATGATATTCAAAAAGGGGTTTATCTGTTACGGTTAATTGCAACAGATGGTACGTTTTATTCAACACGATTGGTAGTATATTGAGATACAAAAAGCCTCGTCGCTGTTGTGTGACGAGGCTATTTCCAATAATTTGAAAGTTTATTTTTCCAACTGCCGTCCAATCTCCTCCATCAGCTCCTCCCCTTCCAAGTTGCGTGCGACAATCACGCCGTCCTTGATAAGGGCATTTTGCGGGATGAAAGCGATGGCGTACAAGGCTCCAGCAGCGTTGCTCCAGCCTTGCAAGTCGGAGACATGGGTCCAAGTGAGACCGTCCTTCTCAATGGCAGCAAGCCATTTTTCTTTGTCAGTGTCGAACGACACACCAAGCACATCAAAGCCTTGGTCGTGGAACTTCTGATAAGCTGCCACCACATCGGGATTGGCCTTGCGGCAGTCGGGGCACCACGAAGCCCAAAAGTCAACCAAAAGGAGTTTGCCTTGGGCGAGCTCGCTGAGCGTCACAGGGTTGCCGTCAGGGTCGTTTTGGGTGAAGTCGATGATGGGCTGACCCGCCTGCACGCGTTCTTGCTTCTCCACATATTCCTCAGCCAGTTTCAAGTTAGCGGTGCTGAGGGTGCTGTCAGCATGGTGAATATTATCAATCATCGTGCGCAATTCGCAGGGACCAAAGGCCCATTTGTAGCGGTACATCACATAATGCGCCACGGGGTCGGTCGGGTTTTCCCACACATAGTCGAAGCAGTGCATCTTCAAGACCTCATCCTTATCGGCTTGGGCCATCGTGCTGTCGGCCTCCAATTTTTCTTCTAGCTCGTTGTAGCTCTGAGTGAAGGCATTAAGTCGGTCTTGCGACTCCGATCCTTTCACCAAGATGGCGTTAGGATTCTGTGCATCGCCTTCGAGGGTCACATCCACATTGTCCGTGAAGAATGGGAAAGGACGGCGCCAGCCTTGCAGCATGATACCGTACATCTCGTTGTCTTTGCAAACCGGTGTCTCAAACACAGCGTCCCAATTGGCAATTACAGCCGAGTCAAGGGTTTGACCGTCTTTTTGCAGATAGACCATTTTGCCATCGGCATTGGCAAGGTTCACATTGACCTTAAAAGTCTCAGTCTTAGGGGTTGAAGTGCATGCAGCTAAGATGATAGCCGCAACCGCGATAAGTAAGGTTTTTGTTTTCATGTTGTTCCGTTTTAAAGCGGGGCCTTCGACAGGCTCAAGCACCCTTAACTTTTGTAAAAGCCAAGGTCCCTGAGCTTGTCGAAGGGCCGATATTTATTGCAAAAGTTCAGCAAGTTTTGCCGTCAATTCCTCACCGCGTAAGCCTTTCGCTACCATGGTGCCGTTCTGGTCGAAGAGGAAATTGGATGGGATGTAATAGATCATATAGTCTTCGCTGGCCTTGTTTTCGGCATCGCGCACCTGCGTCCAAGGCAACTGATCTTCCTCGACGGCTTGCAACCATGCGGCTTCATCTTGGTCGACGCTGACACCAATAACATTGAAGCCAGCCCCATGGAACTGTTCGTAGGCAGCTTTCACGACAGGGTTCTCCTTACGGCAGGGACCACACCACGAAGCCCAGAAATCGACCAAAGTGAGTTTGTTTTGGGGAATCATCTCAGACAAGACAACCTCCGTGCCATTATTGGTTTTCAAAGTAAAATCAATGAACGGCTGACCCACATCCAGACGTTGCTGCTTGGCGATATAGTCATTGAGGTGGTCACGATAGATGGATTCGGTGGTAAACATGCCAACCAATTCTTTCAACTGGTCGATGGGATAGTCTTGCTTTACACCATCGAGGATGTAATGGGTGACAAAACTCTCCGGATGCGCTTTGATGTAATCATCGCGGAAGTTGTCTTGTTGCTCCATCAACGCCGTGCCGACCTTGTTGAGCGAATCCATCATGATGGAATCGTTGTCAGCAAAAGCTTGCTGCATGTCGGCGTACAGATCGCGAATCTGGGTGTCAAAAGCTTTCAGCTGGTCGTTATAGGCATCCAGTTCAGCTTGCGTTTCCGAAGCGATGATCTCAACATCTTGCGGGTTGTTCATATCGCCCACAAAAGCGACATCCTTGTTATCGGCAAAGAAAGGCATAGAGCCTCGTTTCCCTTTCACTTTCAAAGCGTAAAGAAGCTGCGGATTGTCAACAGGGGCAGTCAATACGGCTTGGTCGGCAACAATGACAGCCGAGTCGATGGTGACCGGCACATTGTCGACATATTTTTGCAAGTAAACAGTCTTTTCGTTGCCATTTGTCAAACCCACATTGACTTTAAAGGTTTTCTTCTCGTTACAGGCTGTCAGGCCAAGGACCACAGCAAATAGAAATAGTAGATGTTTTTTCATTGTAAATCAAATATTTATTGTGTTATTCTCTTTTCTTTTCCGATTTGAAAATGTATAGAATCATCATGATCAAGAAGATGGAAACAGGCACGCTGAGCAAAATGCGCAACAACACCTGACCCATGAGCCTGATACTGAACGACTCGAGGAAAAACAGCGCGAAATGATGGATAAACACCATGCATAGCACATACCGGAAGAACCAAAGTCCACCCAACTGACCAAGATTTGGTTCGGTGATGTTTTCAAACTTTTGGCTGCCCGACACCAACTTGATGATGGACGGACGGCTAAAAGCCATCAAAGTGGTGGCTCCTGCGTGAAGCCCTGGCGTGCCCGTAAACAAATCAACGGTCAAACCCAAGGCAAAGCCCAAAACCAGCAGTTGCCATTTGGGAGTGCTAAACGGCAACAACATAATGAAAACCAGATAGATATAAGGATGCACATAGCCTCCCAGGCGGATATGGTTGATGACCAACACCTGAAAGAGTACGAGCACAAGGAAACGAATGATTTGTAGCACGTTCTTGTTCATAACTTTTGTCTGGCTTTGAGCGAATCGAGCTCGGGTTTGTGCAAATCTCTAATTACATAGACGTGCCTCAAGGTGGCGAAGTCGGTGGCAAACCTGACTTTAGCCTTGTTCAAGGCATCGACGGCGGTGGGATAAAACTCCTCCACCGTGCCCACCATAAGGTCTTCGGGGAAAATGTAGGAATGCGAACTGGTCAAGATGGTGTCGCCTTTCTGCAAAAGGATGTGGGTGGGGATGTCTTCCACCATACCGTATCGGTAATTGTTGGTCTCCCACTTCAAACTGGCGAGCTCTTGGCTCTCCTTGATGCGCACACCTACCACCGACTTGCTGTGCAATAGGCTCATGACAGAGGCAAAATGGCGACTCACATCGGTCACCACACCCACGATGCCATCGGTGGAAATGACACCCATGTCGCGCTCGATACCGTCAACCTTACCTTTATTAATAATTATATAATTGTTGGCCTGATTGGTACTGTTGTTGACGACCTGCGCGGGGATGTATTTATATAAGGTGTCGCCCTCACTGATGTCGAAGGTACAAGTCGTGGTGTCGTAAACCACCGACAGCCTTTGTCTGAGCAAGGCATTCTCTTCGGCAAGTTGCTCGTTGGCGCTGTTGAGGCGGAAATAGTTGCCCACCTCGCTGCTCCACTCGTAGATTTTGCCCACGACATCATTAGTCGTGTTCACCATGCGGTCGCGATGGAAGCGTTGGCTATTGGCGAGCAGCAAGACGGAAATCACCTCGAGCAAAATGAACAAGATGACGAAGTGATGTTTAATGATGAAACGCCGCAGGTTGTACATGTCCTTATTATTGGGCTTCGGGCCCTTCGACAGGCTCAGGGACCCTTATAGCAACTGAAAAAGCAAAGGTCGTTGAGCTTGTCGAAACGCCGACTTGCGTCATTATTTGATCAAGAAAGTGAATCTGTCGAAGTTCTTCAAGGCGATGCCAGTACCACGGGCGACGGCGCGCAACGGGTCTTCCGCCACGTGGATGGGCAACTTGGTCTTGGCGTTGAGACGTTTGTCGAGGCCTCGCAGCAAGGCACCACCACCAGTGAGGTAGATACCCGTGCGATAGATATCAGCCGACAACTCAGGCGGGGTCTGCTCCAAAGCATTCAACACAGCGGTCTCGATCTTCATGATACTCTTGTCGAGGCAGTGGGCAATTTCGGCATAGTTGACGCGGATTTCCTTCGGGATACCTGTCAACATGTCGCGGCCTTGCACAGCATAGTCATCGGGCGGATTGTCGAGCTGCGGAATGGCGGCACCCACTTCAATCTTGATGCGTTCGGCAGTGCGCTCACCCACGATGATGTTGTGTTGCTTGCGCATATATTCCTCGATGTCGGCAGTGAAGTCGTCACCAGCGATGCGGATGGACTTGTTGTTGACGATACCACCCAAGGCGATGACGGCGATTTCGGAGGTACCACCACCGATGTCGATAATCATGTTACCCGTCGGCTCAAGCACATCGATACCGATACCGATGGCAGCAGCCATAGGCTCGTGAATCAGACGCACCTCTTTGGCACCAGCCTGTTCGGCAGAGTCCTTCACGGCGCGCTCCTCCACCTCGGTGATACCCGAAGGGATGCAGATGACCATCTTGAGGCTAGGCGGAAACAGGGTATTCTTGAAATTGATCATCTTGATCATCTCGCGCATCATATATTCGGCGGCTTGGAAGTCAGCGATGACGCCGTCGCGCAACGGGCGAATGGTCTTGATGTTTTCATGAGTCTTGCCGTGCATCATCATGGCACGCTTACCCACAGCGATGATTTTCTTCGTGTCGCGCTGTAGCGCCACGATGGAAGGCTCGTCGACGACGACCTTGTCGTTGTATATGATAATCGTATTGGCCGTACCAAGGTCAATAGCGATTTCTTTGTTCAGGAATGAAAATGCTCCCATAATCTTCAGTTGTTAGTGGTTAGTTGTCAGTTGTTCTATTATCCGTTAATTGTTCCTTTGTAGAGACGGTGCATGCACCGTTTCTACCATCATCATTCGTTAATGTCTAAAATGTCTAAATCCAGTAAATACCATGCTGATTCCGTGTTCGTTGCAGCAGTCGATGGATTCTTGGTCGCGCACCGATCCACCAGGCTGCACGATGGCAGTAATGCCCGCTTCATGAGCCAGTTCGACGCAGTCCTTGAAGGGGAAGAAGGCATCGGAGGCCAAAACGGCACCCCTCAAATCGAAATCGAACGACTTGGCCTTCTCAATGGCTTGGCGCAGGGCATCAACACGCGAAGTCTGCCCGATGCCCGAGGCAAAGAGTTGTTTGCCTTTGGCTAACACGATGGCATTGCTGCGGCTGTGCTTCACAATTTTATTGGCGAAAACCATGTCTTCAATCTCATCAGCGGTTGGTGCCTTTTCTGTGATGACCTTGAAATCATCGGCCGTCTCGGTGTGCAGATCGCGATCCTGCACAAGATAGCCGTTCAAGGCGGTCTTCACGGTCTGAGGCCTATAGAGGTCGGCCTTCAGGCGTAACACCACGCGGTTCTTCTTGGAGAAGAGCAGGTCAAGCACACCATCTTCATATTTCGGTGCCACGATGACTTCAATGAAGAGCTTGTTGATTTCCTCAGCGGCTTCGAGGTCGATGGGACGATTGCAGACCAACACGCCTCCGAAAGCCGAAACAGGGTCACCAGCCAAGGCGTCCACATAAGCCTCTTTGACGGTCTTCCGGCAAGCCAATCCACAAGGATTGTTGTGCTTGAGGATGGCGAAGGTGGGCTCGTCAAACTCACGGATGAGGTTAAGACCTGCATCAAGATCAAGCAAATTGTTGTACGACAGCTCTTTGCCGTGCAACTTCTCAAACATCGCATCCAAGTCGCCATAGAAGGTGCCTTTTTGGTGTGGGTTTTCGCCGTAGCGCAAAGTGGTGCCTTCTTCTACAGTGATACGCAAGGGCTTGCTGTCGTTGTCTTTCACAAACCAGTTCATGATGGCACTGTCGTAGTGCGAGCTCACGCCAAAGGCGTAGGCTGCAAAACGACGACGGTCATCGAGAGAGGTCTCACCCTGCTGGTCTTTGAGCAGTTGGATGAGCTCTCCATAGTATTTCTGTGAGGGCACGATGAGCACGTCGTTGAAGTTCTTAGCGCCAGCACGAATGAGCGAGATGCCGCCGATGTCGATCTTCTCGATGATTTGCGAAGCATCTTCGGTCTTGGCCACGGTCTCTTCGAAAGGATAGAGGTCTACAATAACGAGGTCGAAAGGCGGAATGTCGTATTCCTGCATCTCTTTCTGGTCAGAGGCAAGGTTGGTGCGGCCCAAAATGCCGCCGAATACCTTAGGGTGCAAAGTCTTGACCCTCCCACCAAGAATGGATGGGTAGCCTGTAAGCGACTCTACTGTCTTCACCGAGGGGTCTAATGGCTTGATGAAGTCGTATGTCCCTCCAGTGGAGTAGATTTGCACTCCATTTTGCTTCAACAAGTCGACAATGGTATCGATGCCTGTTTTATAAAATACTGATATTAAAGCAGTTTTAATCTTTTTCAAGGGTAGAAAATTAAGGTGATTTTAAACTGCAAGATTACCAAAAATCTGCACACCGCGCAAGGGTTGAAAGCATTTTTTTTAAACAAAGATTTCAACATTTTTCTATCCAATCAAAAATAGAATTGTTATGTAGAATTGTCAAAAAATGCACAAAAATAATCCACTGAAAATGAATGCTATAAAAGAAAAATTGATTATAAACTACGAAAACCGTCCTTTCGCATTGTTTTTCTTATTATCTTTACCGATTCAAAATTACACGGATGGAAACGAAGTGGATTTTAAACCAATCGGTTGACAAACAGCAAGTTGCCGAGATTGTCAAGGTGCTCAATATCGATGAGAACCTTGCCACTTTGCTTGTCCAACGCGGTATTACCAACTACGAGGAAGCCAAAACTTTCTTCCGTCCCTCGCTCTCCCAGTTGCACGATCCTTTCCTCATGAAGGACATGGACAAGGCCGTCGAACGTGTGTTGCAAGCCATCAACAATGGCGAGAAGCTTTTGGTCTATGGCGACTATGATGTCGACGGTACGACAGCCGTTGCGGTGGTCTATACCTACCTCAAGCCTTTCTTTAAGAAGAAAAAGATCGAGTTTTACATTCCCGACCGCTATGAGGAAGGCTACGGTATCTCCTTCAAAGGCATCGACTATGCCGCCGAAAACGGCTTCAAGCTGGTCATCGCCCTCGACTGCGGCATCAAGGCCAACGAGCGCATCGACTATGCCAACGAGCGTGGCGTCGACTTCATCATCTGCGACCACCACCGTGCAGGCGATGTACTCCCGAACGCTGTAGCTGTGCTTGACGCCAAACGCCCCGATTGCAACTATCCTTACGATGAGCTTTCTGGTTGCGGCGTGGGCTTCAAATTGGTTACCGCCTTGTCAATGAAAGGCTTGGGAACCATCGAGCAAGTATATGAATTGCTCGACTTTTTGGCTGTGAGCATCGCCGCCGACATTGTCCCCATCACGGGTGAAAACCGCGTGCTGGCTTATTTCGGCTTGAAGCAACTCAACAAGAAACCACGTCCTGGCATCGAAGCCATCCTGCAACACGCCAACATCTACCGCCGCGATGAAGACCAAATCGATGAGGATGAGAATGTGCTGACTAGAGAGTTGACCATCAGTGATTTGGTGTTTCTCATCGGCCCGCGTATCAATGCCGCAGGTCGTATCGCCAAGGCCTCCGACTCGGTGCGTCTGCTTATCGCCGACAAGAAGGAACACGCCGAAAAACTGGCCGCATCCATCAACGACCTCAACGACGAGCGGCGCGAGTTCGACAACCGCATCACCGAGGAAGCCTTGGGTATGATTGCCAATGACGCGGAACTGCGCGATGCCAAGAGCACAGTGGTCTTCAACGCAAAATGGCACCGTGGCGTCATCGGTATCGTGGCTTCGCGCCTCACCGACTATTATTACCGCCCCACTATCGTCCTGACCCGCGCCAGCGGTTTGGTCACAGGTTCGGCACGCTCCATCAAGAGCTTCGACATCTATGATGCCATCGACCATTGCTCCGACTTGTTGGAGCACTTCGGTGGTCACAAATACGCTGCGGGGCTGTCTATGAAGCCCGAGAACCTTCCCGAGTTCCGCCGTCGTTTTGAGGCTTACGTCAGCGAACATCTTGTAGATGAGGACTTTGTGCCTGAGCTTGAGGTGGATTTGAAGATCAACTTCAGTGACATCACCTCCAAGTTTATGCGCATCCTCAATCAATTTGCGCCCTTTGGACCAGGTAATATGGCTCCCGTGTTTTGGACCGACAATGTCATCGATGCAGGCGGCTCGCGTCCCGTGGGTGGTCACAAGCACTTGAAACTCACCGTGTCGCAAGTGGGCGATGCTGAGCAAGGTGTGCCTCCATTTTCGGGCATTGCATTCCAGAAAGGCGACCTCTTCAACCGTATCCACGACGGAGAGCCTTTCAGCATCTGCTACCATCTGGAATACAACACCTGGCAAGGCAAGACCAATTTGCAGCTTAATGTAAAGGACATTAAGTTTGCGGAAGAATTATAACCAAAAATCAGCGTTTTACCACTTTACCATAGTTCGACTTCCCGTCGGCCATTTGTATTTTCATCAGGTACATACCTGAAGACAAAAGGCTCAAATCGAGTTCAAAACGAGAACTTGAAACGGGTGTTTCCATAACCACATTGCCCATTAGATTCAAGATTTGGCAACAAACAGGAGTTTCCGAAAACTCGACATAAACCACCCCTGAAGTGGGATTAGGGTAAACGTGTACCTCAGCCGCATACTCTTGTTGCGCCACGCCTGTCAAGTCATCGCCCGTGGTCCAGTTTTCGGCGAGACTGTTGTCCAGACCAAGGTCTTTGAGTTGGAGGTAAGAACCGTTGCCATCGGCTTCCATAGGCCACGGCAAGCTGTCGGAGTAATGCACTTGATCGATGATGTTGCCCCAAGCATCGGCCAACACCAAGTTTTCCGACTTGTTGTCGAGCTTGCGCATATATTGGCCGAAAGGCGTAATTTGATAGTATTCGCCAAATAACAAAGAATCGGAACATAGGATAACAGCTTGTCGACCAGCAAGATGGGCTCCATCAGGGAATTGATAAGTGAGACCCAGCTCACGGAAATAAATGCCTGTCAAATCCACCTCTGCATCACCATTGTTGGTGATTTCAATGAACTCAAGATGGTCGCCGTCAATGCTCCACCAGTCTTGGGGATGGTAATGGATCTTTGAGATGACCAAAGGCGGCAGATCGACTTCGGAACAGCCTTGTGAAGCGCCAATATGGTCGTTCAGCCAGTCAATGCGCTGTTGAAGCCAAGTCTTCATGTCGTTCACATACTGAGCGTGTTGCGACATCTGACTCCAGCGTTGGTTGTCGCGACTGATGGCTTCCGCAATCAATGTGTCTATCTCGTCAATGCGGTTAGAGATAAGGTTGTAGTCCAAAGGCATTCCTTCCTCGGTCAATTCAAACCAACGCTTGGCAAAATAGCAGCGAAACGCATCCGTATCGAACAGGTCTTTCCAAAAACGCGGTCCCGTGTTGTCCTGGTTGTCGAACTGCCACACATCGTAGCCGCTTCGGTTGCCAAAAGCGTCGTATCCGAAAGCAAGGTTATAGTCCCAAATAGGGCCTGCCCGCAGTTTGCCACAACGGTCCTTATGGAAAAAAGTGCTGAGGTGATACACATCGACATTGGAAGTGAACTCGGCCATGATCATAAAGTCGACGAAAGAAGGGATGTCGATGACCGAAGGAATACCTGTTGTTATGCCGGTGTCATAGTTGTGAGCCACAGATTCAAGGTTGAGAAACACATTGTGGATATAGTCGTTCTGTGTGCTGGTGATGTTTTCGTGTTTGGGATAATGGTGGATAAACTCTGTATTGACGGGCCACCACCAGTTCATTTGATAGGTCTGCATGGTCCATGCCAAGGGGTCGTTGTCACTACGGTTCGCTTGAACTATATAGCCTCCAGTAACTTCAGGCGGTTCGTTGCAGGTCTCGTCCATCTTCTCGATGTTGACACGGTTTGTGTCCACCTTGATTTTCTCCATGAAGACATAGAGGCCGCAGTAATTGCCGTTGAGAATCACTTCGCAATACTGGCTTCGAGAGGCGTATTGGCCGATTTGGTTCGATAGCTCGTAAGCCAACACATCGCGCATCCCCGTTTGGTCGTATGCCAAAGGGTTGAGGATCCAATCGTTTTCGGCAGGCATCCCGAAAAGGCTGACATTATTGTTGCAGGTATTGTCATTTTGGAGTGTTGTCAAACCGTATGGTTTCTTGTCTGAAACCATCTGCGAGGAATAGCCACGACGCTCAATGCCGATGCGCCCGTCGTAGTTAAGGAATTCGAGGTTGTCGATGTCGGTCAAATAGTTGCGTGAGCCATCCTGATGCCAGATAATCTTCATCGTAGCCAAAATTTTTGGCTCTTCAGGAATACTGGCACCACCATCGGTCTCAATGACCACGATGGGCAGGTTGCTGTCGGTGAAGGTCTGCGCATTAACCGCCAAAGACATGATAACCAACAAAAAAGCTATGATGTACTTCTTCATATCCATATTTACTTCCAGAACTGCCACCACTTCTTTTGTCGGCCTTCAACCACACGGGCATAGCGGCTGCGCGACTTTCGCATCTTTGAGAAATGCGTTATTGTTCCAGCAGAGGGACCTTTCAAGGTAGTGATATGCGACGCTGAGGCAATGAAGCCGTTCTCATCGGTGTCGTCAATACCTCCATATTTGTTCTTTTTCGAGGCGAAAACGATGATATTATCGATATACCAACTTGTTACATAAGCTCCGTGTCCTTTAAAATAAAGGCAAAACTGTGGTGACTTGGTAGTCCATTCCTCCATGTCGAAGGTAAGCAGATATTGGCTTTGTGCGATACTTCCCACCAAAGTGTCTTCCCAGATGCTTTCCCAGTCTTCGCCGTTTTGCGAAATGCCGATACCGATTTGTGCATTGATTTCTCCTAGAGTGGCTTCAAGGGCATGGTTGAACTGAAAATTGATGAAATCGTATTTGTCCAACTCTACGATAGGTGTCACCAAGCGAGTCGTACCTTCAAAGTTGAAGTCAGGATACATCTGCATTTCATGAGGCTTGCATCCTGCAAAGGTTGTGTTGGAGATGTACCATACCACCCAGTCATCGCCTTTCGCGTCCCAGCCCTCTTCGAGCCATGGGTTGAAAAACCCCTCACACAGCACCACATCGCCCTGCTGCGCGAAGAGCGGCAAAGTGAAGATGACCATAAGTAGTGTGAGTAGACGTTTTTTCATTCAACTTCTTGATTTATCTTCGTTGATTCTACGATTTGGGGACAAAAATAGGAAAAATCTTGGACTCTATTCTTTTACGAGGTGTTTTTCTTATTTTTGCAGCATAAACGGACACTGGACCAAGGGTCACAACCCTAACACTATTACCCTCATGGCAGAGGAACATCCGCAATGAGGGTAAAGGGTGGTGTTGTGTACCTTGGCTAGTCATTAAGGCAAACACTATGACAAAAGAGAAAACCGCCTTTTTCTGCAAGGAATGCGGCAATGAGTCGCCGAAATGGTTCGGGAAATGCCCTGCCTGCGGCGCATGGAACACCTGTGTGGAAGAGACCGTCGTCACGGGAAAAGACAGCAAATCGGTGAAGAAAAACGTTGGCTTGGAGATGGACAAAAGCTTGCCTACACCTATCAATGAGATCGGCAATGCCAAGGAACAACGTATCATCCTGCCTTATGAGGAACTCAACCGCGTTTTGGGTGGTGGTTTGGTGCTTGGCTCTTTGACCCTCGTGGGTGGTGAACCTGGCATCGGCAAGTCGACTTTGCTTTTGCAAACGGCATTGCAACTTGCTGGCAGAAAGATACTATACATCTCCGGCGAGGAGAGCCAGACCCAAATCAAGATGAGGGCAGAGCGCATCGGCATCCACAACACCGACTGCCTCATTCTCACCGAAACCAACACGCAAGAGATCCTGAAGCATTTCAAGAATGTGCAGCCCGACATTGTGATTGTCGACTCCATACAGACGCTCGAATCACCCTATGTGGACGCCACGGCGGGCAGCCTCTCGCAAATCCGTGAGACCGCTGCCGAGATGAACAAAATCGCCAAGGCCTATCAGGTGCCGGTATTCCTCATCGGCCATATCACCAAGGATGGCAGCATCGCAGGACCGAAGATTCTGGAGCATATCGTCGACACGGTCTTGCAGTTTGAGGGCGACCGTCACTATGGTTTCCGTATCCTGCGCACCATCAAGAACCGCTTCGGATCGGCCTCTGAGTTGGGCATCTTCGAGATGAACGCCACGGGGCTTCGCGAGGTGACCAACCCCAGCGAGATCCTCCTCTCTCAGCGTGACGAGGAAGTGAGCGGTATCGCCATCGCCGCCACCATGGAAGGCCAACGCCCCATGCTCATCGAGACGCAAGCCTTGGTGAGCAGTGCCGCATACGGCACGCCTCAACGCTCCGCCACGGGCTTTGACATCCGCAGAATGAACATGTTGCTGGCAGTCTTGGAGAAGCGAGCTGGTTTCCGCCTTTCAATAAAAGATGTATTCTTAAACATCGCCGGCGGCCTCCATGTGGATGACCCTGCCATTGATTTGGCTGTCATTGCCGCGGTGCTTTCCTCGAATGCCGACATTCCCATTCCTTCGCGTTATGCCTTTGCCGCCGAGGTAGGCCTTTCGGGCGAAATCCGTGCCGTCACTCGCATCGAGGCCCGCATCGCCGAAGCAGACAAATTGGGCTTCGAGAAGATTTTCGTTTCGAAATACAATGCTAAGGGATTGGACACCAAGCGCTTTAAGATTCAGATTGTGCCTGTGGCATCGGTGTATGAGTTGGGGGGTGAGTTGTTTGGGTAGGGTAAGGGAAACAAATCTTACATAAATCATTCGTAAATCTCGGGTTCCAGCGGATTTGCAATCCGCTGGACTTGGATATAAGGATTTGTAATCCGAAAACAAAAAAGCGTAACTATTCGGATTGCAAAATCCTTCGAGCGGTATTTTCCGGATAAATGCCAGAATTCCATACCATATCCTTTATATTTTCCAAAACGACATTGGTGACTTTATGCTTTTTGAGAAGATCTTTTACGCGTTCTGTCACAATGATGCCGCCACCACCTTCGGGAGTGAAAAAGTCACTGCCGTCCCAACTTTCCAAAGGAAAATGAAAACCTTTCATTATAGAAAACTTGCCTTTAGGAATAACTATGTTAGAGTTTTGAATGACACTTTCAGGATATTCTATGGTTTCCATCACTTTAGATTTTGAGATGTCAAACGCCCCGCACCTTCCTGTTATTGTAAGTAGATAATAACTCAAATCTTCATGGTCATTGATAGTTATTGGATAGAATTTGCAACCAGTTATATTGTTGTCTTGAAACAATTTAACCACCCTTCCTGAGATGGCAAGCAGCAAGCCCTGCCCAGCCATGACAACATCCCAAAATTTCTTACCAAAATTTGGATTTACAATAAATCTGAGTTCTCCTTTAGGTATATTTTTGTCTATCCTGATTTTCAAATCATCCCATTCATCTTGACGAAAACAAGGCAATAAAAAGAGGCTTCCCCTACCATGAGAAAAACTAAAAAATTGAGGTTCGTTCATCTAGATTTGTGTTTTGTTAGTGTCGTTGAAACGGAAAAAGGGTTGGATAATTGTATTGGAATTGTGAATTATTGTTATTTTTGCGCCATAAAACAAAAAACAATGACGAATCTGAACTACATCAGTTTTAGCAAAGATGGCGTTGAAATCAGCGTTTCGTTGTTTGTCTTCAAGGAAGGCGATACTTATATTGCCTATTGCCCTTCGCTTGATCTTTCGGGCTATGACCTTACCGAAGAAAGTGCCCGTGCCGATTTCGATTTCATGCTTTCCGATTATCTTTCTGAACAGTTGCGCAATGGAACACTCCGTGCTGATTTGGCTTTGCATGGGTGGAAAGTGGGAAAGGCCAAAGGTAATGAGCCTGATTTGTCGGACATGCTTGGCATGAATGAGCAACTTCGCAATCTTGTCACACACTCTTTCAAGAAAACCAATGTCAACAAGACCTGCCAGATTTCAGCATGAATACTTATCGGATAGGCAATATTAGCATCGCTGATTTCAAGGTTTTTCTTGCTGAACAAGGTTGCAAAGTGGTGGAATCAGGCAACTTTGGGCATGAAAAATGGTCAAAAGAGGGTATGTTGCGTCCGGTTGTTTTCCAGACGCATATTGACCCAATACCCGAATTCATCATCAGAAACAATCTGCGCAATATGGGATTGACGGCTAAAGATTTCCGTCAGTGGTTGCGAAAACGAGATATGAAAAAACGGTCTGACAATTAGTTTTCATTATCTCACCCGCATCGAAGCCCGTATCGCCGAGTCCGATAAATTGGGCTTTGAGAAGATTTTGTCTCAAAATATAATGCTAAGGGCTTGGATACCAAGCGGTTTAAGATTCAGATTGTGCCTGTGGCTTCGGTGTATGAGTTGGGGGGTGAGTTGTTTGGGTAGGGTAAGGGAAACAAATCTTACATAAATCATTCGTAAATCTCGGGTTCCAGCGGATTTGCAATCCGCTGGACTTGAGTATAAGGATTTGTAATCCGAAAATAAGAGAGTGAAACTATGCGGATTACAAATCCGCCGGTTCAAAACAGTCGGATTGCAAATCCGGCCAAACGGGTAAACTTTTATTCTTCTAGATTTGCATCAAATCGAACAGGGACTATGTATTCAGCGTCCTTTTCCATGCGACCACCTTTCCAATACTCCAAATTCCAAAGAGCCATAATCGCTTCATCATCAAGAGATTTAAATCCAGAACTTTTTTCCAATTTCACTTTGGCGATTTTGCCGTTTCGGCTCTTCACCTTGAAACGCACATAAGGTGTCTTGCATTCAAAGTCGATTGGGTTTGTATGGTTTCCGATTAAAACAGCCTCTTCTTCAAGCAACTTTTCAAGACTGAAATTCTGTGCTATTGTGATAGGCCAAGCTGGTTCATAAGTACAAGAGACTCTCATCATATACAATATATCCACCTTTTCTCCTTGATATTCTGCTGCCTCGGATGGATTGGAAATCAACTGGGCATATTTGAGAACTAGTTCATCCAAGCCATAACCCAATCCTTTGAAAATATTATAATCAGTTAATTTGCAATCTTTTGTAATACGGAAAGTGAGGAGCACATTCCCTTGAATATGGTTCTTTTTTGCTTCTTCAGGATAATCTAAAACTGGACTAATACGTGTGTAATAAAATAGGGATGCGTAATCCAATTGAAAATCCTTGGGCATCACATCAGGCCGAACGAAGTTGCAACTATCCAAGTCTTCGGCAAAGACAATCATATCTTCCACTTCTTGCGCTTTGACCGCAAAACTAATGATAAAACCGAAAAGCAATGTAAATAATATCTTTTTCATAAAGTAAAGTGTTATTGATTATTACAGCACCGCCGCCGCATTCCGAATCTTCGCCATCCAGCGAATGATTTCTTTGTCCTTTTGAGGTTAAGGGCGGAGTTATTTGGATAAAGACTAGTAAAACGGGAAGAAGAAGAAATAGGCGGCCACCCATTCGCGGGGAATGCCTTGGGCTTTGCCAATGCTGGAACCGGTGCTATTGCGTACCGTGCCATCGCTTTCTACTTTGCCGATGCTGGCGCCCGAACTGTTGCGCACCGTTCCGTCATTGTCAAGCTTTCCAATGCTTGAACCACTGCTATTGCGGATAGTGCCATCACTATCAATCTTGCCGATGCTGGAACCAGAACCGTTACGGATAGTGCCATCACTGTCGAACTTGCCGACGCTAGAGCCACTGGAGTTACGGATGGTACCTCCATTCTCAATTGTGCCACAGCGCGAACCGCTGCTATTATATACGGCCTGAGCCATGGCACCTGAAGCCATCATCAGGGCTATGGCCAATATCAAAACTCGTAACGCTTTCATGTCTCTTTCTGTTTAATGGTTAAACTTTCGATGCAAAAGTACTAAAAAAGAAAGCAATAATCATTCCAAACGAAAAGAAACGGAGACTTAAATGCGAAATGCAAACAGTAAGAGCAAGAGAAAAATGCGTATTTTTGCAAAAAATAGAGAATGGGTCAAGAAAAAATCATACTAGGCATCGACCCGGGCACAATGGTGATGGGTTACGGCGTGATTCGTGAACAAGGTAAGAAAATGGAGCTCCTCACGATGGGGGTTATCAACTTGAAGAAACTGGAAAACCAGGCACTCAAGCTGAAGAAGATCTTCGAACGTGTGCTGGAAATCATCAACGAATACCATCCCGATGAGTTGGCTATTGAGGCACCGTTCTTTGGAAAGAATGTGCAGTCGATGCTGAAGCTGGGACGCGCCCAAGGCGTGGCCATGGCTGCCGCGCTCTATCGCGACATCCCAATCTTTGAATACTCGCCCAAAACCATCAAGCAGAATATCACTGGAAATGGAAATGCCTCAAAGGAACAAGTGGCCAAGATGGTGCATTTCATCCTCAAGACCGATGAAGACCCCAAATTCTTCGATGCCACCGATGCCGTGGCTGCTGCCGTATGTCACTCTATCAGTAAAGGCAAGGATGTGAACTATACCAAACACACCACTGAGAAAGCCAAGGCACACCGACGCCCCGACTGGAGCCAGTTCATAGCTGAAAATCCCGATAGGGTGAAATGATTTAAGAAATTGCCTTTCTATGTCATTCCTGCACTAGATAAGTGCGTTGGCATGGAATCTATAGAAAGGCAATTTCTATTAAAGTTCAGACACTAAATGGTATGACCCACTACCGTAAGTTTTCACTTCGTAGCCGTTTGCAGTAGGCAGACAGACCTCCGCAGTGGTGTTGGCTGGAATGACAATATCCCATTCAAAATGGTTGCCCTCACGCTTCCAATGGCTTTCGATGCGACCTGAAACCGAATTGTAGGCACAATTCACAAAATCCAGCCCCTCAATGGGATAAGGCTTAAGCTGGATCTTGCTGTAGCCTGGCTCCAAGGCACGAATGCCACCAAGATATTCGTATTCCCAAAGGATGAGGTCGCCGAGCAGCATCACATGGTTACCCGAGTTCATGGCAGGGTCGGCGGTATTGCCATTCCAAAGTTCCCAAATGGTGGTGGCACCATTACGATACATATAACCCCAACTGGGATAGGTATCGTTAGAAGCAATCTTGAGCGCAAGGTCACCGTGGCCGAATTCCGTCAGGCAGCGCATCAACTGTTGGATGCCGATGACGCCCGTCGACACATGTCCGCCACATTCGTTCATGGTCTTGTTGATAATGCTTTCCATCACCTTGTCTTCCAAGCCTTTGGGCACCATTCCGAACCACAAGGGTAGGATATTGGCGGTGACCGTATTGTTGGCGTAGACGCCCGTCACACGGTTGAAGTACTTGTCGTTGAAGGCGATGGTAGTGGTGGTGATTTCCTGCTGGAAAAATGCCACATCTTCATCGAAACCCAAGATTTCGGCGAACTTTGCCATCTTGCCACAGAGGTAGCAGTAGAATGGTGTTGAAAGCACCGTTGCATCGGTGATGCGGGTTGCATCGTTGGAGTGGATGAGTTCGAGCGACTCGGGCGGCATGCACCAGTCGCCGTAAGTATCACGAGGCATGAGGCCTGCTCGCATGTAGTCATTCTTCATGTGGAGCATCCATTTTTTCCAAGCCACATAATGTTGGCGGATGGGCTCCATGTCGCCAAAGCGGGTGTAGAGCATATCCGTCACGGTGACCATGGCGCCAGGCCAGGTCATGTTATCAGTGTAGCCACGCCAATAGGGCGGGATGACATTGGCTAATGAGCCGTTGTCCCATTGGCTGTCATCGCCATCGGTGAGCCATTTGGCATAAAGCTGATGGTTGTCGAAGATGTACGACTCGCCAAAGTTACCCGTGGTGCGGTCGCCCGTCCAACCCATGCGCTCATCGCGTTGCGGACAATCGGTGGGCATGGAACGGTAGTTGCCACGGATACCCCAGTAGGCATTGTGGTACACCGCGTTGATGATTTCGTTGGAGGTCTCAAACGAACCCGTGACGGGCATCTCATCGTAGATGACCCAGCCTTCGAAGTCATCCAAATTGGGTGTCTCGCGCAGGCCGGAGATTTCAACATAACGGAAACCGTGGTACACGAACATCGGATGCCATTGTAGTTGAGAGTTGAGAGTTGAGAGTTGAGAGTCAGTTGAAAGTTTAGAGTTGTTGGTGACGATGTAACGATCAATGTTCTCTGAGCTGCGGAGGTTAGCGGTGTAGAGGGTACTGTCGGGGGTGAGGAGTTCGGCGAAACGCAATGTGATGACATCGCCGGGGTGTTGTCCGCGGGCCTTCATGTCGATAAAGCCGACCATGTTTTGGCCCATATCGAGATACCATTTGTCGCCTTTCTGGAACAAACTGACGGGTTTCAGTTTCTCCATCACCTTGATGTTAGGATTGGGCTGGGCGGTGAGTTGGCCTTCCGGAGCTTCAACAAGTTCGGCTTGAAGCCAAGCATTGTCATCGTAACCAGCTTTGTTCCACTCACCGAGGTCGAAGTTTTCATCGTAGGTTTCGCCATCCCATTCGTTGGCGGTACGGATAGGGCCGCGGTTAGTAATCTTCCAGTTCTCATCGCTGATGATGGTCTCTTTTTGGCCGTCCTTATAGGTCACTTCGAGTTGCAAGAGCAGTCGGGGCGTACCGAAGCCAAACACATGATCAGTGCCATCCCAGTTAGGATTTGCCTCATTGTAGCGAATGGAGGTGTAACGACCGCCTTCGAGGATGATGCCGATGGTATTGCCGCCACTTTTGAGCATCTCCGTAACATCGTAGGTGTTGAAATACACGCGTTTCGAGTACCACGAAAGTGTGGGCTTCAGTAGTTCTTCGGGAGCGACTTCGCTACCGTTGAGGTAAGCGCTGTAGACACCCATTCCGCTAACATAAAGTCGTGCTTCTTTAACATCATTTTTAAGGGCAAAGTCCTTGCGGAGATAACGAGCCGCCAAGCGGGTTTTACCCACCAGCACATCATCCTCAAACTCGTGTCCAATCCATTTGGCTTGCCAATCCTCTTGATTCAACAGGCTGATTTCAAACGATTTGACTTCACTTTCGATTTTAGCTTTCTTGCCTCCTTTGGTTGTGACTGTTGTAATGACTTTCCAATAGGCTTTGTTACGGCTGTGGAGTTCTTTGCCTGCGTAGGGAATGTAAAGCATCTGGTTGGAAGGCACCACGCCAGAATCCCAAAGGTCGCCATTATCATTTTGGGCATTTTCTATAGTCGAAGCCACAATGATGTGATAGTCTTTTTGGACTACTTCGTTTTCCGTGGTCTCATAGTTCCAACTGAAGCGCGGCTGGTTTGTGGCCAAAGCTTGCTCGTGGAATTGTTGCTCTACATTGGGGCTGGTGATGGTGATAGTTAGGGTATCATTGCACGAAGCGAGAGTAATGAGAGCAAAAAAAAGTAGGGTAAAGCGTTTCATGTTTGTAGTATTATGAAATCCTTTATTTTAATGAGGCAAGATTGAAAAGTCGGTCTTTAAGGCATTTGAGAATGGGCTGGCAATTCAGGTTGAAGCGATTCTCTTGTTTGTGACGATTATAAAGCCATTCCGTTTCAAAACAGATAATATTCATATTGATAGGTTTTAGTGTTGAAGAATTAGATTCGTTTTTTTCCCTACATAATCAACTCTTCCAATTGACATTGGAAGAGCACAATGGTGTTCCATGTGACAAATCTTTTCAAACTCCCAACACCACTGCAGGCTCTATATTGAGTTTGAGGCAAAGGTTGCGGGAGAGTTGGTAAGAAGGCTCCATTTTACCATGCATCAGTTCGCTCATCCTCGATGCACTGATGCCAAGGAGCTTTGCCACAGCTGCCTGTGTCAAACTGCGCTCATACATACGGAGCCTAATGACATCAGGCAATGTCGGTTTGCTAAAGGAGAAATGAAGGTCCTCGTATTCCTCTACCATGTCGGAAAGGATGTCGAGTTCTTGATAGTTAGGGTCAGTGATTGGGGTCTCATCTGTCACCACCTTCAAAAGTTCTTCGATGCGTTGCATTGCGGCATTGTAAGCCTCTTCTGTTTTTAGTTGTGCCATGACTCAAATGTTTTCAATGTCCGTAATTCTGTCATATTCTGCATGTGTGCCGATGAAGCGAATGTAAACCGTTTTGGAAGTCATGAGGATCAACACTACAAGGCGATAGTTATTCCCATTGATATTGAACACATAACGCTGGTTGCCAACATAATCCACACTATTGAAGGTTTGCCTAATGTCGGTCAGATTGTTCCATTCTGCCTTTCGGGTCTTTTCAAACCAATCGTTAAGGCTTCCAGCTGCTTGCGGATGGTTTTCGGCATATTGGGTCAGTGTCTTCTTTGCGATGATTCGCATAACGGCATTATTTATGTTTTGTGCCGCAAAGATAATAAAATAATTCGGAATTACAAAATAAAGTTACAAAATTTGTATAGAACATGCATAAATGGTAATGTTTCATCTAAAAAACCAACGCCTCTCTGGCTTCGGAGAATGAAGCGCTTTGCAGGTTCCTAGGGTGAACAAGGAAAGAGAGTGTTCGACTGCAACACTTAATGCGTCAAAATCTCCAGTCCGGTCTCGGTCATCAAAAAGGTGTGCTCCCACTGGGCTGAGGGCAATTCATCCTCGGTAATGACGGTCCAACCGTCGGCGCGGTCGACAAAGACCTTCCAAGTGCCCATGTTGATCATCGGCTCAATGGTGAATACCATTCCAGGGACAAGGAGCATGCCTGTGCCTTTTTTACCATAATGCAACACTTCCGGGTCGTCGTGGAACTTGACACCCACACCATGACCGCAGAGGTCGCGCACCACGCTGAAGCCGTTCTTGTGGGCATGTTGTTGAATGGCGTTACCAATGTCGCCGACAAAGCCGAAAGGCTTGGCAGCCTCCATGCCTACATAGAGGCATTCCTTGGCCACATCTACAAGCTTCTGCTTACGCGCCGAAGTCTTGCCGATGACATACATGCGCGAGGCATCTGCATAAAAGCCATTTAATATCGTGGTGCAGTCCACATTGACAATGTCACCTTCCTTAAGAATTTCTTTAGCTGAAGGAATGCCGTGGCAGACCACCTCGTTGATGGAGACGCAAACGCTCTTGGGATAGCCCTCGTAGCCCAAAGTGGCCGGAATGGCACCATGCTCGATGGTGTAGTTGTGCACCAGATCGTTGATTTCCAAAGTGCTCATGCCTGCGTGAATCTTCTCACCCACAAGGTCAAGGATAGCCGTATTGATGACACCACTCTTCTTGATACCTTCAATCTCTTCGGGGGTGCGAATAAGGCTACGCTTAGGCACCATCGCGCCTTTAGCCTCCATCGCCATCACTTTCTTGTCCAATGCTGTCGGTTCCTGTCCGGCCGGCACACGCCATACTTTACGCCTGGTAAACATATTGTTCTTATTTTGGCCGCAAAATTAGTGTTTTTTTGAATACGGCCTTTCGACAAGTTCAAGGACCTTAACTTTTTCAAGAGTTAAGGGTGTCTGAGCCTGTCGAAGACCCCGACTATTTAGCAATAACTATCCCCAACTCCTTATTAATTTGCCTGCGGATGTCATCGAGGTCTTTCTTCTGTTTGAGTAGGATGAGCTGGTCGGCGGGGTCGGTTGCGGTTTTCAGTTCCTCCTCCACCGCTTTGCGCCGCTCTTCAATGATAAGGTCTTTGTAACGGTAAATCGATGACAGCACCGTGGCTTTCAACATGTCCTCCTCGCGCTTCACAAAAATCCCATATTTCTCCCATTGGTCAAGCTTGTAAGGCGTGGAGAGCAAATCGGCAGCCAATTGGGCAATGGTCTCATCCTCATGTGAAACAAAAACCTGATCATCAGGGATATAGCCTGCATCAATGGCTTGGTCGAAGATGTCGAAAACCTTTTTGTTGACAACATTGGTGAAAACGAAGCCGTCCATCTTCAAGTCGTCGACAATCAACTGGGCCACAGAGACTTGCTCATACACCTTCTCGCCGTTTTCATCTTCTCGTTCGTCGATGATTGTGTTTTTGCCGTACATAAGCAACAACTTCACCAATTCACGCTCCTGATAATAACCCGCAGGCAACTGGTCTTCAACAGTTTCCTCCTGTTTGGGTGTCACTGTCGTGGTATCCGTCTCGGGAACCACATTATCCTCAATGCCTAAAGTCTTCTTCAGTTTGGAACGCAGCATCTTGTTCAGCTCGTTGGTGAGCGTCTGTTCGGGCATGTCCAAAAGGCGGCTGCATTCCTTCACGTAGGTGATGCGGAAGATGCTGTCAGGGATGACGGAGATGGTTTCCACGATGTCACGAATCACTTGTCCCCGCTTGATGGGGTCGTTCTCGGCGTCTTTCAGCAACAGCTCGGTCTTGAAGCGGATAAAGTCCTTGGCATTCTCTTTCAAGTAGTTACTGACATATTCCGTTGAAAACTCCTTGCCGAAAGTGTCAGGGTCGTGTTCGGGAGGTAATACCACCACACGGACATTCATGCCCTCAGAGAGAATCATGTCGGTGCCACGCAGGGCGGCATGGATGCCTGCCGCATCGCCGTCGTAAAGCATGGTGATGTTCTTCGTGTAACGCTTCACGAGGCGGATCTGCTCCATCGTCAATGAGGTACCGCTGCTGGCCACCACATTCTCGATGCCGATTTGGTGCATGCGCAATACATCGAAATAACCTTCCACGAGGATGCATTCATCTTGACGGGCGATGGCGTTTTTGGCGAAATAGATGCCATAGAGCGTCTGTTTCTTGTCGTAAATCTCCGACTCGGGCGAGTTCTGGTATTTCGGGCTTTTCTTGTCGTTGGTGAGGATACGGCCGCCGAAGCCAATGACACGACCCGTGAGGCTGTGGATGGGGAACATCACACGGCCATGGTAGCGGTCGTAAAGGCCGTTATTGCCTTTAATGGAAAGGCCTATTTGCTCCAACAACTCTTCAGAATAACCGTTTTTCTTGGCATGTTCGGTGAAGGCGTCCCATTTGGCGGGATTGTAACCGAGGTGAAATTTCTGTATAATGGGGTCGAAATAGCCGCGCTCACGGAAATACTCAAGGCCGATGGTCTTGCCTTCCTCCGTATTCCAAAGGGTATCAACGAAATACTTATCGGCGAACTCGTTGATGTTGAACATCTTCTCGCGGATGCTCTGCTGCATGATCTCCTCAGCAGTCTGCTGTTTCTCCTCGATTTTGATGTTGTACTTTTTGGCAAGGTAACGCAGAGCCTCAGGATAGGTGTAATGCTCATGTTCCATGAGAAACTTGGCCGAATCGCCCGCCTTGCCACAGCCAAAGCATTTGAAGATATTGCGCGCTGGATTGACACTGAACGACGGCGTTTTCTCATTGTGGAAGGGACAATTGCCCCATAGGTTCGACCCACGCTTTTTCAGCGTGACGAACTCGCCTACAACCTCCTCAATGTGAGCGGCTTGTAGGATTTGCTCCACTGTTTCTCTTGGAATGGCCATCGTCGTGTTTTGTTTTGCAAAACTACGAAATTTATTCATACCTTTGCAAATTGAATCAATTCTGTAGGCCATGAAAAAGATCCATTATTTGTTGTTTGTTTTAGGCCTTATGGCCATAGGTTGTACCGAAAAGCCAAAGGCAACCACCGAAAACGACAACACTGCCAATTATATCCAATATGTCAATCCCATCATCGGGACTAATGGTATGGGGCACACTTTTCCGGGTGCCTGTGCACCTTTCGGCATCGTGCAGCTCAGCCCCGACACTGACACCGTGCCGCACAACATCGATGGTGTTTATCAACCGAGAGTGTATGAGTATTGCGCTGGTTATCAACATAAAGACAGTACTATCATCGGCTTCAGTCATACCCACTTTAGCGGCACGGGCCATTCCGATTTGGGCGACATCTTGGTGATGCCTGTCACGGGAGAAATCAAGTTCAATCCGGGTACACAGACCAACCCCGATGCAGGCTACCGCTCCCGTTTCAGCCATGACACAGAAATTGCCGTGCCAGGCTATTATGAGGTGTTTTTGCAGGATTATGGTATCAAGGTGCAACTGACAGCCACGGAACACGCCGGTATCCACCGCTATACCTATCCGGAAGTCCAAGACGGCAGCATCATCCTTGACTTGCAGCACGGCATCTACAACTACGACGGCAAGACCCTCTGGGCCAACCTCCGCGTGGAGAACGACACCCTACTGACAGGCTACCGCATCACCAACGGCTGGGCGAGAACAAATTACACCTACTTCGCCATCAGTTTCAACCAACCAGTCAAGGACTATGGTTACCGTGAGTTAGAGAAACCCAAATATAATGGCGGCTGGGGCAAGTTCGATGTCAAACACAACTTCCCTGAAATGACAGGGCGCAAGATTGTGGCTTACTTCACCTTCGACCAACCCAATACTTTGGAGATGAAAGTCGCCCTCTCCGCCACCAGCACCGAGGGTGCCTTGCGCAACCTCCACGCCGAGACCGACGGTCGCAACTTTGAGCAATTGTTGGCCGAAACGCAATCCAAATGGAACAAGGAACTTTCTATCCTGCAAGCCGAAGGCACCGAAGACCAGAAGGCTATGCTATATACTTCGCTCTACCACACGATGATCAATCCCTCCATCTACATGGATGTGGATGGCCAATACCGCGGCCTCGACCACAACATCCACCAAGCCGAGGGCTTTACCAACTATACCGTGTTCTCGCTTTGGGACACCTACAGAGCTTTGCACCCACTCTTCAATGTGTTGCAGCCTCAACGCAATGCCGACATGGTGCAATCGATGCTGAAACACTGCGAGCAGAGCGTCCACGGATTACTTCCCGTGTGGTCGCACATGGGCAACGACAACTGGTGCATGATCGGCTACCACGCCGTTTCGGTGCTTTCGGATGCCTATGCCAAAGGCACTGCCGACCAAAAAGACGCTATGTTAAATGCCATGCAACAGAGTTCAACTTGTCCATATTATGTGAACCTTGATGACTACCAACAACTCGGTTATGTCCCCTTCGACAAGAACAATGGCTGCGTCTCTATCACTTTGGAATATGCCTATGACGATTGGGCCATCTACCAAGCCGCTCTAAAGGCTGGAAACCAAGAGATGGCCAATAACTACAAGCAGCGCGCTGCCAACTGGCGCAACACCTTTGACACCGAACTTGGTTTTGCCCGTCCCAAGATGAGTGATGGCACTTGGAAAGCACCATTCAGCCTCTTCGACACCGAGGGCGAAGGCTTCGTAGAGGGCAACTCCTGGGTGTATTCGTTCTATGTGCCGCAAGATGTGAAAGGTCTCATTGAGGCTATGGGCGGCGATGCACAATTCATCCACAATCTCGACACTTTATTTGTCATGCAACTGCCGCCCGAGTTCTTCGAGAACACAGAAGATGTCACCGAGGAAGGCCTCATGGGCTGCTACAACCACGGCAACGAACCCGCACATCATATCG
>JAFRRE010000156.1 GCA_017428285.1 Bacteroidales bacterium | reverse complement strand
CTCCAAACCATGTGCTTTGGAATAATAACCCATCGTTGAGGCATTGTAAAATTTACCAATCAACAATCCTTGTATCTGTTGTCCAAAACTATTCAATAGATTGGTCAAAAACATATAAAAACCAAAGTTGAACAATTCCTTAAATGAAGTCCAAGAGAACGTCCATATAGGCCGCCATTTCACATAGAGCCAAAAGACAAGTGCCGGTATGGCTGAAGTGATAATATTTTGCGCCACCAAAGCCCATACTCCAAATCCCTTGTAGGCCATATAGATGGTAATTCCTAAAGCAATAAGAGAGGTGCCTATTGAAACGATTGAAAGTAATTTGAAATTTAATTTCTTACGTAATTGGTTTTTCTGGATGATATTGAAAGCGTAAATAAAAAGAATCACGCCCTGCACCCGCAGCACATCACACAATAACGGAATATTATAAAATCTCGCGATAGTAGGTGCGGTAAAGAAAAGAACGGCATACATCACCACCGCCATGCCGATGTTCCAAAAGAAAATGGTAGAATAATCCTCTTGGGTAGGTCGTTTCTTTTGAATCAATGCAGAACCAAATCCGCCATCAATGAAAGCCTCGGCCAATACCATGAAAATGGACAACATGCCGATGCAGCCATAATCATACGGCGTAAGTAATCTTGCCAGAATAATACCCGAGATGAAATGGATGAACATCGTTGAATACTTCTGCAACGCTGTCCACACCATTCCAGAGGCGGCTTTTTGTTTTAGGGTTTTTGCCATTGTTTAGTTAGGGTTTCAAAATTGGATGATATATTGTGTTGATATGGGAGTTTTTTGGCTATTGGCTGCTGGCCACTGGCTATTGGCAGCTCAATGATAGAACGAAGCTCTCAAGCTTTTCGATAAGCTGCCAAAAGCCAGAAGCTAGAGGCCAGATGCAGCTGTTGTTACAAGTTGTTGTACTATGGTCTTGCGAATTTTATATAAACTAGACATGCTCTTCTACTTATTAAGTTTAATGTATTCGATACTCCTCGTTATAAATCCGGATCTTAAACACAAATCCATGAGGCAATGTCTCGTGCAACCGCATTTTCTGCAATTTGTAAATGCATTTGTTAAACGATTTAGCTGAACGAGCCATTATTCCATTTTGTAACTTGTCACTCAGTCTGCAAGAAAACAAAGCTATCCTTTCAGCATATTGATCGCAAAAATCCGACACCTCATAAAACCTTTCAATGGTCTCGGTCAACTGTCGTCTCGCCTTTTCCAGTTTTCCTTCCTGCTCAATTCCTGTCTTGGGTTGCGTGAAGTGTAAAACATACTCTGACTTTGTTCTTGTCAGTTCATTCAACAAGAGAAAACCTGTTCCGACAATGGGCGTAATGGAAAAGTCACAACTACTAGGAGTTTCATCTTCACCATGTACCAATTTAGTGAAATCTTCCAAATCAACCACCTCAACCGCATCTGCTGTTTTCCGAATGACAGACACACCCTGCCCTATCGGTTGCACAATACTCGGTTTTTTATCTTCTATCTCAAAGCATACAGAATTTGGAGTTTCCATCCTAATGGTCATGGTCGATGAATCCCATATTAACCCAAAATGTGAGGCATACTCTCCTGTTAGAAAATCAGTAAAACTACTCATAATTCCTCTCCCGACAATGCCTCGTAATCGTTGTATATATCCTCCATTATCTCCGAAAGATCAAGTGTATTAATAACCATCTGGTCGCTATCCTCTTCGGTGGCCATCAAGTCCATCAAACCTCCGTCTGTCACCTTATAGGCTGCTAGATTATCGGGGTTGATATAGGGATAAATCTTACGTCCATTATCAGTATAACTTGCCCTAAGCAAAACGTTCAGGTGGTTAATAATATACGGACTATGGGTGGCAAGTACCAAACCCATTTCTCGTTCTTTTTCACACTCATGAAAAATGTAGCGCATCATCGAGTCAACAAGTCGCCGTTGTGAACGTGGGTCAAGACTCAGTTCAGGTTCTTCAGCATGGATATGCACATACTTTGGCAAGTTGCCCAGCTCAATGCCAGGATGGTATTTCTCTGTCAAGTTCTTGTCAAACAACATTAGAATAATGGATCGGCGCATAGCCTCCTTGAATGAAAAATCGTTAGCGAAATACTTCATAAGTGTGACAAGCGGTGCGGTAGTTTGGGTACCCGAAGAAGCAAACTTCAACTCAACGGGAGCGTATGAGCCATCTTTTGGCGACACCAGATATTTCTTTTGGTTATTACCGCCTTTCACCACTTCAAGCTTCATGTCAAGGTAGTCAAGATCTATATCTTTTACAACATCAGTAGCCTCATCAAAATCGCTAAAAGTTTCGTCAAAATAAAACCCGAAACTAGAGCCTTTCACCAGTGAACCACGGCTAGCCCATACCGGAATCACACTGCGCATCTCACTAACCCAAGCTTCCTTGAAAAAGAGCAAATCTTCATCTGGAATATCTATCGCAGTGTTCAATTTGCCATCTTTGTACGAGATCAAATACCGACGGCCATTGGTCTCAACCGAATATTCTATCTCACTCTCCTTGTTGAAAAGGTCTTTCATACCATCTTTCAGCAAATCCTGAAAGCGAATATAAAAAATAGCTCCGTCTATTTGCGAGTTCTTCAAATAAGCCTTAATATTTACTCGCTTGTAGATATATCTCATTAGCGCGATAATCTTCATCAGCGTACTTTTGCCACTAGCACTTGCCCCGATAAGCACAGTCAATGGTTTCAACTCCTTTAAGTTGACCATTCTTAAAGCACCCACATTTTTAACCAACAAAGATTCTTTTATCATAATTGCAATATGTTTTTATGTAACTGTTTTTTGCCATTGTTTAGTAAGGGGTTCAATACTGGATAATATATTGTGTTGATATGGGAGTTTTTAGGCTATTGGCTGCTGGCCACTGGCTATTGGCAGCTCAATGATAGAACGAAGCTCTCAAGCTTTTCGGTAAGCTGCCAGAAGCCAAAAGCAAGAGGCCGCAGCCATAGTCGCAAGTCATTGTACTATGGTATCGTGTCAATAATGTAAAATACAACTATTTCTCTTTCTCGTGCATGTTTTGGGCATGACAGGCATCAACTATGGTTATAGTGTCACCATCGATAGTATATGCAAAATACCACTTGTCGGTGTTGGCCATATAATAATTGTTCCAATGAGATAATGTGGGATTACGCCTGAGAAGCGTACGCTCTATCTTATACATTGAATCGATGGCATCATCGATGTTCTGATGCATCAACTCTTCTGAGTAGGAATGCCTATACTTCATTGCTACATGATAGTAGAAAGAATAAATCTTCTGGTAGCACTGAAGATCAATCAAATACTTATATTCCGTCACGGCCTTGAATATACCTCTTTAACCATTTGGTGTAATAAAGTGCGTGCCGTTTCTAGATCCATTGTCTCTGCTTCTTTAGCAACAATTTCTTCAATCATCAAGTCCACTCTATGCTGAAGCCATTTGCCAATACTTTCACGGCTTGTAAGGCTGGGATCGATTTGTCGCATCCTTGCTTCATCAATATTTATCGTTACCGTACACATTGTTTTATTGTTTTCTTATTCTGCAAAAATAGAAATTTTTCACCAAAAAACCGTTATTATAGGTACTTCTGCAACGCTGTCCATACCATTCCAGAGGCGGCTTTTTGTTTTAGGGTTTTTGTGGCATTGTTTAGTTAGGGGTTCAAAATTAGATGATATATTGTGTTGATATGGGAGTTTTTTGTCTATTGGCTGCTGGCCACTGGCTATTGGCAGCGCAATGATAGAATGAAGCTCTCAAGCTTTTCGGTAAGCTGCCAGAAGCCAGAAGATAGAGGCCAGAAGCAGCCTTAGTCAAAGTCATTGTTTTATGGTTTTCTGCAAACCGACAGAAAAAGCCACATTCCTTATTCTATCTAATTCGTTGAGTTCCTTCTGTCTGCCGTAGAATTTCATACTTCGAATTTTCGCGGCGGTTATTTTCGCGGTGATTATTTTTCAAAGCGCAAAAATATAAACTCTTTTGCAATACAATGTCAAACTTGCATTTTACCTGCCTTCGGCGAAATCCTTCAAATAGGCAAACTTCGGTGTCAATTGGCCGTCTTTAAGAATCATCGAACGATCAATCACATCGGAATGTTCGCCCCTCAGCAAAGGCTCAAATACATGTTTGGTCAGCATCTCTCCGAAATAGGCACTGGTGTCCATAGCCAAGGCATTCGGGCAGGTGTCCACCGCCATCACGGAGATGTTGTTGGCTGACGAGAAAGCAGGTTCGTCTTGCTCGGTCATCGGATTGTAGTCATAGTAAGGATCATCATGCGTAGCAGGACGGACCGTAGATTTAATGCTACCCTTGATGTCGCATGTCACATCGCCAATCATGCGGATGCGCATATCCTTGTTGCGCAAATCTTCCTCGCTCAGATACACCGGTGCCTCAGGTCCCCAGAAGTGGGCACACACCAACACATCGGTTTTCTTGGCCCAACGCATGAAGTCGCTTTCGTATGCCTTGGCATTGTGCGTGAAATCGTTCCACGAGAAGGCGGCACCATCCTTGCGTTTCACCAAACGGTCCACGTCGGCGAAACAATAGGACAAGCGGTCCACCGAATCACAGGAAAGATACTCCTCTTCCGTCAACTTTTGGGCACCGATGTTATCCAACACATATTGTGCACCTTGCGACACACGACCCGCGCCAGTTACAAACAGCTTTATTTTCGGCAATTCAATACCTTTCAATGATTCCAACAACTGGGTGAGCGTGAAACGACGATCAGGCTTGGGCAACTCATAAAGCTTGTGCTTCAAGCCATAGCCACGCAAGGTATAATAGGCACCCACCACGCCGGCCCACCAGCCGAAGGCACAAACGCGAATGCCCTTGTCGTCGACCAAATACTCATAGTCACAAAAGGTGATATGTTTCTCCATGAAAGCCTGCAACAGCGGACGGTTGTATTCCTGCATCTTGGCAATATGGCCGAAGAAGAAGTAATGCTTGTTCGGAATCAGGCTTTCAATCTTAGCCTCTTTGATGCCAAACAGGATATCGCAATCTTGCAGATTGTCGACCACTTTCACACCCTCAGCACGGTATTCGTCATCCGAAAAAGCACGGATGTCACTGGCTTGCACCACGATTTCGTGTTGAGGAAATTGTTTGTTCAATTCTGCCACCTGCTTAGGGGCAAGAGCCACGCGGTTATCTACCGGGGTCTTGGTTTCTTTGATGATACCTATTTTCATGATGTTATGTTGTTTAAATATTGTCTTTATAAAGTTTAGAGTTTAGTGTTTAGAGTTTAGTGTTTAGAGTCAGTAGATTATTTAGAGTTTAGGGGGTAGGGGTTAGAGTTGATGGGTTAAGGTTCAACATCTTGTACCAAGCGTACAGAAAGACCATCGCAGCAATACGCACCATCAACGTACGGACCCACTCGATCTTCAAAATCAGGATAATTCCAAAACAATACACATGTGGCTATTTCAGAATCACAGGTCGAGGTCCAATATTCGCCCCAATAACCGACACTTCGCACTATAGTGCCATTTCGATAACCAGCGGCAGGCAGGAATACGGCTCCATTGGTCTCCATATTGGACCAATCATCCAAAGCAATCATATTGAGTTCGTATTGTCCCTCAAATTCGTTGGTTTCATTCAGTTCGTACACAGAAGTACTCCAGTCGTCTGGCAATAGGATAATACCGCTAATACCATTCACCACGGCATTGGCAAATCGAATACCCGACAGCGTAGTGCGACTGTAACAAACGTAACTCCATTCAATAATTGTCAACGTGCGCCAAAGGCCGGGCATATTGCCACCGTTGGAAATGGCATTGTAAACGCCCCAGTCAGCGTTGGCATAGGTTCCAGTCAAACTATAAACGAAATGGTAATCTGTCCCAGCAATGGGACCATAGCCATCAGCAACATATTCATAAGGTTCCTCCCAAAGATTGGTTTGATCGGTATCGTAAGGTTGGTAATAATAATTGCCGTTGTTCCAACCACTTGTTCCAAAACCGAAAAGGTCACGGTCAACATTAGGGTCACTACTATTTTGCCCAGTTGATGTTCCAAAATAATCCCATTGATGATCGGCAAATTTCCAATATGGTGTGGCAGCACTTCCTATGTATTGCAAATTGCCTTGCGAAAAATACACTTGGTCACCATTGGCATTGATAGTGAACTTGCCATTGATGGCACCAACAGGTATTTCACTAACCTCCGTGGTGACGTTTACCTCAATGCCTGCTGTCAAGTAAGCATTCTCCGTAATGGCAGGGATAGAAGCGCAAGTGCCAGTATACGCTCCATCCTCAGAAAAGGCGTCGCATTCTTCAACAGCATCTTGCGGCAATAAGATGGCCCACCTCTCGCCACTACCTTCACCAAGCTTGATAAGACCTGTGCCTTCTTGCGATGGAGTCAGCGTGTTCTCAGCAAAATTCACCGTCACCTTGTTGTTCATCCCTGTAATGCATGTTGCAGCATTTGACGAAGTGGTCACGTCAAACTTCACCAAAGCACACTTGTTCAACAGCATGGCCGTGAAAGCGGTCACGCCTCCGGTATAGGTTTCGTTTGAAGGCGCATACTCTATCACGGGCAACTCCTCCGTCTGGTCACTGATGACCACAGAGCAAGAAGTGGTGACTCCCTGTGTAAGTGTCTCAGTAGGTGTCACATTGCCAAGAAAATAGAAATGAAGCGGCTCACCTACCATCGGGTCGGTGATGGTACCGCCGAAGTTTGTACCGTTGTGCGTCAACATGCCGACATATTTGCCGCCACTAGCCACATACACCACATCGCCACTCTCGTAAGTCACAGCACCTGTATTGGTATTCACGTCCATCCTGGTGCCATCGCCTTTGATGTTGAGTGTGATAGCCACGCCTTTATCCTCACTGCTCGGCGTGGGCTGCTCTTCCTTCTTGCATTGCGTCATGGCCACCAACAGTGCCATTAATGCAATGATTGTGCTCAGCTTTTTCATGCCTTATTTTCCTTTCTGTTTTGTTGTTGCTTTTTCTTTGCCTTAAGTGTCGCATAACCTGCGCCGGCAACGAGCAGAACAAATAGTCCACTGCCCAAAGGTGCGCCGAAAGTTTGTCCGGTAATGTTACCTTCGGTAGCCCCAAAGCCTTGACCATTAAGGTTGCTCCCAACCATATCATTGCTACGATTCATCATACCGCTAGTGGTGGATGCATTGGACATCGACCCAAACAGTCCACCAGGCCTTTCCTGAGATTGTGCAGAAACATCGGCAGCCAGTAACATACTCATTGCCACCAGAAATGAAAACGCGATAACTTTTTTCTTCGTTTTATTCATACTTAGCTTCGTAAGGTTATTATAATCAAGCCAAATCAGGCAATAAATCATGCCGCATGATATCTTTCCCTTCAACATCAATCACTTTAACCGTCTCGTTGATTTTATGCAGTTTGTCGTTGTATTGCTCAATGGAATCTGCTACGATGTTCATTCCCGCCACGCGGTCGCTGCTGCTGGTCACACCACGCATTTCCGTTCCTTTGATTCTGACAGGATGGAATTCGTTGATCACTCCCTGTTTTTCCAGCTCTTCAAAACCCACAAAATGGTCAAAAACACCGGGTTGGCAATAAATGAAATCGTTCACCACTATGTTATAGCTCTTGCACTTCTTGCTCAAGTCAGGATCCTTTCCAAGGGTAATGTCGATAGTTGCGCCAATCACATCCACACCTGTGGAATACTTGATGAGCAAATATTTCATATTGCCACCCGTGCGAGCACAGAACTCCAGCACCGACACCTCGTCGCCATGATGCAACAACTGAATCAATAAAGGTGCATTGACCAAGCCAAAGCCGTCGGCAATCTTTTGTGCAATCTCATCGATCTGTTTCAACACCGCCTCAGAGGCTTTCACGGGATAGCGGCCTCGGAAAATGACAAACCTATCTTTGTCCTTCACCTTTTCGCTGTTGGTGACATTGAGCACATGTGCCTTGCCATTCACCACAAAAGCATCCACACTGATTTCCTCACCCGTAAAGAATTCCTCTACAATCACGCCTCCGCTGCGGCTGATGGTATGGGCTTCTTCATAATACTGCTTCAATTCCTCAAGGTTTTCCGCTTTTCTCACTCCCTTGGAACTATAGGCATCCACGGGCTTCACCACCAACGGGAATTTCAGTTTACCTATCACCTCCATATCAAGCTTATCCGTCTCCACATAGTCCGTGGTCGGGATGCCGTTGGCCTTGAAAATGCGTTTCATTCGGATTTTGTCTGACACATCCTTACAAGTCTCGTAACGGATATAACAAGGAAGTCCCAACAGCTCCGACACCTTGGCCACCACCAGCAGCACCTGGTCGGCACAAACGGTGATGAGGAAATCTACTTTTTCTGTGACAGCAATATCTTTAATGGCTTCTATATCGAAGACGTCCACGTGATAGAACTTGTCGCAATAGGGTCTAGCCACGGCATTGGGACTGCCGTCGGCCAACAAAGTCTCTATGCCACGTGCTTTCAATTGCTTGATAAGTTCAATTTGAGGCACTCCGCCTGCTATAACTAATGATTTCATGTTGCTAAATTAATCTGATTCAAATTGATTTGGTTCAATTTCAAATTGATACTTTTCCATGCTTCTATCATAATAGCCACTCATCAAAAAGAGGATATAATAGAGCATATAAAATGTGCCATGGGTATGAGCAGTATAATAAGAAATAACAACGATAATGAGACTAATCCAAAAATAAGCTCCTTTTAATTTGAATATTCCTTGAATATAGAACCAATATGTGAAAAACAAACCTACAATACCCCATTTGAAATAGGTAGCATAAAACCCCGAAAGATTGAATTCAAGACCTCTTGTGATTCCAGGAGTGCCAAAATATATCGCTTGACCAGAAATGGATTTGGCAAAACTACTAGCCAACCTTACACGACCATCAATTGCACTATGATCGTCGTTCGTAAAAATGCGATCCACGCTAGATTGGAAAAAGGGAACAAAAAGATATGCAACAAATAATATAACAATAGCAACCGCTCCAATCAATATAGTTCGAGCCGAGAAAAATCTCGCTAGAGCCCCTTTTATTCCAAAATCATTGTTTTTAAGAACAAAATAAACCAGCCATAATCCGATTACACAAGCAATACCCATACCTGATGTAGAAAGAATTACACCTAGAGAAATGAAAATAGCGGCACGCATACTTTTCCGATTTCTTTCCGGAGACAACAGGCATACGCCTATCAGCGGGAAAGAATACAAGAAGAAATGCGACGGCTCCAAGAAAAATCCTGAAGGCCTAAAAAAATAAGCCGAAACATCCAAACCTTCAATAGCCTCTGCATTCCTATCCCAAATGGTATCGTCTTTAACCAAATATTCCAAAAATTTTAAATCAAGATCTCGATGTAAGACATAATGTGAAACGTATTCAGCCAATACAGCAATCGTTGCCATAATAGCAACAATGACAGCATATCTAATAAAATATGAAATATTGACGCATCCACTTGCAATACTCAAAAACAACAATATCAAAAACAATACATAAAACAACCGAGATGCAACTACACCATGCACAACAACAGTGTACAACTCAAATAGAATCAATGGTAAAATAGCCACCAAACACTCCTTATTGATACCGTTTCCACTTATCTTCGCCAAAAACTTTAAAACGAGAATCGGGGAAATCAGTATCAATACTGTGAAACCGGCATTTTGTATTATACCTATATAGTGCTGTAATATGGGTGCCAGCGCAAAAACCAATGCACAGAGTTTGTTAAAGAAACCCTGGTTCCAACTCCCATAGGAGACAATAGATTCTATTCCTTCATCTTCTATGTTATAATCCATGGACATATTGATTATGATTTTACGAAAAACGATGCAAAACTATTGCTTATTTTCGCCTTGATAAGCTTTCGAAAAACGATCCACGCCTCTATATTCCGTCTTCACATCTGTGCCTTCCCTCTTGAAGACCGTGATGAATGACAAGAAAAATATCTTAATATCAAACCAAATGGAATAGTTCCTGATATACTCCAAATCATACTTAATCCGCTCTTCCCAATAAATGTTATTTCTTCCCTTAACTTGGGCCCAGCCTGTCATTCCAGGTCGCATCGCAAAACGGCCATTCTCTTCCTCTGTACACCTTTCAGCTTGGTAATCAAGCATAGGTCTTGGTCCAATAATACTCATAGTGCCATTTAATATGTTAAAAAGTTGTGGTAGTTCGTCCAAACTCAGTTTCCTCAATATTCTACCTACTGAAGTTATTCTATCTTCTGACATAATTTCATTCCCATCCTTGTCAAATTGTTCGACAATCATGGTTCGGAACTTAAACATCAAAAATATCTTCTTATCCTTACCGACACGTTTTTGTTTAAATATCACCGGTCCTTTTGAGGTCAACCCAATAGCAATAGCAATGATCTCAAAAACAGGGATAACGAACAAAACAATAATAATCAACAAACTGATCAAAACATCACCAATTCTTTTTAGTGCGAGATTGATTTTTCTCCTTGTTGTATTCATATCTGATAATATTGAAATAATTCTAAATTTACAGCTTCGCCCCCATCAGCCACATCTCAGTTCAACACACTATCTGCCTTTATACATCTCCTCATAATATTTCTGATAGTCGCCACTTGTCACATTGTCCATCCACTCTTGGTTATCCAAATACCAACGGACGGTCTTCTCTATGCCTTCCTCGAACTGCAAAGACGGCTCCCAACCCAGCTCCTTCTGAAGCTTGGTGGAGTCGATGGCATAACGCAAATCATGGCCGGCACGGTCGGTGACGTAGGTAATCAAGTCCATATCGGCACCTTCGGGACGACCCAAGAGGCGGTCGGTGGTGTTAATCAAGACCTTGATGAGGTCTATGTTCTTCCATTCGTTGAAGCCACCGATGTTGTAGGTCTCTGCGACTTTGCCCTTATGGAAGATAAGATCAATCGCCCTGGCATGGTCTTCCACATAGAGCCAGTCACGCACGTTCTCACCTTTGCCATACACAGGCAACGGCTTGCGGTGGCGGATATTGTTGATGAACAGCGGGATGAGCTTCTCGGGGAACTGATAAGGGCCGTAGTTGTTGGAGCAGTTAGTGACAATGGTTGGAAGGCCGTAGGTATCATGGAAAGCTCTCACGAAGTGGTCGCTCGCAGCCTTGGCGGCACTATATGGACTGTGCGGTTGATATTTCAAATCCTCGGTGAAGAACTTCTCGCCGTATGCCAAATGATGCTTGCCAGAAGATGCCTTTGTGGTGAATGGTGGTTCAATGCCTTCAGGATGTGTCATCTCCAAAGCACCATAGACCTCATCGGTGCTGATGTGATAGAAGCGGCAAGGAATGAAGGTTGCTGAGCCTGTCGAAGCACCGTCTTTTAAGGTCGGCCCTTCGACGGGCTCAGGGACCTCAACTGTATAAGGCGTTGGCAGACTCTCCCAATACAACTTCGCGGCTTGCAACAGGCTCAAAGTTCCCATCACATTGGTCTGAGCAAAGGTGAACGGATCCTTGATGGAGCGGTCCACATGGCTCTCGGCGGCAAGGTGGATGATGCCGTCGACATGCTCGTCCTGCATCAGTTTGTAAACGCTGTCAAAGTCGCAAATGTCCATCTTGACAAAGCGGTAGTTGGGCTTGTCCTCGATGTCCTTCAGGTTGGCGAGGTTGCCGGCATAGGTCAGCTTGTCGAGGTTGATGATCTTATATTCGGGATATTTGTTCACGAATAGGCGAACCACATGGCTACCGATGAAACCAGCACCGCCAGTGATGATGATGTTTCTTTTATAACACATATTATTATTCTTTTTTTTTGAACACGGATTTATCGGATTGACACGGACACCATTTCTGGTCTAATACAAGGTCTTCGTTTGCTAAACTTTGGATTGAACGGTTTTTTGCGACTCGTCGCAAATACATCCGTAAAATCGGTGTCAATCCGTGTTCAATATTATTATTTATACGTGTTTATTGATTATAATACTTTTCTTTCTATTTGTAGTTCATCATATTTTCCGAAATTAATCAGAAAACCTAATTTGAATCCTGTTGCTTTTAAATAGTTGTATATTTGACTTCTGTGTGAGTCATCTAATTCCTTTACAGCTTTTAATTCAAGAATGATTTTATCATAACACACAAAATCAGCTACATACTTTTTACCTAGTCTAATGCCATCATAGTAAACATCCAGTTCTTTTTCCTTTTCATAAGGAATATGTCGCTTGTCTAGCTCTATTTCCAATGCCTCTTGGTATACTGCCTCAAGGAAACCACTTCCAAGGACATTATAAACCCTCATCGCTGCACCTCTGATAGCGTAACTCTCGTTTGGATAAACTAAAGACATACTGGATAATACAAATGAACACGAACTACACAGATTTACACGGACTGTTTTAGATTTGTTTCGAATTATCACGGATTTTTGCGATACGTCGCAAAATAATCCGTTAAATCCGTGCTATCCGTGTTCAAAAACAACACGTGTTCTCAAAAAACTTAGTTTCTTTTAGGATGTGTTAATGTGTCTGAACTGATTGCTTCTTTCAACTCATCAATCACTTTCAGCAAATACTGTCCGTATTGGTTCTTCAGCATCGGCTTGGCCAACTCACGCATCTTCTCTTCAGTGATCCAACCATTGCGATAGGCGATGCCCTCCAAGCAAGCAATCTTCAAACCTTGACGCTTCTCTATAACCTCAACAAAGGTCGAAGCCTCTGACAACGAGTCGTGTGTTCCTGTATCAAGCCATGCAAAACCACGGCCGAAAACTTGAACTTTCAATTCACCGTCTTTCAGGAACTCTTGGTTCACCGTTGTAATTTCCAACTCACCTCTTGCTGAAGGTTTAATCGTTTTCGCTATGTTTACCACTTTATTGGGATAAAAATACAATCCCACTACTGCATAGTTGCTCTTGGGCTCTTTTGGCTTTTCTTCAATGCTCAAACAATTGCCTTGCTTATCAAATTCAGCAACACCATATCTCTCGGGATCTGCCACCCAATAACCAAAAACCGTGGCTTTCTTGTTCTCTTCGGCATCTTTGACAGCATTTCTAAGTAATGCAGTGAATCCGCTACCGTAGAAAATGTTATCGCCCAGAACGAGGCAAGCACAGTCATCGCCAATAAACTTCTCACCGATAATAAAGGCCTGAGCCAGCCCATCGGGGCTAGGCTGCTCGGCATACTCGAAATGCACACCGTAGTCTGAGCCATCGCCTAACAAACGTTTGAACCCTGGCAAATCATATGGTGTTGAAATGATGAGGATGTCTCGAATACCAGCGAGCATCAAGGCTGAGATGGGATAATACACCATCGGCTTATCAAAGATGGGCAACAACTGCTTGCTGACCCCTTTGGTGATAGGGTATAATCTTGTACCCGAACCTCCGGCAAGTACGATGCCTTTCATGGTTTTGATTATTTAAAATTATACTTTCAATCTCTTTTGCTTCACTTACAGTTTCGCCTTGTCAGTCACAACTAGTGATAAGAAGAAATCAATCCCGTTTGAAGATGTCGCGGGTATACACTTTCTCCTTCACATCATCCAAGCAACTGTCGTAACGGTTGGCGATGATAGCCTGGCTTTGGGCTTTGAACTTAGCGAGGTCGTTGACCACCAAACTGCCGAAGAATGTCGTGCCATCCTCTAAAGTGGGCTCATAGATGATAACCTCAGCACCCTTGGCCTTGATACGTTTCATCACGCCTTGAATGCTGCTCTGACGGAAATTGTCGCTATTCGACTTCATCGTCAGCCTATATACGCCGATGACGCAATGGCGTTCCTGTGCGGCGTTGTACTGTCCTTGATCGTAGTAATCGTAATAGCCCGCCTTTTTCAGCACTTGGTCGGCGATGAAATCCTTGCGGGTGCGGTTGCTATCCACGATAGCACGAATAAGATCTTCCGGCACATCCTCGTAATTGGCGAGAAGCTGCTTGGTGTCCTTGGGCAGACAGTAGCCTCCATAACCAAACGAAGGGTTGTTGTAATGGCTGCCGATGCGCGGGTCGAGGCAGATGCCATCGATGATGGCGTGGGTATCGAGACCCTTTACCTCTGCGTAGGTATCCAGCTCATTGAAGTAGCTCACGCGCAAGGCAAGATAAGTGTTCGCAAAGAGTTTCACCGCCTCTGCTTCCTTCATCCCCATGAACAGCACGGGGATATCTTCCTTGATGGCACCTTCCTGCAGTAGTTTTGCAAAGGTTTTCGCTTTCTCCTCCAAATCGAGTCGAGCCAACTGCTTTATGGCCTCGTTTTCCAAATCATAACCCTCGATAGGTTTCGGATAGCCCACGATGATGCGGCTGGGATAGAGGTTGTCGTACAATGCTTTGCTTTCGCGCAAAAACTCGGGCGAGAACAAGAGGTTAAACCGCTTTACGCCCTTGGCAGCATACTTCACGTAAAGATTGCGGGTGTAACCCACTGGGATGGTACTCTTGATGACCATTACAGCATCAGGGTTGACCGACAGAACCAAATCTATAACCTCTTCTACATGGCTTGTATCAAAGAAGTTTTTCTGCGGATCATAGTTGGTCGGGGCAGCAATGACAACGAACTCGGCATCCTTGTAAGCCGATGCGCCGTCAAGAGTAGCAGTCAGGTCAAGATCCTTTTCAGCCAAATATTTTTCGATGTACTCATCTTGAATGGGTGACTTACGTTGGTTGATAAGTTCAACCTTTTGAGGGATGACATCTACTGCGGTGACATGGTTGTGTTGTGCCAACAAAGTGGCAATGCTTAGGCCGACGTAACCTGTGCCTGCTACTGCAATATTCATAATTGTGTTTTAATTATTCGGTTGATGTCATTGCGAACAGAGGAGAACCATCTAAAGTAAAACCAACAAACCTTCGTTCCTGCTTTATACAGCTTCGCCTCCTAAGTCCCATTAAAACTAATTAAGGAACTGAAAATCAATATATTACATTACCACCTATTTAGGCAGAGTAAAACATTTTGCAAAAATATGGAAAAAAAGCATTCGATGTACTTTTCTTAACGGAAAATATTTCTTTATCTTTGCGCCAAAATATTAGCAAAATGACACAAACTCCACTATATCCCGTCATACGGCTCAACCAAGGCAAAGAAGATGCGCTGCGCCGTTTCCATCCTTGGGTGTTCTCGGGTGCCATTCACGATGCCGCTGAAGGCTTGCAGGCCGGCGACACGGTCACCGTCACCGACTACGACGGCAACATCCTCGGCACAGGCTTCTGCGAGTCGGAGAGCATCGCCGTCAAAATACTCAGTTTTGACAACTGCAAGATCGATGAATGGTTTTTCCTCGAACGCCTCAACCAAGCCCACGAAGTTCGTAAGGCTGTGGGACTCACCAACAATCCCCATACCAACTGTTTCCGCCTTGTACACTCCGAAGGCGACAGCTTAGCAGGCCTGATTATCGACATCTATGGCCACACTGCCGTGGTGCAAGCCCAGACCGAAGGCATGGCGCTCCACCTGAAAGAGATAGTCCGCGCCCTCAAACTGATGCCCGACCTCGGCCTACAAGCCATCTACAACAAAAGCGCCGATGCCATGCAACGCATGGGCAAGGAAGATGCTGTGCTTGAAGACGGTTATCTCTTTGGTGAAAGACTGGATGAAATAATTTTGGAAAACGACAGCCAATTCCTTCCCAACTGGGAAGAAGGCCAAAAGACAGGCTTTTTCCTCGACCAACGCGAGAACCGAGAACTAGTGCGGCACTTTGCACAAGGCAAAACCGTACTTAACGCCTTTGGCTACACAGGTGGATTCTCCGTCACTGTACTGAAAGGCGGTGCCCGAAGAGCCGTCACCGTCGATGCTTCCAAGAAAGCCATCGCCGCCGCAGAGGCCAACCTCGAACTGAACGGCTTTTCAAAAGAAGAAAACCCTTGTTATGTGGCCGACATGAAAGAATATGTGACAGAGATGCGCGAAGGTGCCTTCGGCCTCATCATCCTCGATCCCCCTGCGTTTGCCAAACGGCATCACGACCGACATCGTGGCTTAAGCGGCTACAAGTTCATCAACGCTGAAGCCATCAAGCGCATCGCCAAAGGTGGTCTGTTGTTCACCTTCAGTTGCTCGCAAGCTGTCGACAAGGCTACCTTCCAAGGCATCGTCACAGCAGCGGCCATCGAGGCCAAACGTAATGTTCGCATCATCGACCAGCTGTCGCAACCCGCCGACCATCCCATCAACATTTTCCATCCCGAAGGTGCCTACCTGAAGGGCTTAATGCTGATGGTGGAATAAAAAAATGTAGAGACGCGCCATGGCACGTCTCTACAAAAACCAAATATTTCGTATTTTTTTATCTGTTGCCGAACAATGAACCAGGACGGTTGTGCGGATGGGAAGGCACGTTTCTGCTTGCCGACTTCGTAGAATTGCTAACGCGCTTCAGATAAGCTTTTTCCATATAATCAATGCCGTATTCGTTCTCATAAATAAACGAATTATCGGTCATATCTTGGATTTGCAATTTGTACGGACGCGCAGTATTAGACATGTTCATGTACAAACTTTTGTCGTTCTTGTCGTAAGAGTAGGTGAAAGTAGTCACCACAACCGTGTCGGGACATGGGAAATAAATCGTGTCACCGTTTTGAATTTTCGGGAGCGAATCTATGGCACTGTCACGCATTTCACCAGTCTTATTGGCCTTGAAAATCAAATGGATACCATTGTTAGTATCATTCGGATCGTAGGTGAAAGTTTCCAATGAAGCAGCAATCGGGTTGCCTGCATAGTCAATGTTATAATACTCAATTTTTTCCACGCCCCAAGTGCCAACGAAAGACTTGTAGTCATTCTTTGAGCAAGAGGTAAACATCAAGGCAGCAATGGCCACCATTGTCAAAAAAGTCAGTTTTTTCATTTTTTCTATTTATTTAAGTGTTAATCAATTCGTTTCAAGAAAAATCGTTCAAAAAAAGGCGTGGGCTCTGAAAAATAGTTTGTCCATGATGCCCTAACGCTGTTGTCCGTCATCTCTTCTATGACCATATCGGCACTCGTAGCATCGGAGAATACTGAAATGATCCAAGAGGTATTGTAGATCGTAAGTATATGATTTATAGTATCATAATCAAAACTACAATTGAACTTCTTAATCAATGCAGGACTGTCATTCAACAACAACTTGCCAGAACCATCGGCATAAAAATACACCTCATACCCATGACCTTCTCCCACCTCATACTGCAAGGTGTCCCACTTCTCAAATCCGGTGCTGTCCGTACGGCAACTTATGTATTGCTCACAGCCCCAATGACCTATGAGAGGCAACTCAGCATATTTCTCTTCCTTGCGGCATGATGTCGCAGCCAGCAAAACCAAGATTGTCAAGGCCCAAAAACCAATTTTAAGTCTTATCTTCATCAAAAAATCGTGCAAAAATACAAATAATTCAAATATCCCGCTATTTTTTCTAATTTTGCTGCAAATTTCCTGCCAAAAAATGAAAAAATACTTGCTCATTATCATAACATTAGCCCTGACATGGGCTGTCTTCCCTGCCAAAGCCCAAGACACCCTCACCGTGATGCAATACAACCTCTTGTATTATGGCAACTACCAAAGTGGTTTTGCCGACTGCTTTGAGACCAACAACAACACGCAACGCAAGGATGAATGCATCCGTACCATCATGGACTATGTGAAACCTGACATCTTCACCGTATGTGAGTTTGGTGCCACGCAACAATTGCTAAACGACTTTATGCGCCACAACCTGAACACAGACGGTGTGAATTATTGGCAATCTGACAATATCATCAATTACGCCGAAGAAAACATCATCAACCACATTTTCTTTGACTCGCGCAAGATGGGCTTGAAAAAGCACGTGGCTTTACGTACCAATCCTAGAGACACTGATGTTTACGAACTTTATCTGAAGACACCCAGCTTGACTGCTGGCGACACCGTCAAACTCGTTTGCATCGTGGCTCACCCCAAAGCGGGAATGGGCTACGAAGGCCAGCGTCGCGCCTTGATGCAGGTAGCCATGGACCATGTCAACCAGTACTATCCTAACGACAACGTGCTGATTATGGGCGATTTCAATATGTATGGCGCCAGTGAGAGTGGCTATCGCCTGCTCACCCAAACTTATAGCAATCCCAGCATTTGCTTCATGGATCCTTTGGCCAATGTGGGCGGGGTGGGCGAATGGAACGAAAACATCCAATTTGCCAAATTTCACACCCAATCCACTCACTATTTGACTGATGTAGGTGATTGTCCTTCAGGTGGCGGACTTGATGATAGGTTTGACTTCATTCTGATGGCTGATGAAATTGCTTTTAGTTATAACCATTTGCGTTACGTGCAAGGCTCCTACAAGGCTGTTGGCAATGATGGCAATCACTTCAACCACGACATAGTTTTCAATGGTAACACCTCAGTGCCATCGGATGTACTTGAAGCCTTATTCGATTGTTCCGACCACTTGCCTGTAACGATGAAGATCGCGGTGGATGCGCATCTCGGCTTAGAGGATAACGAAGCGCAAAGCCTTTATGCCAGCGTGGCGCCTAACCCCGCAAAGGATTTGGCTCAGGTGCATTTCTTCAACCCTGCACAAGGCCAAGTTCAGTTTGAGTTGTATTCGCTGCAAGGGCAGTTGCTGCAAAGCGATACTGCCGCTTTTGGCGAAGGAGCCCAGCAGTATGAGTTAGCGCTTCAAGGCCTTACCAAAGGGTTTTATTTGCTTCGCATCAAGCACGATGGTGGCTGGGGACAGACGGTAAAGCTTGTTGTTCAGTAAAACATGACGTGCCAGAGGCACGTTATTCCATTTACCCCACATGCAGTGTGGGGTCTAGGACATCATCCACAGAAGCGTGTCTCCGACACGCGGTCGGGCGACAGCTCGCCACTACCCCACACTACGTATGGGGTAAATAGGAGTGTGTGTCTCCGACACACCCCTTACTCGCCCACCTTCACCTTCATCCCATCCGAATAAGCGCTGAACTCCGGCGCATACTGGCACTGTATCAAGGCGTAGCCGTTGTTCAAGTAGCCTTCCTTGGTCACGAACATGGTGTACTCCAGCTGATGCGTGCCTTTGGGCAGGAACTCGATGAAGAATTCCATGTCGGTATCGGTGTTGCTCTGGTAATAGCTCATGCGGTCGTTGTACTCGTAGCGCGAGATCTGCTCAATCGGCTCGAAACCGGCAGCACGGAGGTCTTTGACAAAGACGAAACTCATGTCCTGCTGGTTGGTGAAGGTGATCTTCACGGTGAGCTTATCACCAACTTTTAGGGTCGGCGTTTCGACGGGCTCAACGACCTTAGCTTTTTCAGGTCCCTGAGCCTGTCGAAGGGCCGTCCCCACTGGTACCAACTTCTTGCCCTTATCCGTCACCGTCTCCACAAACAATTCGCGCTTGATGGTGAAGCCCGACTCGTCGCTCTTGACCTCGTCGATCGGGACGAAATACTGGCGGAACAAGCCGCCCCAGACTAAGTGCGGGGTTGGGTTGTTGACGGTGAGTTGACGCATGTCCGAGGTCACCTCGTTGGCGTTCCAGCGGCGTTGGATGAAGCCCGTGCCGGCCACGCCGCCTTCGGTATTGATGGACATATTACCAAAACGCAACGTCACTTCCTTGCCCTCGGCGAACCAGTCGCTGCCACGCATCAGCAGGGCATAGATGGCATCGGCGGTGGAGGCTGAGTTCTCCCATTTGTTGGTTTGTTTTTGAGTGAGCAGCCATACGCGCAATTGGTCAATCATCTCCTGGTCTTGGTCAATTTCGGCAAAGGCAGCCATGATGTTGGCGTGGGTGGCAATGTGCGACTCGAACGAGAAGTATTTCTTCGGCCAGTACATGCCAATTTGCTCGTTCTTTTGGGCACACTCTTTGAAGCTCTGGATCATCAGCTTGGCGGTCTTTTCGTTGCCGTTGCGGTAGAGCACCAATGCACCCTTCGAGCGTTGGTTGAAGTTGAACGAAGTCCACTCCTTGTCAAGACTCTTGAGGTAATAATCCTTGGCCTTGGCGAAGTCCCTGTCGGAATTCTGCTCCTTGAAGAAACTCAAGGCATAGAGCTCATTCAAAGTGCTGGAGCCGATAGGCCAATCCTTGCCTTTGCTGTGGGCTTTCATATAGCGGTAAGTCTCGGCCACGTCATACTCAATGTAACGCACTGCCTTGTCGCAGATGCTTTGCGCTGTGTTTTGGTCGGCACGGCTCAACGAGCTCCACGCACCCATCTTCTGCAACTTGCCGAAACCGCTCAAAATATAGGTGCTGATGTATGGACTCTCGGGCATGCCGTCCATCCAAGGCCAGCCGCCGTTGTATTTCTGCTTCTGTTGTATCAGTTGCAAAGCGTGTGTTTGCTGTCCGCGCATGGTATTCACCTCAAACAAGGTGGCAATGCGGCTACGCTGCTCGGTCTCGCTCTTGGCATCAAGCACCCATGGCGTCTCTTGCAGCATGATGGCCTTCAGGTCTTGGTCTTTCTCGAGTTGCGAGAGCAGGGCATCGGGCGTCTCGATTTGCCATTTCTTGATGTAGTTCAAGAGGTTCGGGATGTGGTCGGCGATATAAGACGAGAGCGTGTTGGCGTAGAACACATAGAAGGCGGTCTCTGCGCGATCGGTGCTGATGTTGGCCAAATAAGGTAGGGCTTGCACAGCGTACCACACTGGGTTGGTGCTGAAGTTGAGCGTCAGACTGTAGTCGCGTTCGTGGCTTTCGGGGTTGGCGATGGCCTCAAAGTCGAAGGTCTGCTCGGTCTCGGCCTTCACCGTGATGGGCAGGGTTTGCGTCATGAAGATTTCGCTGCTTAACACGGGCAGGAGGTGCTGCTCGGCATCACTGAACTGGCCTGCGTAGGCCGTGAAGCGGAAGGCCAAAAGGCTCAAATCATATTGTCCTTTCACCTTCCAGCGCACTTCCTTGCTGCGACCGGGTTGGATGGTCTCCATTGGTATCGTGCAGGTCCCTGAGTTGGTCCCTGAGCTTGTCGAAGGGCCTGTCGAAGGGCCGTCCATAACAATCAAATTTACAGGCTTCATCGTACCCGCATCAAAGATTTCAAGTTTCGCCTTCGGGGTTACCGCCTCATCGCCCGTATTGATGACATTGGCCACAAACCACAGTTCGTCGTTGTCGTACATATAGCGCGGCATGTCAGCCATGATCATGACAGGTTTGGAAGAAGTGAAGGTATAGTCCTTGATGCCCGTCTTACGATCCTTGGTGTAGGCCATCAGCATCAGGCGCCAACGCGTGAGGGCATCAGGCATGGTGAAGCTGAAGGTCGCGCTGCCATCGGCATTCGTGCGCAGTTGCGGGAAGAAGAAAGCCGTTTCGTTAAAGTTCTCGCGAAGGGTGGGTTCAGCGGGTTCTTTGGGCTTTTCATCTTGTCCTCCCGTTTCATTAGGATACGGGGATTCCTGTTTCTTTATTTCAACCATCTCTTCATCCTCAGCCATTGCATCGGCACCATCGGCAGAAGCGACAGCGTTCTTTTGCAGCACAGCTCCCGACTTGGCGGGCATTGGCATAGCATATTCTTCCACAACATCATAAAGCACACGGCCCCCTTTTCTGAAGCGGCGACCACCGTAGCCATATCCGAAATCGAAGAAAGGTGCATCGGAGGGCAAGCTGAAATTGAAGAGTTCGGCGAAATAGAAGTATTCCAAGCCCGTGTTGGATGAAGCGAAGCCGTGGCCATCAGTTCCAAAACCATTGGTATAAGTGTCCGAAGGCGACATATTGAACCACCAGTGATTGCGTTCAAACTCATCCAACGATGCATCATACATTCCAGCAAGCAAAGCAGCCTCCAAAGGCTTTTTCTTGTAGTCGCTGACGGTTACCTCCCAGGTCTCTTCCGCTCCAGGACTAAGCTTGTCGCGCACAGTAGCGAGTTTCACGTCCAAATCGTAGTTGTCGAACGGTACGGAAACGCCCAAGCGGTCGGTGTTGAAGCTGTTTTCCTTCACGAAGGCATAACGCCATGAGAGGCCACCACGATCGTTTTCGGTCACCTTATAAGATATGGTCTGCACACTGTTGCTGACGGTGATTTTCTTGTCCATACGGATTTCATCGCCGTGGAGCAATTGCACCCAGATGTCCACATTTTTGGCCGAGCTGCCGAGGTTGAGTTGAATCTCATCGCCAGGGTGCGCCGTTGACTTGTCTTGGTGGGCCCATTCCATCATTGTGTAAGGCAGTTTCTTGGAGCTGTTCTCAAACACGGTGAATTGTCGCGAGATCTTCGCCAAGGGGTCATCCAAACTTGTCAGTTCCACCACATATTTTCCAGGTTCCAAGACCTTGCCTTCGTAGAACTTGGCTTTATCGTCAACGGTGATTTCTGATTCATCAACCAAGGTCCCCGAGCCCTGAGCCCGTCGAAGGGTCGAAGGGCCGGCTTGGTTATCATAAAAGCTATATTCAGGGAACAGTCTCTCCAACTCAGCATCACTCAACATCTGCCTATCCAGCTTTTCCGAATGTCCCATTGCCTCGAAATAGTTGATCTTAGCAGCATCTTCATAGCGGTAAATCTTGCGCATAATGCGGCTCTTGGCGGGCTGCCAACTGAGGTTGCTCACGCTGATTTGGTATTTGCCAATGTCCGTTTTTTCCACCTCCGAAGGCAAATCCGTGCTGATGGCGATTTCGTTGTAGCCTGCGCGGATGCTATAGGTGTTGGCGTGGGTCTCGCCCTGCTTGCTCGTGGCGGTCACCTCAATTTCGTAGGTGAACATAGGCTGTTTCTCGGGCGCGATGGTCTTAGAAGGCTTCAGGTTGAAGGTGACGGCGAACTTGCCATTTTCATCGGTGCGGGCCTTGCCATAGGTGATTTGTTCGTCCTCAACGGTCGGGTACCACCACCACCAGCAACGCCAAGGGAAGGAAGTTTTGCGGATGACACGGTAGCTGTATTCCACATCATCCAAGCCAAAACCAGCGTAGGCTTTCACGTCACCGTGTACTGTGACTTCTTGGTTAAGTTTATATTGCTCTTTTGGCCGCTCAAAAGTAACCTCAAAAGTCGGGCGCTTGTATTCCTCCACGCGGATGGTGGTGCTGCCTTGGTTGGCGTTGAGATGGAACACGCCGTTCAGTCGGTCGGTAGGAATGACAAAGGAGCCGCTGAATGAGCCGTATTCATCAGTGGTAAATCTTGCCGAACTGATTTCCTGCCAATTGGCATCGCGGAAGAAAACGTTCTCGTTGTAATTGTGAACAAGGCTTAAATCCTCACCTTGACGACGCGTAGTGATGCCTTGGAAGTAGACGGTCTGCCCAGGTCGATAGATGGCGCGGTCAGTGAAAAATCTCGTGCTATAAAATTCGTTATTGTTTTTGGAACGTTCATAAAGGTGAAAATAGTTGATCGACAGTAAGTTGTCATTGTCTTTTCGAAGGTTGATATTGAAAGAGTCGTTGCCCGTGTTGGTCACATCTACCCTGCCGTTGCGGTCGGTTTTCGGTGTAGCAATGATGATGGTCTTGTATTCACGGGCTTTATAGTCCCACTCGCGGCGATATACCTCCACAGTGACGCCTTCCACGGTATTCCCTGTTTTGCGGTCAACGGCCACCACAGTCATCTTGTCATCCTTCGTATCAGTGATGAATCCCAAGCTGGAAACTTGGAAAGTGAGCATCAACGTCTTATCCTTGCTCTTGATGTCTTTTGCAGTAGTGGCGGTCAGAAAGTAGAAGCCACATTCCAACGCGGGCAAGGCTATCAGGGTGCTGTGATGGCGGTAGTCTGTCTCTGCGGCCAAACTGAGTTCCTGTTCGGCAACGGCGCTCTTTTTGTTCAGTTCCTTCAGCTGGTCTTCTTTGTCCATGTCGTTCAACTTCTTCAGCTCTTTCTCGCTGACCTTCACTATTCTATAATAAGGTGCAGTCGTGTTGCGGTATTCCAAGACGGCGGGGATGACCTCATTGGGCAACTGCACTTGGTTCAAACTCAAGTCAATTTGCGGCTCCTCGATGCGCTTGATGAGGCTCTGGCAGTTCTTCGCGCCCTGCGACTTCGGGAACTTGGCAATGGCTTCCTCGCACATCGCTTTGGCCTTTTTATAGTTATCAAAATAAGAACTGTCTTCGCTGTTGCTCTCATATTGGTTCATCATATTGCGCGCAATCAATGAGGTGATTTCGGCGGAGAGCGGATTGTCCTTGTGCTGCGCCTTCAGGTCCTCCATCGCGGCTTGGTATTGGACATCTTTTTGCAAAATGCCATTCACAAAACCGAAACGCTTGAAGTCGTTGTAGATCAACACATCCTCGTTCTTTTCCTTGAGGTTGTAGGCGATGAGGTCTTGATAGATTTTCAAACATTTGTTGAGCGGATTGTCAGTCGCGCCAAGGTCTGCCTTCACGAAGTCCTTGGCGGGCAGCCACCAAGCCTCGGTTTCGCCTTCCACATCATCGGCATCGGCTTGTTCTTGATAGTAGTTGGCCACACGGTGAAACATAAACTCGAAGAGCGAAGCCTCATATTCAATATACTCCTCGTTATTGTGCTTGTTTTCATACAAGGCCATAAAATCCTCTGTCTTTGCCTTTTTCAAAGCTTCAACGGGCTTTAAGGCTTCGCTGTAATATTGGTTGATACGCGTTTTGAAGCTCTCCTTGTCCCAGTATTTCATCTCCACTTTTGAAATGTCACCATCGATAGGCAAGTTCTCATTGATGCGCCATTCGTTGCCTTCCAAGTAATTGGCGTATGCCTTGGCGATTTCCTCATGCAGCAAGGCATCATGCGCCTCATCCAACTGTCCTACTTTGGTCTCAATATACTGGATGAATGCCTGGTCGGGGTCTTCCTCGACGGTAATCTGCATGATATTCTGCCGATAAAGCCAAGCCTTCAGCAATTGGGTTTGGTTTTTGTCTTTCGAGGCCTTCTCCTCAATGGCATTCAGTTCTTTTTCAGCCGATTCCGGCAGGTCTTTCTCAAGGTTTTCCTTTACTGTTTTCCACATAGTCTCGTAGTTGTTTTTTGGTTTTTTAGGCGAATCTGGGGTGTCGGGGTTCTTGTTTGGCGTTGCAAATGCCAACAGGCCGACGGCCACCAAGGCCACAGTCGCGATGATGATTCCAGTGCGTTTCATAGTTCAAGCGTTTACAAACAATAACGAAGATTCTGCAAATATCGTGCAAAAAATCTCTATTTTTGCAGCTGTGAAAAAAATGACCGACATCATACCCTCTATCGCCGCTGAATTGGCACAATTTGAAGCCTTTTTCGAAAAGACTTTGCATGCCGAAACCGAGCCGATGGACAGCATCATGCAGTATGTGCTTGATTCAAGAGGCAAACGCCTGCGACCCATTTTGGTGCTGCTCAGCGCGAAACTTTTTGGCGAGGTCAATGAACAAACGTTGCGTGCAGCCACCTTCGTGGAGATAATCCACAGCGCGACGTTGATTCATGACGATGTGGTGGATAATGCGGACGAACGTCGTGGCAAAAGCTCCGTGAAGGCCAAGTTCGGCAACCTTTCGGCGGTGCTGGCAGGCGATTACCTCCTAGCCAAAGCCATGCTGCTCCTTGCCAACCCAGGTGACCATGCCATCCTGCAGGAGATGCTCAGCACGACTGCCGCCATGAGCGAAGGGGAATTGATGCAGAGTACAAGGTCCCTGAGCTTGTCGAAGGGCCGGGACAAAAAGGTTGAATCTTCTATAGGTCGGCCCTTCGACAAGCTCAGGGACCTCGACTATTTGGACATCATCACCCGCAAGACCGCCATGCTGATGCGCTCGTGCTGCGCGGCGGGGGCCCTTTCGGTGGATGCAACACCCGAACAAGTCCAGCAGATATCCGACTTTGGCCTGAATTTCGGCATCCTTTTCCAGCTCCGCGACGACCTCCTTGACGGAGAGAACATAGAACAAGCCAAAGCCTTGTTACCCATTTACTACGAAAAGACCTTGAAGGCCTTGGAAGGCTTTGCCCCTTCGGAAGCCACTGCTGCGCTGCGCGATTTGGCCGTGTTTTGCGCGGAAAGGGAAGTATAGATTCCCATCGGGAATAGAATAATTGATTCGTTGTTATCGGCGGCTTGAGACAGTTACTAACAGAAAACCGCAATAGGCCGCCGCTTGCAACTTTATGCTTCACTCCATTCCCGTAGGGAACCTCCAAATAGTTTTTTTTCACATTTCTAGCACCCATTCTCTAATTAATTGTATCTTTGCCATCGAATATAATATTATTCATTATTTACGATTTTTTATATTTATAGATACAATAGTATGCCTTTACTTTACGACTTCAATATGGACACTGCGGATGAACTCGCTGCACACCTATCAGAGAATGTCAAGCATCGCAGATTGGAGAAAGGCCTCTCGCGCAGTGCCCTTTCGATGATGAGCGGCGTGCCTGCTCCCACTATTGCCAAGTTTGAGCAACAGCATAGCATTTCATTAATCGGTTTCATAGCCTTGGCCAAGGCCTTAGGCTATACTGATGCGCTAAAGTCGCTATTGGCTGAGCCCGTCTATACAACTATGGAAGAATTAGACACCATCAACAAAAACAAGAACAGAAAACGCGGAAGAAATGAATTCCATCAGTAAACTCTATGTCAAATACCACGGGAAAACAGTCGGCGAACTGACTATGACCCCTGACGGAAAACGCTGCGTGTTCCGTTACAACAAGGAATGGCTAGCCACAGGCTTTTCCATTTCGCCCTTGGATTTGCCTTTGAAATCGGACTTGTTCATCGCTTCTGAACGACCTTTTTGGGGCAATTTCGGTATCTTCGAAGACAGCCTCCCCGACGGTTACGGACGCTATTTGCTCAACAGGATGTTGCGCCAGCAAGGCATTGATGAATCGCAACTGAACCCTTTGCAACGACTGAGCATAGTCGGTAGTTCTGGGATGGGAGCCTTGTGCTACGAGCCTGAAACCAAGATGGATAGAACAGATGAAAAACTGTCGTTCGACCATCTGCAACAATTAGCTTTGGAAGTCCTCGCCGAAAAAAACGAAAAAGATGCAGCGCTCCTCTATTACAACAGCGGCAACTCAGGCGGCTGTCGACCCAAATGCCTCTACCATGACAAGGATGGCGATTGGTTGGTGAAATTCAGGCATACCTACGACCCGAAGGACTTGGGCTTAAAGGAATATCAATACAACGAAATCGCTCGCCAATGTGGTATCGAAGTACCTGATTTCAAGTTGTTTGAGGGAAAATATTTTGCCACACGACGATTCGACATCCAAAATGGCGAACGCCTTCATGTGGCCACTGCCGGAGCCCTGCTCAACGAATCCATCGACTTCCCGAAACTGGATTACAAGACCCTACTGCACCTCACTGGTTTTCTGACCCAAGACCCAAAACAGGTAGAAGCTATGTTCCGACTTATGGCCTTCAACGTGTTCACTGATAACAAAGACGACCATGCCAAGAACTTCAGCTTCATCTGCCTTGAAGGCCATTGGCATCTGGCACCCGCCTACGACTTGACACCTGTCCCTGAAGGCTACCACGGCGAACATGCCACATCCGTCAACGGAAACGGCAAGCCTTCCATCGATGACATGCTCATTGTCGGAGAGAGCATTAGAATACCCAAAAAACATGGTTTGGAAATCCTCGAATTCGTTCGGGAACACTGCAAAGAAATAGTCTCAAAAGATTATCTGTAGGAGTATGCAAAATATTTTGTATTTTTGCACCTCGATTTAGGATACTTTTCGTATTATGAAAAACAACTACAAGGAATATAAACAGCTGAATCTCACCGAGACAGCCGATGAAATCCGTAAGTTTTGGGAAGCCGACAACACCTTCCAGAAGAGTTTGGATAACCGTGATAAAGATAACGCTTTCGTTTTCTTCGAAGGTCCGCCGAGTGCCAATGGCACCCCAGGCATCCACCATGTGATGGCCCGCTCCATCAAAGATGTGGTGTGCCGCTACCAAACCCTGAAAGGCAAACATGTGGTGCGTAAAGCCGGTTGGGACACCCACGGCCTGCCCGTCGAACTCGGCGTGGAGAAGAAACTTGGCATCACGAAGGAAGACATCGGCAAGAAGATCAGCGTCGATGACTACAACCGCGCCTGCCGCGAGGAGGTGATGAAATACAAGGACATGTGGGACGACCTCACCCGCAAGATGGGCTACTGGGTCAACCTCAACGACCCCTATATCACCTTCACCAACGACTACATCGAGACCTTGTGGTTCCTTCTGAAAGACCTCTATAACAAAGGCCTGCTCTACAAAGGCTACACCATCCAGCCCTATTCGCCCGCTGCCGGCACAGGCCTCAGCTCGCACGAACTGAACATGCCTGGTTGCTACCGCGATGTGAAGGATTTGACTTGCGTGGCTTTGTTCCGCCTGAAAGCGCAACAGAGCAAGTTCACGAAGTTGCCTTTTGGCGTTGATGTTCCCTTTGGTCAAGTGCAAGTCATTGCCTGGACCACTACCCCTTGGACTCTGCCGAGCAATACCGCCTTGTGCGTTGGTCCGAACATCGAATATAACCTTGTCCGCTCGGTCAATCCCGTTTCGGGCGAACCTACTTACCTCATCCTCGGCAAGCCGCTGATGGCCTCTTTCTTCCCCACCGAAGAAGAGAAGCCCAGTTTTGAGGACTGGAAAGTCGGCGACAAGAAACTACCTTACGAGGTACTGGGCACCGTGAAAGGTAGCGAACTGGTTGGCCTCGAATACGAACAGCTGATTCCTTGGGTCAACCCTGGCGAAGGCGCCTTCCGCATCATCCCTGGCGACTACGTCACCACCGAAGACGGTACGGGCATTGTCCACATCGCCCCGACTTTCGGTGCCGACGACAAGCGCGTTGCTGCAGCCGCTGGCATCCCGCCTTTGCAGATGATCGACAAGGACGGCAAGGCACAACCTATGGTCGACCGCACGGGTAAGTTCTTCCGCATCGAAGACCTCGATCCTGAGTTTGTCAAGAACTACATGAATGTGGAAGCCTATCGCCCCTACGCCGGACAGTTCGTGAAGAACGCCTACGACCCCACCAAGACCGAGAAAGACAAGTCGTTGGATGTCGACATCGTGGTGATGCTGAAAGAAGAAGGCAAGCTCTTCAAGAGCGAGAAACATACGCACAACTACCCGCACTGCTGGCGCACTGACAAGCCTGTGCTCTACTATCCCCTCGACAGCTGGTTCATCAAGACCACGGCTCTCAAGGACCGCATGATCGAACTCAACAAGACCATCAACTGGAAGCCTGAGGCCACGGGTAGCGGCCGTTTCGGCAACTGGTTGGAGAACCTCGTCGACTGGAACCTGTCGCGCTCGCGTTACTGGGGCACTCCATTGCCCATTTGGCGCACCGAGGACGGCAAAGAAGAGATCTGCATCGGCAGCGTCGAAGAACTCCGCAACGAAATCGAGAAATCCATCAAGGCAGGATTCATGACCGAGAATCCGTATGCCTCTGAAGACTATACCAAGTTCGACCTCCACCGCCCGTATATCGACGGCGTGGTGCTGGTCTCGCCCACTGGCAAGAAGATGATGCGCGAGCCCGACCTCATCGACGTGTGGTTCGACAGCGGCGCCATGCCTTACGCCCAATACCACTACATGGGTGAGAAGACAGAGGACGGAAGACTGAAGACCGAAGGACAACCACTCCCCTTCCCCGCCGACTTCATCGCCGAGGGCGTCGACCAAACCCGTGGCTGGTTCTTCACCCTGCATGCCATCGCCACGATGTGCTTCGACAGCGTTGCCTATAAGAACGTCATCTCCAACGGCTTGGTGCTCGACAAGAACGGCAACAAGATGTCGAAACGCTTAGGCAATGCCGTCGACCCGTTTGGCGCCATCGAGAAATTCGGTGCCGATGCCGTGCGTTGGTACATGATCACCAACTCGCAGCCATGGGACAACTTGAAGTTTGACGAGGCTGGCGTCGACGAGGTGCGCCGCAAGTTCTTCGGCACTCTTTACAACACATACGCCTTCTTCGCCCTGTACGCCAACATCGACAAGTTCGACTACAAAGAAGCCGACATCGACATCAAGGAACGTCCCGAAATCGACCGTTGGATCCTTTCGGAGCTCAACTCCCTCATCCTCGAAGTCGATAACGCCTATCAGAGCTATGAACCCACCCGTGCGGGTCGCGCCATCAGCGAGTTCGTGGATGCACACCTCAGCAACTGGTATGTGCGCCTCTCGCGCCGTCGTTTCTGGAAGAGCGAAGACAACCAAGACAAATTGTCGGCCTACCAAACCCTCTACACTTGCCTTGAGACCGTAGCACGCCTCATGTCGCCCATCGCGCCGTTCTTCAGCGAACAGCTCTACCGCGACCTGAATAATGTCACAGGCCGCAATGCCGCTGAATCGGTGCATTTGACCGACTTCCCGGTCGCCAACACAACCTTCATCGACAAGGCTTTGGAGGAACGCATGGAGATGGCACAACTCGTGTCTTCGCTGGTACTCTCGTTGCGTAAGAAAGCCAACATCCGTGTGCGTCAGCCCCTGTCAAAGATTATGATTCCTGTCAAGGACGAGAACATGAAGACGCAACTCGAGAAGGTGTCGCACCTCATCAAGAGCGAGGTCAACATCAAGGAGATCGAGTTCCTCTCGCCCGACAACAACATTCTGGTAAAGAACGTGAAGCCCAACTTCAAGACCTTGGGCAAGAAGTACGGCAAGCAGATGAAGCAAATCCAGGCCTACTTCACCAACATGAGCCAAGAGGAAATCCACCAGTTCGAAAAGAACAACGGCACCCACCTCAATGTGGACGGTGTCGATGTCGAACTGACCCTCGAAGATGCTCTCATCTCTACGCAAGACATCCCCGGCTGGGCCGTCACCTCACAAGACGACCTCACCGTGGCACTCGACATGACTATCACCGATGAACTGATGCAAGAAGGTCTCGCCCGCGAGATTGTGAACCGTGTTCAGAACCTCCGCAAGACCGGTGGCTTCGAAGTCACCGACCGCATCGAGCTGCTCATCGAAAAGAACGAAAAGACCGATGCCGCCGTCGAAAAGTTCGGCGACTACATCTGCACCGAGACCCTGGCCACGATTAATAAGGTGGACGCGCTTGAAGGCGTGGAAGCCGAGGAATTGGTGGAAGGTGTTAATGTGAAATTGAAGATACAGAAAAAGCTATAAGCCATCAGCAGTCAGCTATCAGCTCAGCAACACGCAAGCTGATAGCTGATTGCTGAAAGCTGAAAGCCTCTGATTAACTGATTAACTGATTAACTGATTAACTATACGACTATGGACACTAACAAGAAAGAACCCCAAGTGCGCTATTCCGATGAAGACCTTGAGGAATTCAAAGAATTGATACTCGAAAAGCTTGACCAAGCAAAAACCAATCTGGAGACCTTGCAGGCCAACCTCTCTGGCGGCGAGCACAGCACTGACGACACCGCCCCCACCTTCAAGGTGCTGGAAGACGGCTATGCCGTGGCACAAAAAGAAGAAAATGCCAAGCTCGTGGCCCGTCAAGAGAAGTACATCCATAACCTCGAACTCGCGCTGATGCGCATCGAGAACAAGACCTATGGCGTGTGCTGCGAGACTGGCAAACTCATTCCAAAAGAGAGACTGCGTTGCGTGCCCATCACCACCCGTTGTTTGGACGCTAAACTGAAGAAAAAGTGAAAAAACAAGGTAGCCGCGGCCTCATCTGGTCGTTTGTGGTGATTTTTCTTGTACTGCTCTTCGACCAAATCCTCAAGATTTGGGTGAAGACAAGTATGACCTTGAACCAAGAGATTTCGGTCATCGGGAGCTGGTTCAACTTGTTGTTTGTCGAGAACAACGGCATGGCCTTTGGTTGGTTTGGTGGCGGCGGATTGTGGAAGCTCGCCTTGAGCCTTTTCAGGATCGTGGCCATCGTGATCTTGTTCTGGATTTTGATCCGTCAGGCAAAGAAAGGCACTAAATTCGGTGTGCTGTTTGGTATTGCCCTCATCACGGCAGGTGCCATGGGCAACATCATCGACAGCGTGTTCTACGGGCGCATCTTCAGCGAAAGCACCTTCACCAAAGTCGCGACCCTCTTCCCCGACGGTGGCGGCTATGCGGGCTGGCTGCACGGGCGCGTAGTCGATATGCTCTATTTCCCCATCATCGATGTGGCCAAGGAAAACGCCACATGGTTGCCCAATTTCTTCTTCGGCCCTGACGGGCATTTCATCTTCTTCCGACCCATATTTAATTTTGCCGATGCGGCTATCACCATTGGCGTGTTCTATATGTTGATCTTCCAGTGGAAATGGTTGAAGACATTGAAATAACCAAAAAAGAGGGTGACCAAAAAATGTGGTCATCCTCTTTTTTGATGCTCTTACTCATTTCTTATTCTTTCGAGTAAAGACACTATCAATGAACCCAATAAACATCAAGCAACCTGTTATCATTTTATGATACAGTTTTCTCTTATTTCCAAGCTCCAGCACCTTCTTCACCTGATACAAATTCAACAAATCCTCCATCTCATCCATTTCCCTATTGCATTGCAATGCCCAAGATGGTAATATTCTTTCCACCACCTCACTTCTTTCTTGTTTATATAATTCTTTATAAACTGAACTCATCCCTGACTTATCGAACGCTATTACGAATTCATTAATATGCTCGAAAGACTTGTTATTAATAAACTGTATCAAAAAGAACTTCCAATCCGAAACTATCTTTAAGCTTTCATCATACAACTCATTAGCCAATGGTAATCTTTTAATAAAAGTCGAATTATGGCACACTGTAGTCTTATAAAAAAACCTTAAAGAGAGATGATCAGAATAGCACCTTTCTTCAAAACCATTCTCTCTAAAAATATATAAATCTGCATAAGCAATATCCGCCGTAAACCCATGTGAGAAACATCTCTCCAATGCTGTTTCATTCCACAGCCAATCCCCACTATTCAAGAACTGCAAATAATCCCCTTTTGCCACTCTAATGCCTTTGTTCATAGCATTATACACCCCCTTGTCCGGCTCGCTCACCCAATAGGCGAAATGGTCGGCATACTGCTCAATCAGTTCTCGACTACCATCAATGCTTCCTCCGTCAATCACAATCCACTCAAAGTCCTTGAAAGTTTGTGACACAACGCTGTCGATGGTCTTTTGGAGACCGTTTTTGTTATTCAGATTGACTGTTATTATCGATAATTTCATTTTTATTTCTTCATTATGGTATCACCTCTTGATTCTCTTCAACTTCCTAATTGGACTTGTAAGAAAATGACCCAATCTATATGAAACCGATTGCGTTATTGACAATTCCCCTTTCACACATCCACAATCATAGGCTTTTTGATGTTGTAAAGTGAACATTTTTTCAATAAAATCTTGAGGAGGTGACACAAAACTAGTACTATCGGCAAAAGAAATCTCTGAACCAGGAACGCCAAACAATACATTATGCTCAATGGGGAATAGTTCTATTCCAAACTGGGTAATTGCCTTATTACAGTATTTGGACGAAAGAAACATTTTTTGACGGTATAAAGACAAGTCTTTTGCTCCGTACAAATCCACTCCGAAATCAGATGTTGCAGCAAACCCTTGTCTTCTCAAATATTCCGGCAATATTTCAAAAAAAGCATCATAAACGACACCTTGTTTAGAGAAGGGTGGGAATCGATACTTTATGTTTTTTGAAAGCGCCAGTTGGACTCTAAAAAATGTCACAGCGTTTTCATAATGAAAATGCGTTCCGACATCTCCCCAATTGGAAGTATGGGAAACATAAGGATACACAAAGTACAAATCTTTCTCTACAATATACTTAAAAAAGTATTTTTTCCATGACGATTCTGGCCACCGTATAACATTCGATGGCAACCTATCTTTAGACGTCACTTCTGAACAAGAAGAATAATAATTCCTAAACCTATCCCATTGTGTCTGCGTCCATGCTTGCCCCCATGAACTAGGAACTTGCATGAAAAAAACATCACAACCATTATCTATAGGAGAAAATGGGAGCAAAGACACATTCTCATTATTACGATACGCATAAAGAGACACTCCGGCTATACTAGGATCCTTATCATATTCATTAACTGCTTGAACAGCAAAATTATAAAAATCGGGGCCAACTATTAAATCGTCTTCTAACATTATGATAGACCCAAATCTATAGCATAAATCCCCGCATGAAATAATATGATTCCTAAGCCCTAAATGCTGGTCGTGTACCACAACTTCTTTTTGCCCATATTTCCATTCAAAACTATTGGCTAATTCGACAACTTTTATGTCACCGCCTCCATCAACACTAATCACCAAAGGTATATCATCATAGATAAATGAAGCCGCATCAATAAACGACAACAAACGCTGTAAAGAATCTGGCCTATTATAGGCTGGAATGATAATCGCAGGCTTCATAACAATACGTCTCCCATAGCTTATTTTTTGAACAAAATCACACGTCCTATTTCCATACATGCACTATCACACTTTGCGGTATTGTTTGGAATGCCCAATATGACCGAATCCAGATAGTCCACCCTACAAATGATCCAACTTCGAATATAATTGACACATTCATCAAATTGATGAGGTCGTGTTAACGGATTTGATTCCTCTGAGATTTTCCAAGCTTTTGCATTACGTTCAACTGCATGGTGAACGGTCAAAAGGTGTTGCAGAGAGTCTATTTTTTTCTCTATGACGATAGTTTTGAATTCCCCTTCCCTGAATTGTTCCCATCTATTCTTCATTATCCCGCGGTACACGGTGTCTTGTGCCAAACGCTCCCACCAGAAAGGTCTTTCATCCTGGTATGATTTTGACTTAGTTCTCAATATGTTGGTGTACCATCCGTCACGTGAAACACTAATTCCATAACAAACATCAAAATCCCAAATCGCCAATTTATAGACAGTATCGACATGCGATTTATAAATCTTTTGGCTCACGACAAATCCATCAGGATTGTTCGTAAACTCCTGCAAAAGATGATAACTTGCAAAAGACAAAACATCTATATGTTTCGAATATTCAGAATACATGCCTGTTGCTATAGCATCCTCCATGCGGCCAAAATCTGTTTGAATGTATTCCAATTGCTCATTGGAAGGGTTGTTGGGATAACCCACCTCAAACCTAAGCCCTTCCGAATCCAAGGCATTCCCGGAAATATCCCGAGCAGGATATTTTGATCTGAGTGTTTCACCTCTGTTTTTCTCAACCAAAAACCCGCCTGAACAAAAAGCATCATTCTCATCAGACTTTTTAATGCCCAAACGATCCCTACTCGCTTTTTCTGCAATCAAGTAAACCCCTTGATACACACCATCCATCACCAACTCACAATGGCGCACATGCGGTACAAAATCAAAATAAGGACGTGCCAAATCATAGGTCAGCGCATCACGCATCAACGAACCATCCTTATGTTCGGCCAACAAACACCATTTGCTTGACTTTTTCCAGCCAAACAAAGCGTGTTTCTCCCCTTTCCCATCGCTGCCCGTTACCAAATGAAGCGAATAGGACTTCTTGGCTACTTCAGTACTAGTCGCCCCTCGGATATGGATATAAGTATTCCCTTCATATTCCACATGTTGGCCTCGATGACTTACAGTATCAGCATAATTAAGCTCATCATCACCATTGAAAATGATACACATTTTAGCCAAAACGCTGTTTTCACGAGTGATCTGATTCTGCTTCCCATCAGTGCTTATCAGAACGATAGGCAAATTGGTTTCTTTAAGTTCTACTAGAACGGGAGGATTTTTGATTCTGATGTCATTTTGATTTTGTCTCGTATTGTGATGAATCAAACGCCTCCCAAAAAAAGCACATACACCACCTAAAACAAAAATCAATATGGCACAAAATAAACATTTAATATTCTGTTTCATAAACACTTACATTTATTGTTTTGCGATGGTTGTAATGAGAAATCCCGCCAATAGTGACGGGATTCAGGGCTGTAGGGCTGTCGTACCACGGCAGCCGCTGTTTACGACATAATTACAGCGGTTGCCACAATGTGACAGCCCTACAATGTTATTGTTTGCGTGCTGCAATCAGCAGATCCAGCATCTTGATGGCTGAATCGCTGATGACCGTACCAGGACCGAAAATGGCCACAGCACCAGCATCATAGAGGAACTGGTAGTCCTGCGCGGGAATCACGCCACCCACGGTGACCATGATGTCAGGACGACCGAGCTTCTCCAGCTCCTCGATGACCTGCGGCACGAGGGTCTTGTGACCGGCAGCCAGCGAACTCACGCCCAGGATGTGGACGTCGTTCTCCACGGCTTGCTTGGCAGCCTCGGCAGGCGTCTGGAACAAGGGACCCATGTCGACGTCGAAGCCGATGTCGGCATAACCGGTGGCCACCACCTTGGCGCCACGGTCGTGACCGTCCTGACCCATCTTGGCAATCATGATACGCGGACGACGGCCTTCCATCTTGGCGAATTCGTCGGCCTTGCGGCAGGCTTCCTCGAATCTTGCATCGTTTTTCGTTTCCATAGAATATACTCCTGAAATTGAACGGATTACTGCTTTGTAACGACCGGCGACTTTCTCGCAAGCCATCGAAATCTCACCCAAGGAAGCGCGGCACTTGGCGGCTTCGACGGCCAAGGCAAGCAAGTTGCCCTCGCCCGTCTCGGCACACTTGGTGATGGCTTCGAGACAACGCTGCACATCGGCCTCGTTGCGGTTGGCGCGAAGCTCCTTCAAGCGCTTGATTTGCGACTCACGCACAGCGGTGTTGTCGACTTCCAAGGTCTCGATGGGATCCTCGTGGTCGAGGCGGTACTTGTTGATACCGACAATGGTCTCGCGGCCCGAGTCAATCTTGGCCTGCTTGCGGGCAGCAGCCTCTTCGATACGCATCTTCGGCAGACCCGTCTCGATGGCCTTGGCCATGCCACCCATGGCTTCCACCTCTTGGATGTGACCCCAAGCACGCTCGTAGAGGTCGCGGGTGAGACTCTCCACATAATAGGAGCCAGCCCACGGGTCAACGACGCGGCAGATGTTGGTCTCTTCCTGGATATAGATCTGGGTGTTACGGGCGATACGGGCGCTGAAGTCGGTGGGCAGGGCGATGGCCTCATCCAAGGCATTGGTGTGCAGCGACTGGGTGTGACCCAAAGCGGCACCCATGGCCTCGATGCAGGTACGCGCCACGTTGTTGAACGGGTCTTGCTCGGTGAGCGACCAGCCCGAGGTTTGCGTGTGGGTACGCAGGGCCAGCGACTTGCTGTTCTTCGGGTTGAAGGTCTTCACGATCTTGGCCCAAATCATACGGGCGGCACGCATCTTGGCAATCTCCATGAAGTGGTTCATGCCCGAGCACCAGAAGAAGGACAGACGCGGCGCGAAGGCGTCGATGTCCAAGCCAGCCTTGACACCCGTGCGGAGGTAGTCCCAACCGTCGGCCAAGGTGTAGGCCATCTCGATGTCGGAGGTGGCACCGGCTTCCTGCATGTGGTAACCCGAGATGGAGATGCTGTTGAACTTCGGCATGTTCTGCGAGGTGAACTCGAAGATGTCGGCGATGATGCGCATGGAGTGTTCCGGCGGGTAGATGTAGGTGTTACGTACCATGAACTCTTTCAGAATGTCGTTCTGGATGGTGCCCTGCAGCTCCTCGAACTTGGCGCCCTGTTCCAGAGCGGCCACG